>NZ_JBQMTM010000007.1:0-167603 GCF_053470325.1 Colwellia sp. MEBiC06753 | reverse complement strand
TACATCGAGCCGTTTTATAATCAGAAACGGCGACATTATAAATTGGGGAACATCTCACCAGCAGAATATGAGATGAAATTAAGAAAAAGAGCCTAAAGAAGTCTCCAAGTTTATTTGACTGTTACAAGCTGATACCGAATGCTGATGTGGTTTGTCTAGCTGAAGTTGGTCACTACCCACAAGTTGAAAGCCCTGATCAGGTATTAATGTCTATTAATGAATTAATTGAACAGTAGCTTAAGCAGTATTAATCAGAGGCTAGCGCCTGTTTAATAAGAAGTAAAACTGGCTCTTGATAACTAAAATTTGATAACTAAGATTTGATAACTAAGGTATCAGATTAAAGTTGTCCATGGTGTCGAATTAAGTTGTGATAAACATGATGAAGTCTATCTAACTCGGCTCTATCCGCCGTCTGATGTGCAATAAGGTTTTGAATACTTTTATCTAACTGAAACAATATCTGCCGTAAATTGGCATCAGCAATCATGCTTTGCATCCAGGTAATTGCAGCAAGTCGCTTGCCTTTGGTTACTGCAGTAACTTTATGTAAGCTACTTGACGGATAAACTACCGCTTGCCCTGCTCTAAGTTTAACTTTTTGTTCGCCAAATTCAGTGGCAATGACAAGCTCGCCGCCTTCATATTCTTCAGGCTCATTAAGAAACACTGTCATCGAAACATCGCTACGCAATACTTCTTGGCTATTTGGCAAACGCATAATAGCAGCATCCACATGATAGCCGTACTGTTCTGACTCACCATACTGATTAAAGCACGGTGGAAAAATTTTGTGTGGTAAAGCCGCAGAAATTAATTGCGGCGTTTCGCCAATGCGCGCTAGTAACCGATTAGCTAGCGCACGAATATTAGGGTGTTCACCATCGGCTTGATGGTTGTTTTTAACATGACTGGCCATACCCATGGCGGTTTTCTTGCCATCTAGCCAAGGGGACTGTTCAAGTATTTGGGCAAATTCCTGAACTTCCGCTTGCGTTAATATCTGTTCAATAACAACCATCTTTTGCCTCTTAACTAAAATTCATAGTTCATGGTTAAACGAGCATTTTGAGCATCGCCTAAGTACATAAACGACCCTGAACGATATGCCGCTGTCCAATATTCTTCATCAAAAACGTTACCGACATTTAACCTAAATGATAAGGTTTCTGTTGGGTAATAATTCGCAAACAAGCCAACAACTTGATAGCTTGGTACGACAATGCTGTACTGATTATTTTCTTGATCATAGCCAGCTGCGGTATCAGGTTGGCCGCCATACATTTTACTTTGGTAAGAATAATCACCACCAACTACCCATTGCTCATTAATTTGGTAACGTAATTGTACAAATGCACTCTTGTCAGCAAAGTTGCTTAATGCTTTACCAATGTAATCTTCATTAAATGAATCAAGTACTTCTGAGTCCATTGCCGCAGCAGATAACTGCACACTTAATTGCTCAGTAATTTCGCCAACCAAACCAATTTCTAAACCTTCAACACGGTTTTTACCAGTATTTAACGAGCCTAAAGTTGAGTAGCTATCACCTACGCTTTCCATGACATCGTCTTTAGTCATACGAAATAGGGCAGCAGTGAACATCAGTTCATCACCAAACATCACTTTGGTGCCTAGCTCAATATTTTCAACTGTTTCTGGGTCAGCAACGGTTGCTTGTTCTGGATCACCACATAAACCGCCGTAGCCACAGTTAGCGCCTAAATCAGACTCACCGCCATTAATATTGGTTGCTGTGCTGTAGGTTAAATAAAAGTTAGTGTCTTTATTTAAGTCATAAACCAAGCCTAAGTGACCATTATAAAGATCGTCATCATAAGCATATAAGTTTGACTCACCACGACTTACCGTGTCATTGCTGTAGTCGAAACTATCTTGGCGCAGGCCAAAGAACAAGCTGGCTTTTTCAGTTAATTGAACGGTATCCATAAAGTAAATTGATACCGTTTCAATATCATATAAGGCATCAGCATCGCCGCGAGTATATGAGCGGTTCATAATGCCCGAAATATTGTCTAGGGTATTGCCGTTGCCATCAACTATACAGTAACCAGCAGAAACACCACGACGACCATTAAGTAAACAGTTACCTTCATTACCGTAACTAATGTTATAAACACCGTTATCAACTGATTCGTCGCTGTATTCCAAACCAAACACTAATTGATGTTTAAAATCAGCCGCAGTGAAATCCCAAAATAGGTTAAATTGCGTCGCAAAATAATCAACATTCTGCCAGCCTTGGTGCGAGCTTAATGACATAGTTGCCGCATTCGGCGCTACTGGATCAGTATCAGCACGATTGCCACCACGAATACCTGTGGTGATGTAGCCATTTTCTGTTTCACCATAACGGGTAGCGTTATAAAAACGTAAGTTATCACTAATATTGTAATGAGTGCGTAAGGTAAAGGTAGTCACTTCCGAGTCTAAGAAATCTGAATCTTGTGCATATACCGGAATATCCTCAACTGGCTTTCGGGTATCACGGTCGAAATAACTACCTAAATCAGGAATATCATTCGCCTGTAAGTAATAAACATCGGCAAGGAATTTTAATTTTTCAGAAACGTCATAAACACCTGAAAGCTGTGCACCTTTGCGTTCGCGTTCAATACCTTCTCTACCTGGCTTATCTTCTTGGGCATGCAAGGCGTTTATCCGCAGCGCTGCACTTTCTGCCACTGAAACATTATAATCAAGCGTTAATCGAGTATGTTCGTCGGTACCAATTGCGGCATCAACACGTCCAAAGTTGTAAGAAGTTGATGCTTGCTTAGTAATTGAATTAACCGCACCACCTGCAGAGCCGCGACCAGCAAATGTTGCACTTGGCCCTTTCGTAATTTCAACTCGCTCAGTCGCAAAGCTTTCACGCGTGGTCATGCCAGGATCACGCAAACCATCAACAAAAACATCGCTGCGTGCTTCATGACCGCGAATAATGTAACGGTCACCAAAAGCATTGCCGTTTTCACCAGTGCCTAAGGTCACACCAGCTTGGGCCGATAAAATATCTTTAAGATCAGTATTTCCTGATTCTTGAATTTGGTCTTGAGTCAGTACGGTAATAGTGGTTGGTGTGTCGACTAAGTCAGCAACGCGGCGAGGGTCGCCTGATTTGTCAAAACGATAAATAGAACTGCGCATTCCGTGTACTTGAATGCGTTCCATGGCGTCTTGGGCTTCACACGCCTCTTGATCAACTTGTTCACAGTTTGATTTTACATCTTCAGCAAACGCTGTTGGGGTAGCAAATACCATTGCTGCGGCAAGTGCGCTAGCACCAAACAATTGATTTTTATCTTGGCTTACTTTTTTTGTTGTCATTGCTAAGGCTCATTTGAAAAATTAACGAGCCGTAGTGTAATCAAACGTAAATCTCATGCAAATAACAATCGTTCTCATTTGTATTAATATTTATAACTAGCCGTTTTTAGTTATAACCAAACTGATTACTTACACTCTGTGCATAGCTCCGCAAATGCAAACTTCTTTGTCGCGTAATAGTTATTAATTGATGTTGTTATAAATAATGTTCTCTCATAAAAGCTAAGTAGTCTTGCTCATTAACCATCTCAAAGCCCTTGGCCGCAAAGTCATGGCAGTCTTGCAATGTTGGAAAAGTAAAATAACTATCGCTACTTTCTTGGGGTAAGGTCGTAAGTTTTTGTCCCTTAGCTAAGCAATCAACGGCAACGATAATATCAACCACGCCCTGACGATAAAGCGAAAGCACATGAGTTAAATAGCATTTGGCAGGTACAACCGCATGCTTAGAAATTTTAATAATTTCTCCAGTATCTATACTGCCATCATCGATAGTATGTAACGTAGTACCAATTTGGCTGTCGCCATTTTTCATCGCCCAAAACGTCGCCATCACCCCTCGATATTTTGGCAAAATACCAGAATGTAAATTAACAACCCCCTGTTTAGGTATTTGAATAATTTCATCTTTTAAAATGCCACCAAAGCGTATGGATATAATTAAATCTGGCGCTAGTTCATGCACTGCGCTTATAGACTCAGCTGAGTTAATTTGACTGACCTGCTTAATCTCCGACGACAACCAAGTAGTAAAGTTCTCAAATGTTTGAAAGCTCGCTGTACTCCTACCAGCCAAGGCCGGACTAAGTATCGAATTAAATAAGTCTTGCTCAAAAAATTTTAACAGCTGAAGCTGGCGCGGACGCTCACTTTGTTTACCAACCTGTGCTGACAGCCATAAATGCACTTGGTGTTGTTCTCTGAGTTGAGGTAATAACATATTAAGCGCATAATTAGTCGCAAGGTCTTTGTTGCCTAAAATCAGTATATTCATTAATTTTTATTTCCTTCACTCAATTAGGCTAAGTTAACGCGTAAACTTAATACCTGCGTTTCTCACTTATTGTGTCATCATAAAACTATCGCGACAAAGCCATAATATATGGTTTGAAGTTTTTAGCTAAAAATGTAATAACTAAAACAACTCCCTTCAATTTCTGAATTCGCAAGGCCAAGCTATCATTTTGAAAACGTTGTTGATTTGTTTAACCCTTAGCTACTTTATTTTTAGCCATGCCTCGGCTAACGCGGCAGAAATTAACCTCACTAGTTATAATCAAGCCATTGCCATTCAACCTGAACAAACCTTTTACGAATTGCAGGCACAACTAAACAGCGAAATGTCGCCAAAAGAACAAGCAAAATTACTGGTTCTGTTGTCAGAAGTGGCGTACTTCGTTGATCAATCAGAAAAAATACTCACTTATGTTGAACAGGCAATGGCTTCAGGCATGCTTGATAAAGCTTGGTACTCAAGTGCACTCGTTAACAAAGCACGCGCACATTACCAGCGCCGAGAGTACGAGTTGTTTTTACTCACCGCACAAGCGGCCTATGAAAGTGCCAAACAAAGTAGTACACCAACGATAGAAGCAGCGGCATTAATAGAACTAACCTTTGCCAACGTAATTTTAGAAAAAGATAATCAATTAGAACTCAATTTAAAATTGATCCAAAAATACTTATCGTATTTAAAAGATGACTTAGACAAAGGCGTGCTTTTACAACGATATAGTGCGGTATTACGCAATTTAAATCGCTTTGATCAAGCCCGAATCCCGATTCAACAAACCATTCCAATTTTTGAAAAAATTGGCAGTAAACATTTTATATCAATCAGCTATTACAACTTAGGGCGAATTGAACAAGAGCAAGGCCATTATCAGCAAGCGGCCGACGCCATGGAACTTTCTTATCAATGGGCGAGTAAAGATAAGAACTTTTTAAATCAGGCATTTTCATTATCCAGACTGGCTGAATATCAAGAACATCTAGGTCAAATAGAGTCGGCGAAAAAATCACTTGAGCTGGCAAAAGACAGCGCGACGAAAGTCACTTCGACCAGAGTACAGCTATTAGTGTATAAAAAAGTGGCCGAATTTAGTTGCAGAAATGAAGCCAGTACTTTGTGTTATCAACAATTAAATGACGCTATCACGCTTGCCAAAAATAGCGGACTAGTAAAAGATGATATTGAACTGACGCGCTTTTTGGCCACTATGTATGCCAAAGATAAACGCTACCAACAGGCCTATGAAACGCTTGCTGCTAGCATTGAGTCATCATCAAATTAAGGACAATACTTGCTCCGGTCTACTGCTCTGTGGTACTTTTCCTGCGTGTTTCTCTATGGGATCGGGTTTGGAACTCGCTAATGTTAACGTCGATATCTAAAGTATTCGTAATTGTCAGCTTTATGTTTGCACTAATTGGGCAAGCATTAGCATCGTCTGCGATGTCTTGTGATATTTCAATGCACACCAAACATTCAGCTAATACCTCCAGCCATCATGAAATGATGTCGATGGCATCAATGACCAATCATGATCATGCTAATATGAAAAGCCCTATGGCTGCTAATGTTCAACCTCATAGCCAAGATAATAAAGAATGCTGTGTAAATGATTGCTATTGCCCGAAAACGGGCTGCGGTCATGTGGTATTCTTAACAGCAACGCCAATTAAGCACCCTAAAGTGAACAACATTGAGCGTGCATTTTATATCGATCCTGCCCAACGCCTTACTTCAATTTCCGAGCTGTTTCGCCCACCAATTTTTGCCTAATCTAGGATCAGTGCGCCTAAAATTTGCTGCACTGAGTTAAGCTGGCTTTTATTATTTAGTTATTTTTCATTCAGTTAATTTTTTAATTCGAATAACTTAAGCCAAAAACTTACACAAATTCCAGATTTTCTGGAGGTAAAATGAAACAACTCTGTTATTTACTATTTTTATTTTTGCCGATGTCGTTAGTGGCTCAGCCATTAACCTTACAACAAGCAGTTGCACTAGCGCAGCAAAACGATCCTTGGCATCAAGGCAATAGCGCTAAACAAGCTGCAACATTAGCCCGCAGCAAAGCAGCATCAACCTTACCCGATCCACAACTGTCGATTAGTGCGATGAATTTACCCACTGACGGTTGGCAATTTAATCAAGAGGCCATGACCCAACTGAAAGTTGGTGTCAGCCAAATGCTGCCACGTGGCGATAGCTTGGCGATTAAACAAGCACAGCTTAGCACTCAGGCCAGTAGTTTCCCGTTATTAAGTGCTAATCGTGTTGCACAAGTAAAACAACAAGTCAGCCAATTATGGTTAGATGCCTATCTTGCCCAAACAACGATTAATTTAATTAACAAAGACAAAGTGTTATTTGAACAAATGGTGGAAATTGCCGAAGCCAATTACACCACTACGTTAGGCAAAACGCGCCAGCAAGATGTTATTCGCGCGCAATTAGAATTAGTTCGCCTCGATGATTTGCTAGTGACCGAACAACAAAAATTAGATACAGCAATTGCCACACTGTCAGAATGGCTAACGCCAGTTGAACAGAATCAATCACACTCAAATAGTGCTGAGCTTTATCAGCATTTGCAATCAGTTGCTATAGCACAGGAGCTGCCTAAGCTTACCGTAAACTATAGCCAGATAGTTTTAACCGAGCAGTATAACCAACAGCAATTAGCTCAAATTATTGCTCAACACCCTGCGGTTCAAGCAATTGATGTTAAACAGCAAGTGGCGAAAAAAGGCGTTGAATTGGCTAAGCAATCTTATAAACCGCAATGGGGGGTTAATGCCAGTTACGCTTATCGTGATGATGCGCCAAACGGCATGAGCCGTGCCGACTTTTTTTCCGTTGGTGTAACTTTTGACTTACCGTTATTTACTGAAAATCGTCAAGATCAAGAAGTCACTGCCTCAGTTGCAGAGTCTGAAGCCGTATACACCGAAAAGCTATTACTAATGCGCAATATAATGGCGCAGGTTGATAAAGAATTACGCAACCTTAATCGGATTCACCAACGCCAATCGCTATACCAGCAGCAACTGGTAAGCCAAAGCCATGAACAAGCTCAAGCGGCATTAACCGCTTATACCAATGATGACGGAAGTTTTGCTGATGTCGTATCGGCTCGTATTACCGAATTAAATACCACTATCGCTAAAATCAAAATTGACGTAGATGCATTAAAAACTATCACCCGATTAAATTATTTGCTTACCAAGCCACATACGCACCTAGCAATGGAGTCAAACCATGCCAACTAATTCTAAAACCTTAATAACACTTACCTTAGGTGCAGCACTTGGCGCAATTATCGCTGTGACATTAACGCCAAGCAACCCAGCTTCAGAGCAGCAAGCCAGCAACAGTGACGAGAAAAAGCCGCTGTATTGGGTGGCACCAATGGATGCTAACTATCGCCGAGATAAACCGGGTAAGTCACCAATGGGCATGGATTTAATTCCGGTATATGAAGAAGCCAATTCTGCCGATGAACACGGCCCTGGTGCAGTAAAAATTGCACCTAATGTTATTAATAACCTTGGTGTGCGCACAGCACCCGTTGCACTAAAAGCGATGCGCACCGAAATTAATACCGTCGGTTATGTGCAATATGATGAAGACAAATTAGTGCATATTCATCCAAGAGTGGATGGCTGGATAGAACAGTTATTTATTAAAGCCGAAGGCAATAAAGTCAAACAGGGCGAGCCACTTTACGCACTGTATTCACCAGAGCTAGTTAATGCGCAAAAAGAAATGTTGATAGCCCTGAATCAAGAAAGCCAACATTTAGTAGGGGCAGCTAAAAAGCGTTTGTTGGCATTGCAAATGTCACCTAAGTTTATTGATAGCTTAATTGCCACCAAACAAGTTCAACAAACCGTAACCTTTTATGCACCGCAATCCGGTGTAGTTGAAAACCTTGCGGTACGAGAAGGTTTTTATGTTGGGCCAGGCACCACCATTATGAGTATTGGCCAACTTGATCAAGTCTGGGTAGAAGCCGAAGTATTCGAGCGTGATGCCGCGCTTATTACAGCCGATTTACCGGTAACCATGACCTTAGATTATCTGCCCAACAAACAATGGCACGGTGTGGTCAATTATGTTTATCCAACACTGAATAATGAAACCCGCACCCTACGAGTAAGGTTAAAGTTTGATAACCCCAGTTATCAATTAAAACCGAATATGTTCGCGCAAATTAGTATTTCATCTGATGCCGATCACAATGCACTGGTTGTGCCCAAAGAAGCAGTAATTAGAACGGGTAAACAAGACCGCGTCGTATTGGCATTGGGCGAAGGACAATTTAAATCAATTGAAGTTAGTGTCGGGCAAGTGGGTCAAGAGTACATTGAAATTGTCAGTGGCCTTAATGAAGATGATGTAGTGGTCACTTCTGCGCAGTTTCTTATTGATTCAGAATCAAGTAAGAATTCTGATTTTAAACGTATGACCGCAGACCAAACACCTAACTCGGTATGGCTTGAAGGTCAGGTTAATAGCGTAATGACTGATCACCGCATGGCTAATATCAGCCATGGTCCTAGTGATGAATGGGATTGGCCAGAAATGACCATGGATTTTATCGTCGCCGACAGTGTTGATATTAATGCATTAAGCGCTGGGCAAAGTTTACATTTTGAAGTAACGAAATCTCAAGATGGCGGCTATCAAGTAACAGGCATCCATATTATGTCTGAACCTGGGCCTGAGTCCGACGAAACCATGCAAGTACCATCGGCCACGGTTAACGGTGTTATTAATACGATTGCCCTTGAAAGCCGAGTGTTGAATATTAGCCGCGACGCCATTGAAAAATGGGATCGCCCTGCTGCCACTATGGATTTTATTGCTGCTGAGCAAATTGACTTGTCACAACTTCAGCAAGGGCAAGCCATTACCTTTACCTTTGAAGTACGCGATGACTTAGTGATTATTGATTTAAAACCAGCTGATTCAAAAGCTGAAAATAACGCTATGCCAGAGATGGAACATAGCCAACACATGAACCATTAAGCGAGACTGACATGATAGAACGTATTATACATTGGTCAGTCTTCAACCGCTTTTTTGTGTTGCTGACCACGTTAATTTTAGTGGGCGCCGGCTTATTTGCTTTTAAAAATACACCGGTTGATGCCATCCCAGATCTGTCGGATGTACAGGTCATTATTAAAACGTCCTACCCAGGGCAAGCACCGCAAGTGGTGGAAGATCAAGTAACTTACCCATTAACCACGGCAATGTTGTCGGTGCCGGGGGCGCAAACTGTGCGAGGTTACTCATTTTTTGGTGACTCCTACGTATACATTATTTTTGATGATGATACCGATCTGTATTGGGCGCGATCGCGCGTACTTGAATATTTATCGCAAGTCGCGCCGAGTTTACCTGATTCGGCCAAACCGCAGTTAGGGCCAGACGCCACCGGTGTCGGCTGGGTCTATTTATACGCATTAATTGATAAAACTGGTCAGCACGATATTAGCCAACTGCGCAGTATTCAAGACTGGTTTTTAAAGTATGAACTGCAAACCGTTGACGGCGTTTCAGAAGTCGCGGCAATTGGCGGCATGGTTAAGCAATATCAGGTGATGGTAAATCCTGATAAATTGCGCGCCTACGATATTCCGTTAAGTTTAATTCAAACCGCGATCAGCCAAGGTAACCAAGAAGTTGGCGCGTCAGTAGTGGAAATGGCAGAAGCAGAATATATGGTTACCGCTTCAGGCTATATTCAATCGGTTGCTGATCTCGACGCTATTCCGCTTGGTCTAAACGTTAATGGCACGCCACTGCTATTAGGTGATGTAGCTGATATTAAAGTGGGTCCGCAAATGCGCCGCGGCATTGCCGAACTTAACGGTGAAGGTGAAACCGTTGGTGGTGTTGTGGTGATGCGTTATGGTGAAAATGCGCAAAAAACCATTAACGGAGTAAAAGCCAAATTAGCAGCGCTGAAAAAAGGCCTACCCGATGGCGTAGAAATCGTTACCGTTTATGACAGATCTGGCCTTATTGAACGAGCAGTTGATAACTTATGGTCAAAGCTGATTGAAGAATTAGCCGTTGTTGCCCTGGTGTGTGTGGTGTTCTTATTCCACGTCCGTTCATCCATTGTCGCTATTATCAGCTTGCCGCTCGGCATTTTAGTGTCCTTTATCATCATGTATTTTCAGGGCATTAATGCCAATATCATGTCACTTGGCGGTATTGCCATAGCCATTGGCGCTATGACTGATGGCGCTATTGTCATGATAGAAAATATGCATAAGCATATGGAAGCCTATACCAAAGACAAGCCACTCACTAACGAAGCGCGCTGGCAGCTGGTTGCTAAATCAGCCAGTGAAGTCGGGCCTGCGTTATTTTTTAGTTTATTAATTATCACCGTAAGTTTCTTACCGGTATTTATTCTGGAAGCCCAAGAAGGCCGAATGTTCGCGCCACTGGCGTATACTAAAACCTATGCCATGGCAGCATCCGCTGGCTTAGCCATTACCTTAGTACCAGTATTAATGGGCTATTTTATTCGCGGCAAGGTTATTTCCGAACATAAAAACCCGGTTAACCGCGCCCTTATTGCTGGCTACAAACCAATTTTAAAGTTAGTACTAACCTACCCTAAAGCGACGATAGTTGCTGCATTAGTAATCACTTGGGTTGGCTTTTCACCACTAGATAAAATTGGCAGTGAATTTATTCCGCCACTTGATGAAGGTGACTTAATGTATATGCCAACTACCTACCCCGGCATATCCATAGGTAAGGCTCGTGAGCTATTACAGCAAACCGATAAACTGATCCGCACTGTACCTGAAGTACAATCGGTATTCGGTAAAGTGGGACGCGCTGAAACCGCCACCGATCCAGCGCCGCTGACCATGATTGAAACCTTTATTCAATTAAAGCCGAAAAGTGAATGGCGAGACGGGGTAACTACCGAAAGCTTAAAACAAGAATTCGACAAGCTGGTGCAATTTCCGGGCTTAACCAATGCTTGGGTAATGCCAATCAAAACCCGAATTGATATGCTCGCCACCGGTATAAAAACACCGGTCGGTATTAAGGTGGCAGGCAGTGATTTAGCGGTTATCCAAAAAATAGGTCAGCAACTTGAAACTGTACTTAAAGATTACCCAGGCACCGCCTCGGTTTATTCTGAGCGCGTTGCTGGCGGTCGTTATATTAAAGTCGATATTGATCGAGTTAAGGCTGCACGCTTTGGCCTTAATATCGCCGATGTTCAGCAAGTGGTGGCAACCGCCATTGGCGGTATGAATGTGACACAAACCGTTGAAGGATTAGAGCGTTATCCGGTTAACCTGCGCTATCCGCAAGATTACCGTGACTCGCCAGAGCAATTGCAAAAGCTGCCAATTGTTACGCCGAAAGGCCAACGTATTGCCCTAGCTGATGTTGCCAATGTTTATGTCGAAGACGGGCCGCCAGGCATTAAAAGTGAGAATGCGCGAATTAATGGTTGGACGTTTATTGATATCGATGGCGTCGATATTGGTAGTTATGTCGCTGGTGCCAAAGCAAAAGTAGCCAGTGAAGTTGACTTGCCTGCCGGATATTCCATTAGCTGGGCCGGACAATATGAATATATGGAGCGCGCGCAAGAGAAGTTAAGTTATGTCTTGCCGCTGACCCTAGCCATTATCATTGTCTTGCTTTACTTGAACTTCCGCAGTTTTGCCGAAGTAGCCATTATTATGGGTACGCTGCCACTGGCAATGATCGGTGGCATTTGGTTGATGTATCTTGAAGGCTTTAATTTCTCAGTCGCCGTTGGTGTTGGCTTTATCGCACTGGCTGGGGTTGCCGTCGAAATTGGCGTGATCATGCTGGTCTATTTAAACCAAGCCTACAATGAAGCACAAAGCGCGGCAAAAGCCGAAGGTCGAGCATTTGATCATCAAGCGTTAGTTGCTTCAATTATCCAAGGCGCAGGCTTACGTGTAAGGCCAGTCATGATGACAGTAGCGACCATTATTATTGGTTTAATGCCAATTTTATATGGCAGCGGTACTGGCTCTGAAGTGATGAGCCGCATCGCTGCACCTATGGTAGGCGGCATGGCCAGTGCCATTGTGCTGACGTTATTAGTGTTACCGGCTGTCTATTTATTGTGGAAGTCGACCAAGCTCGAACACCATCACAAAGCACCATTTAGTTTGCTAAAAACCAGTCGTAAATATCATAAATGGTTAATGGCATTTTTAGGTGCTCAATTTGTTATTTGGTCGGTAACCGGCGCTTATATGGTGTTCTTTGATATTGACTATATTCACGGCGATAGCTTAGTGAACAACCAGCAAACCAAAATCAATAGTAACAAGATCAATTACACCTTGGCCGAGTTAGCTACTAAGTACGGCACACCTGATGACTTATCACTTGGTGTATTTATCGATACACCGGTTTATCGCTTTAGCCAAGGGGAAAATAAATATTTAGTTGATGCCACTAACGGTGAACTACTATCACCGTTACCCAAAGCGCTAGCGGTAAAAATAGCGCAGCATGAATACACCGGTGATGGCGCGGTAATAAATACCCAGTTAATTGAACAAAACCCTCCATTTGAATTGAACCCCAAAGTATTACCTGCGTGGCGTGTGAATTTTGATAATTTTGGCGCACCGTCAATTTATATCTCTGCCACGACAGGTGAAATTGTTGGTAAGGTCCACGAGTGGTGGCGCTTATTTGATTGGATGTTCCGTTTTCATGTCATGGATTACCAAGACAGTGAGGCCGATAACCAATTATTATTTTGGACGGTACTATTCGGGTTATTGGCCGCCACTTGTGGTTTATGTTTAACCTTTTACCGAATATTTAAAAGTAATACTCCCTTTGTGACTCCGGTTAAACAGCCGCTAACCAGTAACTTAAGCTCTAGAGGTGCCATTAATGAATAAGCTTAAAAAAATTCATAAATGGCTGTCGTTGCTTGTTGGTATTCAACTGCTGATTTGGTTGCTATCAGGTTTTTACTTTAACTTGATGGACCATCGCAAAGCCGCAGGTCACCAATATCGCGCCCATCATCAACAAGCCCCACTTAATAGTGCTCAATTGTTAGAGCCAGCGAGTATTTTAGCTAAAGCAGATGCTGCGACTTCAATTAGCCTGATTCAGCTACTCGGCGAACCGTATTATTTGCTTAACCATGAGCATGGTTTATATCGGCATTTCCGTAATCGCTACAGCCTTTATCACGCCTACAGTGGTGAACGATTAACCATTGATAAAAACTTAGCGAGCCAATTGGCTATGCAGTCATACAATGGCCCAGGAACCATTGACTCAGCTACGCTTATTAATGGCGCTATTGATGATTTTCCCAAGCAGAAAAACGCCAGCTGGCAAATTAACTTTAGCGATGATGTTAATACCAGTGTTTACATTGAAGCAGGCTCAGGGCGATTAGTCGGACATAGTGACGATGATAAACGGCTCGCCGATATTTTCTTTATGCTGCATTTTATGGATTACACCAATGTTGGCAGCTTTAATAATATCCCGATGATGTTATCTGCGTTACTGGTGCTAGGCTTGTCGATTACTGGCATTATTTGGACTGTTAACCTAGCGATCAACGGCCAATACAAATTGCCGTGGTTTACCAAAAAAAGTAAGGTCAAGCTGTTTGATAATCATCAACAAAGCTTAGGTGAAGTGTCGTTATCAACTGCTAACAACCTGCTGCATGAGCTTGCCGAACATCATGTTGTCTTGCCTTCAAGTTGCGGCGGCGGTGGTACGTGCGGTCAATGTCAGGTGCTGATCAGCCCCAATACCCGCATCACGTCTGCCGATGCTCAGCAATTTAGCCAAGAACAGTTAGCCGAAGGCTACCGACTAGCCTGTCAACATTTTGCTAGCGATGTTGATCATATGACCTTAATTGATGTCAGTGACGCGAAAAAACACACGCTGAAATTGGTGGCAAATCGCTTTATCAGCCCTGATATCAAAGAGCTTACCTTTACCGTGCTGGGTGATAATGTCAGTTACCGTGCTGGTGCCTTTATGCGCTTTTTAATTCATGCAGGTCAAGGCCAAGCTCGTCCGAAAGACTTACCCGTTGAATTTCAGGCTCGTTGGCAACAAACGCCTGATCAAAGCTATGCATTTGATGCTTGTTCACGAAGTTACTCAATTGCTAATACCGGCGATGGTCATACACTAGTTTTTACTATCAAAATGCAGCAAGCGCCAACTCAAGAAAAAGACAGTAAATACTTGCCCGGTATTGGCTCAAATTACTTGGGTAATCTTGCGATAGGACAAGCCATTGAAGCGTTAGGGCCATTTCAAGATTTCGCGATAACCCCCCAACACAAGTTACCTGACGCGAACACAACATTAGTGTTAATTGGAGCAGGCTCTGGTATTGCGCCATTAAAAGCAATTATTGATGAGCAACTTGTGGTTAATAACCCAACCAAAATCATCTTTATTTATGGAGCGCGCACTGAACAAGACTTGGTATATCAACGGGAGTTTAAGCAATTAGCGCAAACCAATCAGCGTTTTCGCTATCTGCCAATATTGTCAAAGCCAACTGATCATTGGCAAGGCGCTACCGGCTACGCCCAATCATTATTGGCAGAAATCTGGCCACAGTTACCTGAACCATCAAGCCTAGCGTTCTATTTATGCGGGCCTGCAACTATGATGTCTGAAACTATAGAGATGCTAAAACGACGTCAAATTAGTGAGCAGCAAATTGCATTTGATGATTTTAGTTAATAGGAAATCAGTTTTAACACAGTTAAGCAGTTAACAAGTTAAACCGTTAATCTAGCCCCTAATTGTTGGGGCTTTTTTATAAACAATGTTAGATTAAAAACAGCGACTAAAACGCATCCCAATAAGGTGGCGACCCAAAAAATCCGTCAATGGTGTCGATAAATGCTCTTACTTTTGAGGTGATTAATTTTCGATGCGGATAAACCGCGTATAACCCTATCGCTTCGGGTTCGAAGCCTTCAAGCATGGTTTGAAGTTTCCCCTGCTTTATTGCCTCTCCAACAATAAAAGTAGGTTGTAAAGTATAACCCTCGCCAGCAATAGCAGCCGCCATCAGTAGCTCACCATTATTAGCCACCATAGTCGCTCGTTTAGTTTGGCTATACAATTTAAAAGTTTTTAATAACTCATTATCGGGTTTATCAAAATCGGCATAGCGATAATGTAGTAAGTGTTCAGGGTTTAGTTCAGTAGGGTGTTTCGGCATGCCATTGGCTTTAATATAATCTGGCGAGGCACAAACCACTAGCCTAACCGGTGCTAGTTTTTTAGCGATCAACGACGAGCTTTTTAACTGCCCAATCCGAAGTGCAATATCATAACCGTCTTCTATAACATCAACTTTCCGGTCATTTAACTGAACATTTAGCGCTATTTTCGGGTATTGCCGTTTAAACTCACAAAGGAAGTTAGCTAAATGCAAAGTAGAAAATGATACCGGCGCGCTAATATTTAATGTGCCCTTGACCTCTGTTTGCAGCTCACCAAACTGCTCTTCCATTTCATTAACGCTTTCCAAAATATGCTTAGCGTATTGAATACATTTCTCACCCGCTTCGGTTACATATACTTTTCGGGTGGTGCGATTAAGTAAGCGAGTATTCAGGTGCTCTTCCAGTTGAGCAACATATTTGCTCACCAATTGATTAGACATTCCCAACCGCTCTGAAGCCTTGGTAAAGCTGCCTTCTTCTGAGACAGTAACAAAGACATTTAATAAATCGACTCGAATCATAATACTCAACTTACCTACAATAATTACTCACGCCAATTATCAACGCACTGTTGATAGTTATACAACCTAAGCGCTATTAATCATATAAAAGATTAATAGTACACTTATTTTCATTGGTAAAGCCGTTAGCTTTGATCGCTAATCGTTTAACAACATGCAGAGGTAGAAATGATTAAAAACACTACAACAACTTATGGTTGGCTAGCCATTTTTTTTCACTGGCTGACCGCTCTTGTTGTTATTGGCATGTTCACCTCAGGTTGGTGGATGGTCGAGTTAAACTATTACAGCCAGTGGTATAAAACTGCACCTTACCTGCACAAAAGTGTTGGCTTGCTGCTGTTTGCTCTGCTGATCAGTCGCATGGTTTGGAAAAAAACAAATCCTGCACCAGTGGCAATGGGCAGCTCAATAGAACAAGCTGGGGCTAAGATTGCCCATACGCTGCTGTATCTATTAGTGCTGGTGATTTGTTTAACTGGTTATTTAATTTCTACCGCTGATGGCCGAGGCATAGAACTGTTTTCTTGGTTCACCATTCCAAGTGCCGGCAGCTTAATTGATCAACAAGAAGATATCGCTGGGCTTATCCATCAATACAGTGCTTATGGGTTAATGATTTTAGTCGCGATTCATGCGCTTGCCGCAATAAAGCATCACTTTATTAACAAAGACAATACCTTAAAACGTATGCTGTCGCCTCGAATAGAAACACATTAATTTACGACATTAACTTAAAACATTAACAATTACCTTAATTTACAACTGGAGAACTAGGATGAAAAAAACACTAATTGCTGCCCTATTGTTAGGTGCATTATCACCGTTGGCCAATGCCGCAGACTATATTATTGATACCAAAGGCGCACACGCTAGCATCAATTTTAAAACCTCGCATTTAGGTATTTCATGGCTTACCGGCAGATTTAACACCTTCGACGGTAAATTTTCATACGATGAAAGTAATGTCGACGCGGCCAAAATTGAAGTAAATATCGACACTACTAGCCTTGATTCTAATCATGCTGAGCGCGATAAGCATTTACGCAGTGATGACTTTTTAAATACCGCTAAATTCCCTAAAGCTTCATTTGTCAGCAGTAAAATTACCGATCACGGTAATGGCAAATTAACGGTAAACGGTGACTTTACCTTACACGGCACCACCAAAAATATTGTGATTGATGCTGAGAAAATTGGTGAAGGTAAAGATCCTTGGGGTGGCTACCGTGCTGGCTTTTCAGGTACCACACAAATTCGCTTAGCCGATTACGGTATGAAAGAAATTTTAGGGCCAACGACTGTGCTATTAGAGCTGCATGTAGAAGGTATACGCCAGTAACACCTGCTAGCTTATCAGCCTATTTTTTAACATGTACTGGCTAATTGGGCCCTTTTTCTAGCTAATTGGAGAAAATCATGACAGAAAATAAAAACATATTTTATATCTCTCATGGCGGTGGCCCAATGCCATTACTTGGCGACCCTAAGCATCAAGCCATGGTCACCACGTTAAAGCAACTGGCACAAAGTATTCGCAAACCAAGCGCTATTCTAGTAATTAGCGCCCATTGGGAAGCATCGATGCCAACAATAACGGCAAATCCTAAACCTGCTTTAATTTACGATTATTACGGATTTCCCGAAGCAGCCTATGAAATTCAATACCCAAATTTAGGCGAGCCAGCATTAGCGCAAGCCATTTATCAAAGCTTGCAACAAGCAGGTATTGATTGCCAATTAGACCAAGATCGCGGCTTTGATCACGGCATGTTCGTGCCGTTAAAAATCATGTATCCCGATGCTGATATTCCTTGTGTGCAGTTGTCATTGGTACAATCGCTCGATTCAAATTTACACTTAGCTATTGGTGAAGCCCTTAGCAAATTAGCATGGAATAATTTGTTAGTGATAGGCTCTGGTTTTTCGTTTCACAATATGGCGGCATTTTTTGCGCCTGATCAGGCAGCAAGTAACCTTAAAAACATCGCGTTCGACAATTGGTTGACCGAAACCATCACCAGCAACAAACTATCGGAAGCAGAGCGTAAGAAGCGCTTAAACAACTGGCATCTTGCGCCTGATGCTAAGTATTGTCACCCGCGAGAGGAACACCTATTACCGCTGCATATCTGTTATGGCTTAGCGCAAAAGCCAAGCGATAACAGCTACACAATTAAGATATTGCAAAAGCAAGCATCGATGTTTAGTTGGCACTGTTGAAAATTTGGCGATAGCCTTTCAAGCAATGAAAAATATTGCCGATACATCAATGCTTTCACAACAGCTAACCAGCTTTCAAAATCAGCTCAATAACTATCGTTTAATGCAAGACAACTACTTTCAATTGATCGACAAATGTCTGTTAAATGATACTCGCACGGAAATGCTTGAGCCAATGTTGGCGCCGTTTAATCAAATGGTTGAATTATTAACCACCATGCAGTCTGAGTTGGAATCTGAGTCGTTAACCGGTACCGCGAATATCATCGACGAGGTTGCCGCTCAAAGTGAGAAAATCACAGTGATCACCGATGTTATTCGAACCATCACCGAACAAACCAATTTACTGGCACTTAACGCTGCGATTGAAGCAGTCCGAGCAGGTGAAGCTGGTCGAGGTTTTGCGGTAGTTGCTGGTGAAGTACGTCAACTTTCATTAAAAACCCAAGAAGCTTTAGCCGATATTGGTGAAAATGTTGAGCTGCTCCAAACTAAAGCTAAAACAGCAGTAAGACAAATGGCCGAAAGCCAAAGCCAGATGACCTCAGATTTAGAAGGTGTTAAAGATGCCGCTGACGCTTTCAACGATATTCGTCAGGCGTCAGAGCAAATCGCTGAATTAGGTAGTGATATTTCTGAAGCGACTGAGCAACAAATTCAATCGGCGAATGCACTAAATAATAGTGTTACTGCCATTCATTTAGCGTCAGATAAAATTGGCAAAGGCGCCAATGACACTATGGCGTCATATCAGCTGCTTCGAAAAAGAAAGTGATCACTTAAAAATGTTGGCAAACAAATTTAACCAATAATGTTTGTTTCTGACGCTAGCATGTATTAGCTAAAGGCTAGCCTCAAATATCAACGAGGTATCCCCGATGATTCGTTATTAGAATTTTCTACGTCTTACCAATAAACCAATTAAACCTGCCAGCATTAGATGTAGCAGTGATGGCTCAGGTATATTAGCTGTCGGGTCTTCAGATATCGGCGTAGTATTGGTGACATCAAGCAGTTCTACTGAGAGAGAGGCTGTTCCCATAGCTGTAGAGTTAGGGTTAAAATTTTCGTCATCTAAGGAAACGGAAAAAGATCCAAAAAAGTTATAACTGCTACCTGCAGCCAGAGAGCGGCTAAAGGAGTCTGAACCAAGCATTTGATAATAACCGCCATATTGATCTGGAAATGTCGTACCATTAATTGTGTTTCCACCACCTCCTAACTCAATCAAATTAGACAAAATACTTCCGTTACTGTCGCCAACATAAACATCTACTAGCGAATCCGCGCCTATGGGTGAAGATTGTGGCCCTGCGTTAGGATCAAATGCCATAACATTTGCATAGGCTTCAAGGAAGAAATCCAGTCCAAAAGTCACATCAAAGCTGTCTGTTGCAGAGTTATTCAACACGCTGAAACTAAAATACATATTGAAGGAACTTAGCTCAGAAAAAAACTCACTCCCCGTTATTGCATTTGAAATGTAGGCCTCAGCATTATCACCGGTTTCGGTAAACGTCTTATCAGATGAAGCACCTTGATCAGAATCATTAAACCCAATTCCATTTATCTGGCCGTTATAGGTAACATCGGTTCGAATAGGTGGGAGTTTAGCGCAACCCGTTCCGAAACAAATGTTGGATTCAATTGATAAGTCCGCTGGAATTAGCGTAGCATTTACACTGCTGGAAATGAGTGTAAATACGCTTACCACAGCAGCATAAAGTAGTGCCCTTGTTTTATTGAGAGGTTCCATCTTGGCTTGCCTATAGTTGAGTGAAGAGATGATTTGTTTTTGTTGTCTTTCAGAACCATGCAAGATTTGCTCTCAATTTAAATTTATTTATTAAATCAACAACCTAGTCCAACACCTATGTTGTTCACTGTAGGTAAGTGCATATTTCTCTGACACTTTGAAGCACAGTCTCGGTAAAGTTTTGTGGAGTGTTAGGTGATCCCGATTTGTAAAAGGTGGCTATATTTGCACCTCAAGACTAGTCGAGATTAGTCCTAAGAAAAATCTGATAAAAACAGCAAACTGCCTTACACAACACTAACACGCCTGCCCACAGGCGACGCCACTGCTCCAAGCGAACTGGAAATTGTAGCCGCCAAGCCAGCCGGTAACATCGATCACTTCACCGATAAAATACAAGCCTTGCGCTTTTTTCGCTTCAAAGGTTTTACTGGAAAGTTCATCGGTATCGACACCACCTAAAGTGACTTCGGCTGTGCGATAACCCTCAGTGCCATTGGGTTTAATTTGCCAGTGGTGCAAATATTGAGATAAATAGCGTACTTCATCATTACTTAACTGGCTAATAGCTTTGTCGGTAATGTCTTTATGATTAACGAGGCTTTCAATAAAACGCTTTGGTAGCACTGTTGATAGCATATTTTTCAGTGATTTTTGACCACTGGTTTGGCGCCATGTTGCCACTAATTCACTGATTGGCGACTCGGGTAATAAATTAATGGTTACCGCTTGTCCAGCTCGCCAGAATGAGGAAATTTGTAAAATAGCTGGCCCTGATAGGCCGCGATGAGTAAATAAAATATTTTCGCGAAATGCCGTACCGTCTTCACTACTAACTAAGCAATCTATGCTAATGCCCGATAAGCCTTCAAAGCGTTGCTTGTCGTGATCGTGCAAAGTAAAAGGCACTAATGCCGCCATAGTCGGCAACACAGTTAAGCCAAACTGCTCCGCAATTTTATAGCCAATTGGCGTAGCGCCCAGTTTTGGCATAGTTAAACCGCCTGAGGCCACAACCAGCGACTGACATTGATAACTGTCACCACTAGTATTAACTAAATAGCCTGACTCGTTTTTTTCAACCGATAGCACTTCACTGCGCAGCGCAAGATTAACGCCAGCCCAATCACATTCGGTCAGTAAAATATCGACAATATCTTGGGCGGAATTGTTGCAAAATAGCTGACCAAGCGTTTTATGGTGATATTCCAGACCATGACGGTCAACCAATTCAATAAAATCTCGCGCGGTGTAACGGCTTAATGATGATTTAACAAAATGCAGATTTTGGCATAAATAATTTTCAGGGCTGGCATTTTCATTGGTGAAATTACAACGGCCACCGCCACTGATCAAAATTTTTCGGCCAGGCTTTTTGCCCATATCAACCACGGTAACCGAGCGCCCGCGATAACCTGCAGTAGCGGCACACATTAGCCCTGCGGCACCAGCGCCAATAATTAATACATCAATTTGTTTAGCTGACATCAATATGCCCAGTGAATAAGGAAAGCGCTATTATAAAGCGATAAGCTACACCAGAGCGATAAAAAAAAGGGAGCTAGTCAGCCCCCTTGTTAAAATCAATTACTAACATGTTTATGCTGGCGAATTAGTCATGATACTTTCTGAACCTGTTTTGGCTAATTCCGCAAGGTCTTTATCAATAAAGAATAACGCTTTGCCATCATTACCCACTAATTCAATTTTATCGATAATGCCTTTGAATAGTTTTTCTTCTTCATGCTGCTCGGCAACATACCACTGTAAGAAGTTGAATGTTGAATAGTCTTGGCTAGTAAATGCCGCATGCGCTAAGGCATTAATACGCTCGGTAACTAAACATTCGTGCTGATAGGTAGCTTCAAACACTTGGCTTAATGAATCAAAGTCATGTGGTGGCGCTTCAATTGCCCCTAAAATTGGCATAGCACCGGTTTCACTGACATAAGTGAAAAGGCGATTCATATGACCCATTTCTTCATTAGCATGCTTACGCATAAATTCAGCGGCACCTTCAAAGCCTTTTTCTTCGCACCATGCGCTCATTTGTAAGTAAAGGTTAGAAGAATAAAACTCTAAGTTAATTTGATCGTTTAGTTGGTCGACCATCGCTGGTTTAAGCATGTGAATACCTCGTGTTGGTTCAATCGGCGCATTTTGCCTTTTCCGATCACAAAAATCAAACAAATCCAATAAAAACAAATGGATACACAATGATAATTGTTATCGTTTGTATTATGTTATCGATATAGATAACTGCGATTACAAAGCGTTAAGCGTTACTTCTGCGCCACTTACTTCAAATTCTTTTGGCTTTTCAATATTTAAGTGAGTGACTACACCGTCTTCAATGATCATCGCATAGCGCTGCGAGCGTAATCCTCCAAAAGTCCCTGTTTCCATTGCTAAGCCTAACGCTTGGGTATAACTACCGTCACCGTCAGCCATCATGGCAATATGCTCAGCGTTTTGCGCTTCACCCCAGGCTTGCATGACAAAGGCATCATTTACTGATAAACAAATAATTAAATCTACCCCCTTAGCTTTTAATTCATCGGCTGACACCACATAGCCTGGCAGATGTGCAGCTGAACAAGTTGGGGTAAATGCGCCAGGTACGGCAAATAACACCACTTTTTTACCGGCAAATAATTCGTCAGTATTGTGGGTTAACATATTGCCGTCTTTTAATTCTTGTAATTGGCCACTTGGCATTTTTTCATTTAACGCAATCATAATTTCTCTTTATCGTTCGCTATTGGTTAAGCATTGATTAAACATTTGCTAGGCATATATTAGGCATTAGTTACGCCAATTTAATTGGCTTGCATAAAAAGCCTTTATCGTGTGCACTTCGGGCACAGTCTTTACAGATAAACCTAGGTTTATCAACAATGTGGATTAATTCATGGATATTTTTTTCAATATCTTTCTTTTTCCACTTACACAGTGATTTAGCCATAAAAAAACCTCTGATCCTATTGTAGAAGATCAGAGGTTAGTTTGCAGTGCTTAACTGCTGATTATTACCAGAAAAATGCTATGAAACCAGCTTCAAGGTTTCGCTAATATCTCGCATTTGCGTAGCAACATCATGGGAAATAGTTTCAGCCAAGGTTTTTGAATGCCCTACTTCATTATTAACGCTAGCCATGGCTTGCTCAAACTCTGCAAAATGATGACGCTGTTGAGTAATTTGCTCTAAAGAATCTGCCGCTACCGTAGCTGAAGCAATTGCCTGCGCCACCACTTTTTCTGCATTATCTTTTAACACTTGCGAAATTTCTTGCTGGCGACCTGATGCTTGCTCAATACCAAAAATATTTTGCTCTAGTGCGCTGCTAGCAGTATTTAACTGCGCTAAACGTTCACTGACCTGTTTCAGCGAATCTTGAGTTTTGCCAGCTAATTGACGTACTTCATCAGCAACCACCGAGAAACCTCGACCATGCTCACCTGCTCGTGCCGCTTCAATCGCAGCATTTAGCGCTAGTAAATTGGTTTGGTCAGCAATGGCGCTGATCACATCAACAATAGAGCCAACACTATCTACCGACTGCGTTAACGATAAAATGGCTTCTTTACCTGATTGTGCTGCGCCATTGGTTTCCTCGCTAGCTTTAAGCACTTCGGTAACTTGCAGTTGGCTATCATTCATCGCACTTTCGGTTGCTTGGGCATTTTCCACTACCTGCTGTGACAACGTATGAACAGTATCTGTTACCTGAGTTAAAGCCTGCATAATTTCACCAGCTGCCACTAAATGTTCATTGGTGGTTTCTGAGGAATTTAAAATGGTTTGCGCCTGAGATTCCATGGTTTGCATGGCACTAGAAACCATCGATAACTGCTGTGCTTTCTGCTTATCTTCTTCCGCTAATTGCGAGACCATTTGGTTAAAGCTAGTGGAAATTTGGCCAAGCTCGGTGCCTTGATCAATACCGGTAATTAAATCAACCCGCCCTTCTTGCACTAAAGTAACAAAACTGTCGCGTAATCGGCGCAGGGGTTTAAGCACGACAGAGCGCGTTAACCAATAATTAGCCGCAAGGAAAATGACTAAAATTGACATCAACATAATAACCACCCAAGTGATGCGATTATTAATATTTTCTTGCTCCGCCAGAATGGCTGATTCACCTGCCAAAATAATAGTTTCCAACGCTTGTACGTCTTGGTTAAGTAGCTTTAAACCTTGCTGCTTCATTACTTGTTGCTCAAGCGTGTTAGCAATTTCACCACGGTATCTGGCGACTAATGAAGTTAGTTCACTTAGCGCTTCTTCACTTAGGTCAACTTGTTCGTCGTCATCACCTAGCAGTAAGTCATCATCGTCAACTAGGCTGTCCTCGTCATCATCGCTGGTTTCAATAATATTTAATGAAGGAAATTGTGTTAGCTGATCTGTTAAACGAGCTAAGGTTTTTAGTGGTTGGTCGATCAGTGCGACATTAGGTTCATCACTAGCAAAGAGTTTTTCCCGAATATTAATGACTGCACTTAACGCTGACGATATTTGCTGGGTAGTGCTGAGGTAATTAAGTTGCTGTTTGCTTTCTAGCTCGGATGATTTAAGTGCATAGTCGGCCAGACTGGCGGTTAGCGACAACATGCCTTGCTCGCTATTTCTCAGCAACGCCATTGGATCGCCACTTAATTTCCCTAGCGCGCGATATTTAGTGTCGATATCAGTTTTTAACTTGGCAGATTTTTGCGCCAAGGTTTCGGTAAGCTCGGCAATCGCTAAACGCTCACCACTTTGATTTATTTGGTCAATTTGCTTTTCAGCTGTGGTTAATAAACTAGCATCGCCAGATTGTAAATAACGAGCAATGGTGCGATAAAAATCAACCGTCGTTAATGATTTTAGTTGTTGATATTCAGCAATATGAAGCCGGTTTGCTGCCAAAGTATTATCCACTTGATACATGGCTAATAAAAAGATCACCGCAAAGCAGCTGATCGCTATAACTGACGTTCGGGAAAAGGTAGAAACTCGCACTAAATAAACTCATCGCAAAAATAATGAGCGAATTTTAACGCCAATATATTTCACTTTTGTTACGGCGCAAGACAATACCCTACGCTTGCTAGCTATAGTAACAATAAATGTTTTCTATCAGATTTAGCTAAAGCTAGCTGAATTTAGTGCTTAGGAATGCCTTGATTAACATAAATATCAAAGCGATTTTTTTTCATTTTTATTTCAGTGCTAGGTTTAGTATTGGCAATTGGCGATGCATAACTGGGTCGTTTAACTACCACCCGATATTTTGCCAATGCCTTTGCTGGTGCCAGCAGTAGATCGGCATCATCATCAGCGCCGACCAGCGATTGAAACACCCGCATTTCTTTTTTTACTTGCGCCGACTTTTCTTTATGCGGATACATAGGATCAAGGTAAACCACATCAATATCATTAAGCGTTGTCATTTCGTCGATCGATGATTGATGAATAAGTGTCATACGTTCGGCAATTTCTGCAATATCCGTGTTAAGTTGCGCTCGAGCAATACCGTCTTCTAACAAAGCCGCTACCACCGGGTTACGCTCAATCAAAGTTATCTTACAACCTAGCGAAGCTAAAACAAATGCATCACGCCCTAAGCCGGCGGTGGCATCTAACACATGTGGAGTAAAGCCGTGTTTTAGACCAACGGCTTTAGCAATATCTTGGCCGCGACCACCACCAAATTTCCTTCGATGAGCGACCGCACCTTCAACAAAATCGACCTTAATTGGCGTGAGCTTAGGTTCATCGGTTTTGGTGAGCTCAAGCACCTGATCATTTACCTGAAGCACAAAAGCTAAGTCAGGGTGATTAGTTGCTGCAGCGATATCACCGATGTAAGTAAACTGCCATTTTTGCGCAATTTTCTTGGCATATTCAGCATCTGATGAATGGACATAACCAACAGCCACATTTTCCATTACGCTTCGACCTGAATATGGTTATCGCCGGTGGCGTAAGCGACGAGGCGACTTAATTGCGTAAGTGATAATTCAGATTCTTGTTGCCACTGGTTAAACGCTGCTTGAATAGTGGCTAAGCTTTTCTTGGTTTGAATGCCGCCATCAATCAGTTGATGGGCACGAAAATAACCTTCAACATCACGCGATAATAAAAAGGTATCTTTGCCCAAGGCGCGCAGTGCGTAAGGGCCAGTATTTCCCCCTAAGCGCGCACCATGTTTTTTCAAGTATTGCCAAAGACCAATAATATCGTCACTTGGCCACTGATAAATAAACTCAGCAAATGAATAGCCATTTTGCTGCTGTTCAAAAATCATTTGGGCATTGGCTTTAATGGTTTTAACTTTATTGAAATTACGAATAATTTTCGGATCGCCAGCTTTTCGCTCAAGCATATCGTCTGGCATCATTAATATTTTTTCGATATCGAAGTCAAAAAATGTTGCTTCAAAATCTGGCCATTTATTTTCAACGACACGCCAAACAAAGCCCGATTGAAACACTTTTTTAGTAAACGCTGACAAGTAGCGATCATCGGTTAGTTCCAGCAATGCTTGCTGGTTTTCTGTCGCTGGCAATAATTGATTCAGCGCCGAAACACCGCCTTTTCGTTCAGCGGCACGTTGATATAACTTGTCAAACGTTTCTAATTTCATAGTTCGTTCCGTTGTTATCCACTATTAGCCGTTATTGACAAGCAATACCGCTGTGACGAAGTAAAGGTTCAATATCGGGTTCACGACCTCTAAAGGCAGCAAATAACTCGCTTGGTTCTTGTGAGCCGCCCTTTTCTAAAATATTTTCTAAGAATGACTGGCCAGTCTCGCGATTAAATACGCCCTCTTCTTCAAAACGTGAAAAGGCATCGCTCGATAACACTTCTGCCCATTTATAACTGTAATAGCCAGCGGCATAACCACCACCGAATATATGACCAAAGCTGTGTTGGAAACGATTAAATTCCGGCGCTTTAACAACCGCGACTTCACTGCGTACCTGATCTATCACTGACTGAATATGATCGGTGTTAGCAGGGTCATATTCGGCGTGCATTTTAAAATCAAATAAGCTGAACTCCAGTTGACGTAACATTTGCATAGCCGACTGGAAGTTTTTCGCTGCCAGCATTTTATCCAGCATTGCCTGAGGTAACGGTTCACCGGTTTGATAATGACCCGAAATAAACGCTAGCGCTTCTGGTTGCCAGCACCAGTTTTCTAAAAATTGACTTGGCAGCTCAACAGCATCCCAAGCAACGCCATTAATGCCGGAAACCCCCGACGCATCAATTTGGGTAAGCATATGATGCAAGCCATGACCAAATTCATGGAACAAGGTCACGACTTCGTCATGGGTAAATAATGCTGGTTTGTCGCCAACTGGGCCATTAAAGTTACAGGTTAAATAGGCCACTGGCAGTTGCACGGTATTAAGACTGGTCGCGCGACGGCCAACGCAATCGTCCATCCAAGCACCACCGCGTTTTTTCGCGCGAGCGTATAAATCTAAATAAAAACTGCCACGTAATTGCTGCTGTTGATCGTAAACATCGTAGAATTTAACGTCTTTGTGCCAAACATCAACACCTTCGCGCTGTTTAATGGTTAAACCAAATAACCGATTAACTACGGTAAATAATCCTGAAACTACCGTTTGCTCAGGGAAATATGGGCGAAGTTCTTCATCAGAAATAGCATAGCGTTGCTGTTTGAGTTTTTCACCGTAGTAGGCTAAATCCCAAGCATTTAATGAACTTACACCATGTTCAGCTTCGGCAAATTGCTTAAGCTCATCAAGCTCTGCTTGACCTTGCGCTTTTGATTTATCGGCTAAATCGGTTAAGAAAGTTAATACTTGCTCAGGCGTTTCTGCCATTTTAGTGGCCAATGATTTTTCAGCGTAATTGTTAAAACCTAATAGCTGAGCAAGTTCATGACGCAATGCCAATAGTTCATCCATAATTTTTGAATTATCAAATTCACCGGCATTTGGCCCTAAATCTGAAGCACGGGTGACAAATGCACGATACATTTGTTCGCGCAACGCCTGATTATCACAGTACATCATAATTGGCAGATAGCTTGGGAAGTCTAAAGTAAATAACCAGCCTGATTTTTCTTGTGACTGTGCTAAGGCAGCTGCCGCATCCTTAGCGCTTTCTGGTAAACCCGCTAATTCACTTTCATCTGTGATATTAACGGTAAACGCTTGCGTTGCATCCAATAAGTTATTGTTAAACATTGAGCCAAGCTCAGACATGCGGGTAACAATTTCGCCATAACGTGCTTGTTGATCTTTCGGTAGAGCAATACCCGATAATTGAAAGTCACGTAACGCATTATCAATCACTTTCTTTTGAGCGGTATCTAAGGTTTGATAGTGCTCACTTTCCGCTAATTGCTTATAGGCTAAATACAGCCCTTGATGTTGGCCAACGAAAGTGCCGTACTCAGATAGCAGCGGTAAGCAGCTTTCATAGGCTTCGCGTAATTCATCGTTACTTACCACAGAGTTCATATGTGACACTGGCGACCACAGCTTACCAAGCACATCATCGACCTCATCAATAGATGCGACTAAATTGTCCCAAGTAAATTCAGAATGCTCTGCTAATACTTGCTCGATGCAATCTTTACAATTGGCAATGGCTTGTTCTACAGCAGGTTTTACGTGCTCAGGTTTAATCGCTGAAAATTTTGGTAAGGTATCGAATGCTAATAACGGATTGGTCATACTGTTGGCCTTGGGAGAATATATAACTCCTATACATTTATAGCCACGCTCGACAATATTCAAGGTTAAGGCAAATAATTTTGGCTTCTATACCAAATATTTTGTTAAAGCCCTTAATATTTGTTTGATTTTCATCCAAGCTAAATTCTGTATTCAATTTTATTAGGCTTATTAGTAGAGCAAGCTCTTTTACAAGCCTTTAGTTTAAGCACTTGTAAAAATGGCTTTCACCCATATTTAGTAAAGTTATTGATAAAAGTATTCGTTAAGGTTGATATATGACACAACATTTTGATTTTTTAGCCATTGGTGCAGGTAGTGGCGGTATTGCCTCAGCTAACCGCGCTGCCAAACTTGGTAAAAAAGCGGCAGTTATCGAAGCAAAAGTCATTGGCGGAACTTGTGTTAATGTCGGCTGTGTCCCGAAAAAAGCCATGTGGTATGCCGGCCAAATAGCTGACGCCCTGCACTATGCCCGTGATTACGGCTTTAATGCCCCTTTACAATCTTTTGACTGGGCTACACTGATTAAAAACCGCGAAGCTTATATTGAACGTATTCATGCAGCCTATCAACGAGGCTTTAGTGCTAATGGCGTCACTGTTATTGAAGGCTTTGCCAAGTTTGTTGATAAGCATACGGTTGAAGTGAATGGCCAGCATTACACCGCCGATCATATTGTTATTGCCACAGGCGGCCGCCCCAGTATTCCCAATATTCCTGGTGCTGACTTAGGTATTGATTCAGATGGTTTCTTTGCATTAACTGAGCAACCTAAATCAGCCGCAGTCATTGGCGCTGGCTATATTGCCGTTGAATTAGCGGGTGTGCTTCATGCGCTAGGCAGCGAGTCTCACCTGATTGTTCGAAAAGAAAAACCGTTACGAAGCTTTGACGATATGCTTAGTGATACCTTGGTTGAACAAATGGCTAAACATGGTCCAAGCCTACATACCAACAGCGTTCCTAAAGAAATTACCAAAGATGAACAAGGCCAACTCACCATTCACCTAGAAAATGGTAATAGCGTTGGTCCTGTTGATACATTAATTTGGGCGATTGGCCGAGAACCTGCCACTGACACTATCAACCTTGAAGTTACTGGCGTTGAAACCGACAGCGTCGGGTTTATTCCTACCGATAAATACCAAAATACTAATATTGATGGCATTTATGCGGTTGGCGACAATACTGGCCGTGTTCAGCTAACACCTGTAGCAGTTGCCGCTGGGCGAAGATTATGTGAGCGCTTATTTAATAATAAACCAGACGAGCATTTAGATTACGACAATGTTGCCACTGTCGTATTTAGTCACCCGGTTATTGGTACAGTTGGCTTAACCGAGCAACAAGCAATTAATAAATTCGGCCAAGAGCACGTTAAAGTTTATAACTCACAGTTTACTGCGTTATACCAAGCAATTACCGAAGATTACCGCGACCCTACCCGCATGAAACTAGTGTGCGTTGGTGATAATGAAAAAATTGTTGGTATTCATTCGATTGGCTTTGGCTCTGATGAATTACTACAAGGCTTTGCGGTTGCGATGAAAATGGGCGCGACTAAAGCAGACTTTGACAATACCGTTGCTATTCACCCAACGTCGGCGGAAGAATTTGTAACTATGACGTAAGTGGCGAGCTAGTCACTTCATTTTGCTCAACGCGATTTTTTATAGAAATTTAAGGCCTGTTTTACTTATGTGGAATAGGCCTTAGTTTAGAATGCTATGCTAACCTTGGCTTTTGTGCGCTAATTTATGGGCATGTTGCTCCCAGTTTTGACCATCAAAAGCAATAATCGGGACATTTTCTGGCGGCTTATCTAGGCAGCGAAAATTAACATCAATACCATCAGGGTTAGAGCGCGGAATATAAAACGGTTTAATACCGCAGACCTTACAAAAATAATGCTGCGCTACACCCGTATTAAACGTAAAAGTGGTTAATTGGTCTTGACCTTGAATTAAATTGAATCGCGCTTTTGGCACAATTAAATGAAGAAAGCCTGACTTTTGGCAAATCGAGCAATTACAGTTATCCACTTCAATGGGTTCATCAACAGTTACTTCAAATCTCACAGCGCCACAATGGCAGCCACCAGCTAATTTCATAAGTTAATCCATTTTTTTGTAAAAAGTATTACTAACTTTATAAAAAATTAATTTGAAATTTACCAATTTTTGTCCAGCAATTGATTTTACTGGCTTATAAATTTTGGTTATTTAGCACTGTAAAAAAACAGTAAAAATAATTTAATAATGATCTGGTAATCATTTTTCAATCTGGTAATCTCTTATGCCTTGTTCAAGGAATGTGCGATTTCAACACATATTTTGAACAACACGAGATAAATATTTTATCCACAAAAATAAAAATAATAAATGTTGTGTGTAAAAAGGATTTTTGCCTCTCCTTTTTGAAATATATCAACTACTTACAAACCTTAATCCGACTTGAACTCAACTTCATCTTGGAGGTTCACCATGTTTGCTCACAAAGTTATCCACAGAAGTTGCTAAGTTTTCTCATTAAAAAAGACATAAGTATTTAGTTCTATATGGAGACAATCGCGCCGATATGGCATGCTTAGCGAAATTTTCTATCAGGCAATGTAACCAATGGCAAGTTCGACTCTTTCACCACTAATTTTAGTGGACGGCTCTTCGTATTTATTCCGTGCATATCATGTTCCTTACCTTCAGGCACTTTCCACTGCCGATGGCCATCCAACAGGTGCAATTACCGGCGTATTGAATATGATCAAAAGCCTGCAAAAGGAATATCCTCACGGAAATATTGTCGTGGTCTTTGATGCCAAAGGAAAAACCTTCCGCAATGATTTATACCCTGAATATAAAGCCAATCGACCACCAATGCCGGAGGACCTGCGCTGCCAAATTCAACCACTGCATGAAATGATCGCCGCCATGGGCTTTCCATTGTTAGTCATTGAAGGGGTAGAAGCGGACGATGTTATCGGCACACTTGCGGCTCAAGCCACTGCCAAAGGCTTAGAAACGGTTATTTCAACCGGTGATAAAGATATGGCACAACTGGTTACGCCTCATGTTCGCCTGATCAATACCATGACCAATGTTGAAATGGATGAAGCTGGTGTTGTTGAAAAGTTTGGCATTAAGCCTGATCAAATTATCGACTATCTTGCATTAATGGGTGACAAAGTTGATAACATTCCAGGTGTTGAAAAGTGCGGTCCTAAAACCGCAGTAAAATGGCTTACTGAACACGGCACCCTTGAAAACGTTATCGCCAATGCCGACCAAGTAAAAGGCAAAATAGGTGAAAACCTGCGCGCGGCACTTGAGCAATTACCGCTTTCTTATGAACTCGCCACCATTAAGCTTGATGTAGAACTTGAACAATCGGTTGAAGATTTAGCGCCAAATGATGCCGACATCGACAAATTAACCGAGCTATTTAGCAAATTTGAGCTACGTCGCCATTTAGCTGATCTACACAAAGCAAAAGCAAGTAGTGACGAGCATCCAGAGTCAATCGCAGAAGAAATTGCCGAAGAAGCTGAACAGGTAGTAGCGGCACCAGAAACTACAGATTACGACATTGTTTTAACTGAACAACAATTTAATCACTGGTTAACCCAGCTTGAAAACGCCGAACTATTTGCCCTTGATACCGAAACCACCAGTGTTGATTATATGGCGGCAGAGCTCGTTGGTTTATCTTTTGCTATTGAGCCAGGAAAGGCGGCTTATGTGCCAGTAGCTCATGATTACATTGACGCGCCACAGCAGTTAGATCGCGATTGGGTGCTGTCAAAATTAAAGCCTCTACTTGAAAGCGACAGCCATAAAAAAGTGGGGCAAAACATTAAGTATGATGCTCATGTCCTTAACCACTACGATATCGCATTAAACGGCATTGCCTTTGATACCATGCTAGAGTCGTATTGTTATAACAGTGTTGCCACACGCCATAATATGGACGCATTGGCAGCAAAATACCTAGATGTCCAAACCGTTAAATTTGAAGATATTGCTGGCAAAGGTGCCAAGCAGTTAACTTTTAATCAAATTGATTTAGAAAAGGCCGGTCACTACGCCGCTGAAGATGCCGATATTACATTACGCCTGCATCAAGTGTTGTATGGAAAGTTAGCCAAAGAGCAGGGGCCAGCAGCTATTTTCAATGAAATAGAGTTACCGCTGAGCAAAGTTTTAGAGCGCATGGAAAGCCATGGCGTATTAATTGATAGTGATTTATTAGCCGAGCAAAGCCAAACCATTGGTACACGTTTATCTGAGCTGGAAATTGAAGCCCATAACCTAGCGGGTAAAAGCTTTAATTTAAGTTCGCCAAAACAACTTCAAGAAATTTTATTTGATGAATTAAAAATCCCGGTCATCAAAAAAACACCAAAAGGTGCGCCTTCTACCGCTGAAGATGTGTTACAGGAGCTGGCATTAGATTATCCGCTGCCAAAAGTAATCTTAGAGCACCGCGGTTTAGCCAAATTAAAGTCAACTTATACCGATAAGCTGCCGTTATTGGTACAAGCGAAAACAGGGCGGGTACATACTTCTTATCAGCAAGCCGTTGCCGCAACTGGCCGATTGTCATCAACTGATCCTAACTTACAAAATATTCCAATTCGTAGCGAAGAAGGGCGCAAAATTCGCCAAGCGTTTATCGCGCCTGAAGGTTATAAAATTGTCGCTATCGATTATTCCCAAATTGAATTACGAATAATGGCGCATTTATCTGACGACCCAGGTTTAGTTAAAGCCTTTAGCGAAGGCAAAGATGTGCATAGTGCTACCGCTGCGGAAATTTTTGGTGTTGATGTTGAAAGTGTCACCAGCGATATGCGCCGCAGCGCCAAAGCCATTAACTTTGGCCTAATTTACGGTATGTCAGCATTTGGCCTATCCAAACAAATTGGCGTCGGGCGTAATCAAGCACAAGAATATATGAATAAATATTTCGAGCGTTATCCAAACGTTATGCAATATATGGACGACACTCGCCAGTTAGCGAGTGAAAAAGGCTATGTCGAAACGTTATTTGGTCGCCGTTTATATTTACCTGATATTAAAGCCCGTAACCAAGCACGGAAAAAAGCCGCTGAACGTGCAGCTATTAATGCGCCAATGCAAGGCACAGCGGCTGATATCATCAAAAAAGCGATGCTGGCGGTAGACCAATGGATCAGCACTCAAAGTCCAGATACCGTGAAAATGACTATGCAGGTACACGATGAATTAATCTTCGAAATTAAAGCATCGGAATTAGAAACTGTGACTGAAAAGCTAGTAGAAATTATGAATAATGCCGCCGAACTAAAAGTGCCATTAATCGCCGAAGCAGGAAGTGGCGACAACTGGCAGCAGGCGCACTAAATGTTACTTACTTTCCATTTAGGATGAAAAATTCATGATTTTTTCGATTATTTGTCATTAAAATTTAAAATTCCTGTTTCTTTACAACATTTATGTAAATTAATTACAAAAACCACTTTACAAGGCTAGAGTGGTTACTCTATAATTCATTTCGTTCCTCAACGTGAACGCTTGTTGTAATAATTGTAATTCTAGCTTTCCTCATAGCTAATACGCCGGTGATAGTTTTATCACCGGTTTTTTTATGCCTGAAATTTAATGACGATTGATTATTAGGATTATAAATATGAAGAATTTCTTCGGGTTAAAAGTTTTAAGTTAATGCTGAAACTAGGCATTAAGCAGTAGATTAATTACCGATTAAAGTTAAATATTTCATCCCATTGCTGATCTAATTGTTGTTTGGCTTGAGCAAGAGGAATCGCGCGATAAATACCATCTTGACAATTAACTAAAGAAAATCGCTCCAACTTGGCTAATGCGTCACTAACTTCAAAATCAAACTGACACTGATATTGGCTATCAAAATAACGTTCAATTTTACTATCGAGCGCTTGCGAGCAAAGACCATGTTGTTCATTAAGTAAAAAGCTATACGCTAAAATAGCTTCTTTAAAATCTTCATCTTCGGCGGCATCAACTAAGGTGTGAAAGACACCAGCATTATTATCGAGATTTTTAAAATATAAATTATCTGCTAATGCCTTCATAAACTTAATTTTTCGGCTTTTAAATTTGCTCCATTCTTTAAAAATAAAACCACCAAAAACACCTACGCCTAAGGCAAACGACAACATATGCTGCTGTGTCATTTCTACATTTTTATCACTTAACCCTAACCAGAACGCAAATAAACCAGCAAGCAATAACAGTGAAGCGCCAAGCTTAGTGACTAATACCACACTGCCGCCGACCACGGCCGATGCCCCAATAATCACTTTGTCTATTTTCCGCATCCGCACTTCGCTATTAGGAAAGAGCATTTCTAAATCAGCCTTAGGCACATTTTGGAATAATTTGACAATGGTCGAACCCGGCTCAAAACCAACCACTTGTTGGCGCTTTTGTTGAAAATGCGCTTTATCTTTTAATGTTAAAAATATCGCTACCCGCTGGTAATTCGTGAAATGTATCGTTTGTTTACGTAGGCCGAACAGCGAAGAAAGGGTTTCTGTTTTTTGCGATTCACCACGTCGATAAAACACCACCTGTTCAAAATCATCAAACTCAACGGCTAAGCGCACTTTAAACAGTGACTCTTCATGCAAAGCATCTTGTAAGTCTTGCTCGGTAATTTTTTCATAGTTGGCGGCATCCAATACTTTCGCAAAGTTATCGGCGAAAGCTTGCTGTTGCAGTGCTCGCTGCTGAGGATTTATTTGATGAAGCTGACGCAAATCATTACTCGGATCAAACGGTGCGTAATCTTGTTTTAATGATTCAACAACTTCATGATATTGAAAGTGAATATAACTGCCAAGCAACTCGCATAGCTGCTGGAACGATTCAACAGAGACATCAGTCGGTAACTGCGACTGACAAATCTCTACTACATCCTGCTTGCTATAGGGAATAAACCGCTCTTGTATCATTAATTAAACCTTAAACCTAGCTTTGCGAATAAATATTACAGATAAAGCCAGCTTAATAAAAACGATAAGGTTACCCACATCAAAATGATCAAAGGTGTACCGACACGAATAAAATCAGAAAACTGATAGCCACCAGCATTCATCACCAGAATATTGGTTTTATAAGCCATTGGCGTGGCGTAACTTAAATTTGCGCCAAATAATACTGCCAGAATAAACGGTTCAACCGGCTGGTTAAGTTGAGTCGCAACAGAGATAGCGATAGGAGTGCCGATAACCGCCGCAGCATTATTCGACACAATATTAGTCAGCACCGCCAGCATCAACATTAACGCGGCAATAATGCCACCTGGCGGTAAGTCAAAGGCGAGGGCGACAAACAGCTGCGCGATATATTCTGCACCGCCTGTTTGCATCATCGCCGAGCCTAACGCCAGCGATGCCACAACAATGAGAATAACTTGGCTACTAAGCGCCGCTGACACTTCGCTCCAATCCAAACACTTAGTGGCCAGCAACACTAAAATTCCACACATTGAGCTGATCGCAATTGGTAATAAGCCAATGGCTGCAACCGCTATCACGCCAAATAACACAAACAATGCCATTGGCGCTTTTTTCGAATAAGGTAAATCTGCCGCGCCATCAATGATTAAAAAGCCCTGCGAGCGACGTAATTCTTCAATTTGCTCAGGATCGCCCTGTACCAATAAAACATCACCGGTATTAATGACGATATTGCCGATACTGCGGCGTCCAACTTCCATCGCTTTACCATTACGGTGCAATGCCAGCACAGATATACCGTAACGCCTTGCAAACTGCATACTTTTCAGGGTTCTACCAACTAACGCCGAAGATTGGATCACAACAATCTCCGCCAACATTTGTTTATCGGCATTTAACGGGTGATCATCATCGACTTTATGATTACCAGAAAATAACGTCGCCTGTAATACCGATTCAAATTCAATCAGTTGATCAGGCGTATCTTTAACGAGTAAGCGATCACCTTCTTTAAGCACAGTATCAGGAAAGGGTCTGATTGGACGATAATCTGGGCTGCGCTGAATGGACTCTATCGACATTTGATCGTCAGTTAGCTTTAAGATTTCCGCAACAGTTTTACCATTGGCAATACTGTCTTCGTTAATATTTAAGTAACCACTAAATAGCCTAGGAGAGGTATCTGGCAATGACGCAGAGCGATTAGGCAATAGTTTAGGGGCAATCACCCACAAATAAATCACCGCTATCACCGCAGCAATTAATGCCGGTAAGGTAAAATCAAACATCCCCATCCGTGGCAAACCCATATCACTGGCAACGCTTACCACCAGTAAATTGGTTGAAGTGCCGATAGTGGTGGTCATACCGCCAACCAAAGTTGCTAACCCCATAGGCAGTAACATAGGCGAGGTCGACATTTTTGTCCGCAAAGCCACGCTAGTTAATATCGGTAATAACAACACCACAATAGGCGTGTTATTCACAAACGCACTTAAGGCACCAGCCAGTAATAGGGTGATCAATAATGAAAAAGTTGGGCTTATTTTCCACAATTTAGCCAAGCTTCGCCCAACTGGAACTAATGCGCCAGTGCGCACCAAGGCGTGACCAATAATCATTAGTGCGCAAACAGTGACTAATGCTTCATGACCAAAACCAAAAAACAACGATGACGGCTCAAGATGCTGGCCATTAATATCAAAAGGAAAAACTGTGAACAGCAAACATAAAATCACCAGTACAGCCAGTGAAGAAGTTTCAAGGGGAATATCGTCTCGACGAAATAAGTAAAGAGCGATTACGGTAAGCACTAACATCGCCAGCGCATGCTGATTAGGCAGGTCAGGTATAGTCACGTACGTTCAACAATCTTTTTTTAAATGCTGAGTTAACGTTAGCATCAGCCAGCCAAAAAAGCGAAATATCTATTTTGAGTTAACAATGCTACAAATTATTAACAATGTAATTAATAACTTACACTCGCCATTCAAAACTGATAACAGGCCTTTTATCACAAACACATTTCAAATTGCTTAGAAAACGAACTAGCTTATAACGTGGAACTGATGAAACATTGAGAGAAGGATAGCAAAATGAAAATGTTCGTTTATTTATTACTATTGGGAATCAGTGTACTAAGCGCCAATTTAGCCAATGCTGGCTCACCCATTAGCGAATGCAGCACTGATGCATGTCAGCAAATGTTTAAACAATATCATGCCGCCGCGGCCAGAGGACATACTGGCGCTATTTCTATTTTAGGGCAATTTTATCAAGCGGGTTATGGCACTAAACCAGATATCGACAAAGCATTATTTCTTTATAAAAAAGCAGCAAGAAGTGGTGATATTGCCGCTAACTATAAGGCTGGGTTATTTTATTTAAGTGACTCTCAGCAGCAAGATATAGACAAGGGCATACGTTACCTTGAAGAAGCGGCAGCGGATAACTTTAAAAATGCTGAATTCCTATTAGCCATTATTTACGTTAACCCCAATTTTGGCCCTTACAATTTAAAAACTGCCGATCCCTATTTAGCAAAGCTTTATCAAGAAAGACATCCAGATATACCAGCGGTCATTGATTATATCGAAGAAACCACCAAGATTAACGAAAATACGCTGCCACAATTAACGTCAGCAATGACACACACACCGCTGGCGCTAAATGAAATAAATCAACACGTATGGCCGAAAGAATTCACCGAAGTTATTACTATTACGTCGCCGCCAATTGAGCAAATACTTGAACAAAACCTCATGACGTTTCGTAGTAAAAGTAAAGCCCTAGGTTCTCGTTTACCCAGTGCAAAGTGTGAAAATAAACTTGGCTGTTACAGCACAATTAATATGGAATATTTAGCTGACTTTACCTTTCTTCGCCTACAATAACGGGTTTGCGCTGGACCTACTAAGCCAAACTTACTAAGCAGATCTTAGCTGGTTTGGCTTAGTCTATTGTTTTTCATCGCTAATAAATCCCCAATGATGGCAAAACATTTGCCTGCTGCCATTAACGTATGCTGAAATTAGCCCAATAAAAATAAACTGCTATGGTTAATTTATCGTATTGCCGATATTAGCCAGTTATTAGTACAGCATAAGGAATCAAAATGGATACCACTGGGTTTATCAAGTCAAAAGCCGCTATTGCTTGGGCACCTAATCAACCTCTTTCGATTGAAGAAATTGATGTTATGCCACCGAAAGCGGGCGAAGTACTAGTTAGAATTATTGCTACCGGTGTTTGCCATACCGATGCTTATACACTTTCTGGTGAAGATTCAGAAGGCAAGTTCCCTTGTATTTTAGGCCATGAAGGTGGTGGTATTGTAGAACAAGTCGGCGAAGGCGTTACTTCGGTTGCAGTTGGCGATCATGTTATTCCACTTTATACCCCTGAATGTGGTGAATGTAAGTTTTGTTTGTCGGGCAAAACCAATTTATGTCAAAAAATTCGAGAAACCCAAGGCCAAGGCCTAATGCCAGATGGCACGACGCGCTTTTATAAAGATGGCCAGCCAATTTATCATTACATGGGCACTTCGACTTTTAGTGAATATACAGTTTTACCTGAAATCTCATTAGCCAAAATCAACAAAACGGCAGACCTTAAAGAAGTGTGCCTACTGGGCTGTGGCGTAACTACCTGTATGGGCGCAGTTATCAATACAGCAAAAGTGAAAGCTGGTGACACAGTAGCCGTTTTCGGATTAGGCGGTATTGGCTTATCGGCGATAATTGGCGCGCAAATGGCAGGTGCTAGTCGCATTTTAGCGATTGATATCAATGAATCGAAATTTGAATTAGCTAAACAACTAGGCGCTACCGACTGCATTAATCCAAAAAATGTCGAAGGACCAATTCAAGATTATATTGTCAAAATTACCGATGGCGGCGTCGACTTTTCATTTGAATGTATCGGTAATGTTGATGTGATGCGCTCAGCACTTGAGTGCTGCCATAAAGGCTGGGGTGAGTCAGTGATTATTGGTGTTGCTGGCGCCGGACAAGAAATTCATACCCGCCCATTTCAATTAGTTACTGGCCGTGTGTGGCGCGGCACCGCTTTTGGTGGTGTAAAAGGGCGCAGCGAATTACCTGATTATGTTGAACGTTACTTAAATGGTGAATTTAAATTATCAGATTTTATTACCCACACCATGTCGCTAGAACATATCAATGAAGCTTTTGATTTAATGCACGAAGGTAAGTCAATTCGAAGTGTTATTCATTATTAAGGGCTTGATAGCTTATGGAATTACTTAGCGAAAACAAAATGTTTGATGGTTGGCACAAACGCTATCGTCATCACTCAGATACGACAAACTGTGAAATGACCTTTGCTATTTACTTGCCGCCTAAAGCAATTGCTGGAAGCAAAGTGCCAGTAGTATATTGGCTGTCAGGTTTAACTTGTAATGACGAAAATTTTTCCCATAAGGCTGGAGCGCAACGTATTGCCAGCGAACTTGGGCTTGCATTAGTGATGCCGGATACCAGCCCACGTGGCGATAGTGTTCCGGATGATCCTGATAACGCCTATGATTTTGGTCAAGGGGCTGGATTTTATTTAAACGCTACTGAAGCTCCTTGGCAACAGCATTATCAAATGTATGATTACGTGGTATATGAATTACCGGCATTAATTGAAGCGAATTTTCCAGTGACGAATAAAAAATCTCTGGCTGGTCATTCAATGGGTGGGCATGGCGCATTAACCATAGGTATCAAACAATGCAACGACTATCAGTCGGTATCAGCATTTAGCCCCATTGTTAACCCAATTAACTGTCCTTGGGGACAAAAAGCATTCAGCCATTATTTAGGTAAAAATCAATCTACTTGGCGTGCATATGATACTTGTGAGTTGTTAAAAGAATTAACCAACGAACAAGTTGAAGCCTTGCCACCGATGTTGGTCGATCAAGGTTTAGCTGATAATTTCCTAATTGAGCAGCTTCAAACCGACAAACTAGCGATAATTGCTGAAGAAAAAGCACTAAATATCATCTTCAATAGCCATCAAGATTATGATCATAGTTACTTTTTTATTGCCAGTTTTATTGAGCAACATTTAAGGTTTCATCAGCAATATTTAGATTAGGATCTGTTGATCTTTCATTTATTACTGAGTTATACCAAGTGTAGTAAACCCAATAACAAAAAGCCCAGCCAAGCAGGTAAAATTGCAAGGCTGGGCTTTTTAATATTTAACCGGTGTCAGTTAACAACTAATGGCTATTCATCATGGAAACCATGTGGAATTGGCTTCATAGTTTCTGGATCAACCACCACAAACGTCACATCGTGAACTTCACAAATCACACAATGGGTTGATTTATTACGCACCAATACATCAACAGTAATAGATGTGCGCCCTAAATTGGTGGTTTTCATACCGAACTCGATAATATTGCCTTTAAATGCTGGCGAACGGAAATTGATCTCGCCAAAGCGAGCGGTCACCATGGTCATTTCATCTTGATTACCTAACTGGCATTTCGCGTAGATATAAAGCTCTTCATCTATCCATGACATCATGGTGCCACCAAATAAGGTGTTATTGTGGTTTAAATTTCCCGTTTGTACCAAACGTCGCCCATAAAAAACCCATTCTTGGTTTAAGTCATTCATTGTTACCGCCCAATTAGCTGATGTCATCGATGTTTATTTTAATATACCCGATAGTTAATTGAATGCGAAAGCACTTACTTTCAGCGCAAATGCTGATTTTAGCTTGAGCTTGCAGTACACTAGCAACAATTCGATCATGTAAGTGAATAGTTCATGTCTCAGCACCAAGAAAATAGTCAGCAAACTAACGACGATAAAACCCATTTTGGTTACCAAACTGTCGACAAAAATGCTAAAGAATCGCTGGTCGCGGGTGTTTTCCACTCCGTTGCTCAGCAATATGACATCATGAATGATTTAATGTCATTTGGCATTCATCGGTTATGGAAACGATTTACCATTGATGCTTCAGGTGTACGTCCTGGCAATAAGGTCCTTGATTTAGCCGGCGGTACTGGTGATTTAACCGCAAAATTTTCTCAATTAGTTGGCAAAGATGGCCAAGTCGTTTTAGCGGATATCAATAGTTCTATGCTCAATGTGGGTCGTGACAAATTACGTGATCGCGGCTTAGTGCAAAATATTGATTATGTCCAAGCCAACGCTGAACATTTACCGTTTGACGACAATACTTTTGATATTGTTACCATCGCTTTTGGCCTGCGTAACGTCACCAATAAAGATCAAGCTTTAGCTTCTATTTTCCGTGTACTTAAGCCAGGTGGTCGCCTGTTGGTACTAGAATTTTCTAAACCTGATCACGAATTACTGTCAAAAGCTTATGATTTTTACTCGTTTAGTATTTTACCGAAAATGGGCGAGTTGGTTGCCAAAGATAGCGAAAGCTACCGTTACCTTGCGGAATCTATTCGTATGCACCCAGATCAGGAAACCTTAAAAGGCATGATGGAAGACGTTGGTTTTGAGCAAACCAGTTATCATAATTTAACTGGCGGCATTGTTGCACTGCACAAAGGTTACAAATTCTAAGTGAGCATGAATTTTATGCACCCTCAGTTACTTTGCAGTACCTTAGAAGCTATCGTTAACCAAGCGCTGGCTATGAGTTTGCATCAACCGACGCTTTATCAAAAGCTTGAAGGAAAAAGTTTATGCATACTGCTCAGTGAGATCGGTATGCCAATACAGTTGCATTTCACCGAATCACGAATTTTGATCAGCAGCCTTAGTGAAATGAACGCTGACTGCAGTGTTTATACCAGTTTCGCCACGCTTAATGACATTAGAACTGAGCACCAGCTTACCGATTTAATCAAGCAAGATAAGCTTAATATTGACGGAGATATCAAGGTTGCTCAACAATTTGCCGCATTAGCAGAGCATATTGATATTGACTGGGCCGCACAGTTGGAACGCCACTTAGGCGATATCGCCACCCATAAGCTACTTAACCTTGGCAAAAATATCTCAACTAAAATTGGCTTTGTAAAACAACAGATCACCAGTGATGCCAGTGAATACTTAATTCACGAACAAAAGCTCGTAGTGACTCAGCCTGAATTAGCGCGATTTAATCAATCAGTGAGCTTATGTCAGCAAGCGCTTAGTTCGTTAGAACAACGTATTAAGCTTTTAGAACAGCAACCATTAACGCCATCGTCTCATTAGCAGGGAAGTCATAAGTGCGCAGCCTTAGAATATATAAAATAATCAAAACCTTTTTAAATTATGGCCTAGACGACTTATTACCAAAAAAATCACTACCTTGGTATGCGAAACTAGCGCGATTATCAATATTTTGGTTACGCAACAAGCACAAAGATAAATCTTCCGCCCAGCGTTTTCGCTTAGCGATTGAATCACTTGGTCCGGTATTTATTAAATTTGGCCAAATGCTGTCAACAAGACGCGATCTACTGCCACAATCTTTTGCCGAAGAGCTTGCTTTATTACAAGATCAGGTGCCGCCGTTTTCCGGAGACTTAGCTTTAACCCAAATTACCGCAGCAATTGGCGCAGAAAATTTCGAACAACACTTCAAAGAATTTGATCCAAAACCGCTGGCATCTGCCTCAATCGCCCAAGTGCACACCGCACAACTACTGGACGACAACGGCGATCATCAAGATGTGGTAATTAAAGTACTAAGACCAAATATTGAAAAAACTATTATCGCTGATCTTAAAGTGATGTTGATGTTTGCCGGTATCGTGGCTAAATGGCTACCTGATGGTAAACGTTTACGCCCGAAAGAAGTGGTGAACGAATACAAAAAAACCATTTTAGATGAACTAGATCTTAATCGAGAAGCCGCGAATGCTATTCAGTTAAAGCGCAATTTTACTCAGGGGCGACCGCAAGACCACCATTTATTTGTGCCAGATATTTACAGCTCTTTTAGCCATAAAAACGTACTGGTCATGGAACGTATTTACGGCATCGGCGTTGGTGAAATCGAAAAGCTGCATAGCCTCAATGTTAATATGAAACTGCTGGCAGAACGCGGCGTAGAAGTGTTCTTTACCCAAGTATTTCGCGACAGTTTTTTCCATGCCGATATGCACCCGGGCAATGTTTTTGTTAACGCCACTAATCCTAATGACCCTACTTGGATTGCCATTGATTGCGGTATTGTTGGCACCTTAAATAAAGAAGATAAACGCTATTTAGCTGAAAATTTTGTCGCATTTTTCAACCGTGATTACCGAAAAGTAGCCGAGCTCCATGTTGATTCTGGTTGGGTGCCTAGAAACACCAGTGTTGATGAATTTGAATTTGCTATTCGCACCGTTTGCGAACCAATTTTTAACAAACCTTTAGCAGAAATCTCATTTGGCCAAGTGCTGGTGAATTTATTTAATACCGCTCGTCGCTTTAATATGGAAGTGCAGCCTCAGCTGGTATTGCTACAAAAAACCTTATTATATATCGAAGGCTTAGGGCGTCAGCTTTACCCACAATTAGACTTATGGCAAACCGCCAAACCTTTCCTTGAAAACTGGGTTAAAGAGCAAATGGGAGTTAAAGCGGTATTTACTAAGATCAAAGATAACCTGCCATTTTGGAATGAAAAACTGCCTGAAATTCCTGATCTGATATATGACTACCTAAGCACCGGCAAAGCAGCTTCTGAGCGACAAGTTGAATTACTTGAGCAACTGCAAAGCCAACAAAAAGCGAATAGCCAGCAATTAATTTACGCGGTATTAGCTTCTGGTACCGCTATTAGCAGTGTCTTACTAACAGAGCATTCATCAGCTTATGCTGCTATTGCCGCAGCATTATTGGCGGGCTATTTTGCATTGCGAGCACTTCGCGCTTAATGTTGCAATTGGCTTTGCTAAGGCAAAGCCTTTGAATAATGCCCACTAGTTACACGTTCAATAGCTATACTAAGTGAATAATGAGTAACAATACGCCTTGTAATGGTTAAACAACGCTTTTGGCGAGTATTGTTATTAGTGTTAAGCACTAATGCCTATGCTCGCGAAGATATTAGTATCCAACACACACTAACCTTAGCAACCACAGCTTGGTGTCCGTATACTTGTGACTCCAACAACTACCCACATGGCGTTATCGGTCACTACCTGACGACAATTTTAGCTGAACAAAATATTTCACTGCGAATCGTCAGTTTTCCTTGGGCCAGAGCAATAAAGTTAGCAACCGATGGCAGTATTGACGGCTTGTTAACAGCTGTACCATCAGAGGCACCACAATTAATTTTCAGTGGCCAACCAATTAGCCATTATCAAGTATGCTTTTACACCGCCAGCAACAGCACATGGCAATACCAGCAACCTTTAAATTTCTCAGGCTTAACCTTGGGTGTGATCAAAGGCTATGGCTACGGCTCACCGCTTGATGAATACCTTACTTCGCCGCCCGCCAACAATGCTATTGTCGAATTGTCTGGGCAACAAGGAGCCACTCGCTTAGCTGAGATGATATTGGCCAAACGAATTGATGTTTTCGCCGAAGATCAACTGGTGGTCAGCTCCTTACCAACTACTAATAAATTTGCGCCAAGTATGTTGCGCAATGCTGGCTGTATGAGCTCAGAACCTTTTTATCTTGCGCTATCGGATACTGAACAACACCGGGCCTTACTTCATAATATCAATGCAATACTTGCCGATGATACGAATCAGGCTTGGCTGGAAACTTTGTTTAAACAGCTAGCAAAGCATTAGTCTAATCATTTAGCTAAGTTATTGATTTAATTTAGCTGTCGTGTAATTGTCAGCATAGTGTCGTGGTGTTAATCCTGTAAAAACTTAATGATGAGCCCGCAAATGACAGCCAAGGAACTTTTAATGATTATCAAAAAATTACGCTTACAACGAGGTTGGTCTCAGGAACATTTAGCACAATGCTCAGGCTTAAGTGTTCGCACCATACAACGTATTGAACGCGGCCACAACGCGGGCTTAGAGTCATTAAAATCTTTAGCTGCAGTTTTTGAAGTAGAACTTACGACATTACAGCAGGAAAACAACATGTATACCGACAATTCACAAAACACAAACCAACCAAGTATCAGCGTAGAAGAAAAACAAGCCATGGCATACGTACAGGGCCTGAAAGAATTTTATTTACACTTAATTATGTTTAGCACTGTTATGCCAATACTCGTTGCCGTAAATTTAGTTTTGACACCAAATTATCAATGGTTTTGGTGGGTATTGATGGGGTGGGGTATTGGTTTATGTAGCCATGCTATTGGCACATTTGACTTAATCAATATCTTTAACAGCGACTGGGAAAAGAAACAGATAGAAAAGCGTATTGGACGGGAGCTATAACCGGCTTTGCCGGTTAACCATATCTTATCTATGAACGGTTAACCAAAAACAGATAATCTAAAGCCAACAGTAATCTGAGCTGATATGAACTGACAACCATCAGGTTCTTCAGCTCACCGCTAACTATGGCAGCCTGAAACTAATTTAACCGGGAATCGGCAAGTTATGCGCTTTTAAAAAGCTTAGCTTATCCCAATAGCCACGTTGAAAGACGATAAGCCCATCAACCACGTGAAAAAAGCCACAACCTCGCAGACCAATGGGATCTTTCCACTCTAAAATAGCCCATTCACCATCTTGAAAAATTTGTTCAACAATGCACACCATATCGGCTTGAGAAAATTCTTCAGCGAACATCTCAGCAATGGCTTGTTTGCCAACAACCGGCTCATTGGCCACTTGGTGGTTGACCGCATGTTCAGCATAAAATGTTGCTATTTGCTGAGCATCTCCGGCATTAAACGCCTCAACCCATTGCTCAACTAAAACTTTTGGCTGCATTACAGTTTTCTCCCCTTGGCCGTTATTGCCCTTATAATCTATCTGCCTATCATTCGACTAAATGTGCGATCTTTATCGATGATTTGATGCTTTGAGCAAGTAGTTCAAACTTCTACGCACCACGAGGTAATTCTACAATATAAAGCACCAGCGCAAATACCGCCGCCCGCTAGCCAGTGAAACAATACCGTTGACTTAGATAATTCTGGTTAATCATGCTTACCACCATCAATAACCTCAAATTCACTTTTTTGATGGCTTTTATCTTTATTTAGCATCTTCACCAACGCCAGTGCCGAATGACATGAAGCATTAACTTGTTCATTGCCAATATCGCTGTCAGCCTGAGTTTGAAGCATTAATTGCAGCGTGTTGATATATTCTGGTGGCAGCACTTTAAGTAGGCCAAAGATGATCTGACTTTGGGTATTAAGTTGGTGACTAAGTTCTTGATTCGCGGTAATGAGCTCTTTAATAATTTTACTTTCCATGCATTACCCTCCATTTAACCATTTAATAAATACATAGCTTAGCACAGTATTTAGCCAGCTCGATTTAGCTTAACTTAGGCCTAGCTTAAACTTGGCTGGGCAAGCTGCGCTTTAATCGAATTAAAACCAACATAATGGCAAAGTAGCCAATAAATTGCCCAAATGAATAAATAACAAGTTTAGGAGTAAACGGTAATTCCTCGCTAAAAAAACTTAACGCTAACATTGCGGGTGCCATAAAGAATTGGTAACCCCAAAGGCTAAAGTCAGCAAATTGGTAATGTAAGAAATTCGCTAAAAGGCCCATTGCCACACCAACAACGCCAGCTAATGTCGCCATTCGATATTTTGAATATTTCAAACCATTCATTTTTTATGTTCAACTTCTATAGCTAACGGAATATGTTAGCTGATACATGAGTGTTCACTAGCCAATATGGCATAGAGGTATTCATCTCCCCATGCCCCTTTAAAAAAGATATTCTGCTTAAAATGGCCTTCTTGGCGAAAGCCCAGCTTTTCCAATAATTTTACTGAAGCAATATTGCGAGTATCAGTGATTGCCGTTATGCGATGGCAATTTAGTTGTCCGAATGCATAATCGAGAAAACAGCTAACCGCTTGAGTTGCAATATTTTTTCCTTGATATTGTGGAGCCACAGTAAAGCCAACTTCTAGTTGTTCACAATCAATAAAATGTACGGCGATATCACCTAGTATTTCGTCATTAACGGCATCAGCAATGGCTAATTGATACCAATTTCCTTCTTCGCCAAATGTTGAATAATCCATAGCATTAAATAGTGCCAAGGCATCTTGATACTTATAGTCACTCCAGCTTTGATACACAGCAACAGCCTGATTTGAGCGATACTCAGTAAAACGAGTAAGATCTTTTCTCTCAAATGGTCGAATGTCTAAGTTCGCTGTTTGGATGTATGGAGCTTGCAAATCTGTACCTTTGAAAGTTCTTGGTAAGAAAGTAAGTTTTTGTCTGATTTTTTAACAGTTTTAAAAAACAAAAAACTCAAACCAAACTAACTAGTTGTTTTATCTGAGATTAAATTCATTGGCATATAGTTCGCTTATAGTTACTGATGGAAAAAATAATTTAACTAGAGGGCTATCTAAAATGAATTTATTTTTAAGGATATCACTGTTCGCTTCATTAACAATATTGAGTTTATTGTGCGGCCAAGCCAAAGCGGACTTAATATATGACGAGGATGTTACACCCGGCATCATTTTTGGTTCAGGTAATAGCAATGGTTTTTTTGTTGTAGATAGAAATAACAATATTGAGGTAGGCCTTAGAGCTAAGGTGCCCTATGCCGGTGAATATAATAGCGATGGTTCTGGCATTTACAATATGACTACTGGTGTTCACCCCAAATGGGGAGCACCAGGCGTAGGTTGGAATTATGAATTTTCAATTAATACAAATTTAGACGGAAGTGTTGATAACACCATTATTCTAGATGATTTATTTTTCGTTTTAAGTATTGATATGGATCCTAGCGATGGCGTTAATTTAATTGAGTTCGATCCTATTGATGTTTTCAGTGATAATGCGATAAGTAATGCCAACACCCTAGCTCAAAACTCTATGAATATTGGTTGGTTAGGTCTACCTGTAGATCCATTTGCAACAGGTGTATACGATTTTCAATTGTCTGTGTACGCTCCTCTTGTAGATCAGCAAAGTAGGCTTCTTGCTTCAACCGAAATGTCTGTACGAGTAGCAGCGGAGGTACCAGAACCTTCAAGTTTAGCCATCTTGGCATTAAGTGCAGGACTATTAACTTTTAGATTAAGAAAAGCATAAGTAATGCAACCTTGAATTAGGAATAGCTATGTTGATCACTTGGCTATTCCTATTAACTGCTGAATATTCTCCCCATTTATATTTTTATAAAATAAGCATTACCGCGACATACAGTATGTAATACGCAACTACCGGATGTTCTATCAACTTGACAGGAATCAAACACTAAGGCATTACCGCCCAATAACTGAGCCTCAATTTCCAGTTGCTCAATTAAGCCTTCAACACTGGGCCCTCGGTTGCCATCATATTGTCGGCAAAAGTCTGACTCAACATAACCCACCAAAGTGCCGCCACGCTCCCATACTTCATAATTGGTATAGCGTTTAACGACACTTTTTCTAATACTATTTTGGACTTTGTGTTTAGCGTACTTACCTAAATTAGAATTAAAGTTAGCGCTAGAGCAACCAACAAGCCCCGTGGTTACCAAGGCCAAAATCACAACCATATATTTCATGATACTTCCCTGTTTTACTTAACTTAATTGAGATGATAACACCGGCGTTACTGCAAAAACCTGTCCTTTTCATCTATAGCACAGTGCTCCACTTCTACGCTTTTATTGTTTCTATCGGTCAGCCAACATTCGTCATAAATAGAGCAATAGCATAGGGTGATTGTTAGGGAGTCATTTAATTTAAGCAGATCAGCTATTTTATCTCCTTGATATAACAACGGCTTAATAGTTTGTTGAGCAGGTAAAATACGGCGACTAACTTGCGATTGAGTAAAAACAGGTAGCCCTTCAATATCGTGCCAACTTTTCACTACTTTCCCGTCAACAGTTACTTTTACCTGTTGAATTAATGCTGGACCAGTTCCCGCATTAAATATGGAATAATAAAAACTATCTAATGTTGAGCTTTTCATGATTTCAACGCGCGGCCAAACTGACGCGCGAGCATAAGCACGATCAATATACGCCGAATAAATACCCACTACCGTAGTCACGACGCTAGAGCGCGTTGAACTTTGCTGTATGATTTTGCAGCAGTCAATTACGTTTGTATACAAGGCTAAGCTTATGTAGTGTGGTTATTCCACATAAATAAGCGAAAACGAAGTAGACAGACGTAATTGACGCTGTCTATCGATTCGTTTTAAAGGCTTTTATTCGTTGTTACACCGCATTTATTTGGAATAACCAAACCTCATTTGGTGTGCCTAGACTAAAAACCATTAAATTCGAACAAAATTTATACCACAAAGGTCAACACGCTCTATTAATAATGCAGAAAACGCGACAATCATTTCTGGTTGGCGATACCACTTAGCTTTCTCCATTTTAGTTTTTTCCATAAGCGCTTTAATTCCTTATTACGTTTAATTGTTATTATCGTGTTTGTTGATATTGAGTCAGTGATGGCTCAGCACAATCCATCGTTTTGATATATATGTTTCGCTCAGCCCACATCACTTCCATATCGTATAAGCAAAATGAGTAAAGGCTGGCATCTTCAACCCAGCCATGTTCGGTACGCACAGAAACTGAGGTAAATAGTTCATTATCATTTCCCCACCAGACAAGCACTAAATAATCACAACTGGCACCATCATGAAAAATGGCAAATGCTGCTGTGCTTTGCCAATCGATATGCCATTCAATATTTCGCGCAGCTTTGACTTGCTTTAATCTTGGCAGGTATTTTTCAAACTCAACATCTTGATTACAAGCCGAAATGGTATAAATTTTTACGCCGGTTTCATCAAGCCAGTCAGCATGGCTTGCAAGGGTTCTTGGTTTATACATTGCCAGATAAAGAAGTGGTAAATTATTGTTCTAGCATAATATTTTTTTGCCAATCGTCAATATCAATACCGTATTGCAGCAAAATAGCCAGCAACAGCGACTTCTTCTCATTCAGTAAAATCGCCATCCCTTGATCAAAAGCCTTAGCAAAGTAATTCGATTGTTCCGGATGTTTAGGTGACAAGGCAAGATAACCTACATTATTCACCGCCAAACAACCGGCAGGGTGAATATCATCACCAATCACTTGAGTTTTACTTAAGTAGCTAATTAATAAAGTATCATCAAGGAAAGCATCAAAGCGTTGAGTTTGCACCATTTTATACATGCGCTCAGGCACTTCACTACCTTTCATTAGCTTAACGTTATTTCCATCTTGTGCTTTTAAGTACTGATCTATGACTGCATCATATGAATAACCAGATGTGGCCAATAACTTGACATTATTAAGTGAATTAAGCCCTTGATATTGCCAGTTATTGTCGCTGGTATAAAAACAAAATTGCGACGCTGAAATAGGTTGTTTAGGAAAAATAAACCCTGGCACTTCTTGTTTAAAGGTAGGTAGCACGGCGTCAAACTCACCTTGCTCGACACTAGAAATCGCTCGGTCATAAGGGCGATTAACATACAACATTTCAATTCCAACTTGGGCAAATGCCGCTTTGGTAATTTCAATAACAAAGCCTTGCTGGTCACTTTTCGCATTGCAGGAATATGGGCACCAATAATCTGGCGCCACAAGCTGAATCTGCTTAGGCATTTCAGCCATTGCCAACAACGGCAAAACAGTTATCGCGAATAGCGCAAGCCTCATTATTCTCCTTACTCAAGTTCAATCAAGTTAGCCGCTCAAAAAAGAGTCTAGCGTATTGCATTTTATAATAGTGCTTTTTTAATAAAATACTTAACCAGCTCGTTATTTTTATCGTCCATTAGTCATTCAGTGTTTTCGAGAAGATTTGCTACGAGTTTTTATAACCAAGTCCCTGAGACTATTTAGTTAAACTATTGTGCGCTTTAATTAACGACAAAAACGACGCGCCATAACGCGCAAGCTTGGTATCACCAACACCGCTAACCATCAACATTTGGCTTTCTGTTTCCGGTTGACGGCGGGCAAGCTCAGACAATGTGGCATCATTAAATACAATAAACGGCGCAATATCTTCAGCGTCGGCAATTTCTTTACGAAGTGAGCGTAATTTAGCAAAAAGCTTACGATCATATTGTTTTTCCGCAGGTTTTTGTCGCCAATAGCTCGCTTGCTGCAAGCGAGGTGCTGCTAACATCAGTATTTCTTCACCTTTGAGTACGCTACGAGCCGCTTCGGTAAGTTTTAAGTGGGAATTTTGAGAAATATCTTGCTGTAAATAACCCAAATGAATTAGCTGACGTAAAATAGCAAACCAGTAACTTGGGGTTTTATCCTGACCAATACCAAAGGTTGAGACTTTTTCATGCCCCAGTTTTTGCATTGCTGGCGTTACCTGACCACGCAAAACAGACACCACATACTGGACATCACCACTTTGATCGATACGATACACACATGATAAGACTTTTTGCGCGACTTCAGTGGCATCAAATTCGGTGGGTGGATCAAGACAAATATCACAGTTGCCACAGCGATTTTTAGTAAACTCAGCAAAATAGTTAAGCACCACTTGGCGGCGACACGTTTGAGCATCGACAAAGTCTGTCATGGCATGAAAGCGCTGCAATACCACCTGCGCTCTGTGCTCATCTTCATGATCATTGATACGTTTTTTAATACGTTCAATATCCTGATCGTCATACAAAAACAAGGCTTCGGCAGGCAAACCATCACGACCGGCACGACCAATTTCCTGATAATAAGATTCTATGGTCCGTGGGGGCTCAAAATGCACGACATAACGCACGTTAAGCTTATTAATGCCCAAGCCAAATGCCACAGTGGCTACAACAATTTGAATATTGTCTTTAGTAAAGCCATCTTGAACAATCGCCCGAATTTCTGGCTCTAGGCCAGCGTGATAAGCCGCGCAATTTACTCCAGCTTTGGCTAAAAATTCGGTGAGTTTTTCCACTTGCCAGCGACTGCTGCAATAGACAATGCCAGAGTCATCTTTACGCTGCTTGATATAAGCTAATATTTGCTTTTGTCCGTGATACTTCTCCGCCAAGGTAAAGCGAATATTAGGTCGGTCAAAGCTATCGAGGTGAACATAAGGATTGATTAACCCCAACTGGTTAAGAATATCTTTACGCGTGGTGACATCCGCGGTCGCGGTAAGTGCCATTACCGGAATATGAGGAAATTGCTGTTTTAAACAACCGAGCTGGGTATAGGCCCGTCTAAAATCGTGTCCCCACTGTGAGATACAGTGCGCTTCATCAATAGCAAAAAGTTTAATTGGTAAACTGGCTAGCCCTTGCAGAAAGTAATACTGAGTTAAGCGCTCCGGCGCAACATATAACAACTTAATTTGACCGGCGGCTAAACGCTGGAAAATATCGTTCACTTGCTCACTGGTCAGTGACGAATTAACGAAAGCCGCGCTGATCCCCTGACGGGTAAGACTATCAACCTGATCTTTCATTAATGAAATTAACGGTGACACGACAATCGTGATGCCATCAAATAAGGTTGCAGGCAATTGATAACACAACGACTTACCGCCACCGGTTGGCATTAGCACCAAACAATCTTGCCCTGCCAATGCACGCTCAATAATCTCCGACTGACCAGCGCGAAAGTCGGTATAACCAAAATGATGTTTTAAAGAGTCGAGCAGGGTTGCTTCGGTGGGTAAGGCCGCTTGTGTCAAAAGAAATCCAAGGAATTAATGCTGGCGAGCATTTTAGCCTAAGCACTGCTGTTTCCCTAGTCACAGGGTTAAAAAATTTGCAAAAAACTGCTAGTCTAGTTAACAGATCTGACCAGCATAACAATGCATTTTAGTGAGTTCCCAATACTCCAGTGGAAACAATATGGACAAAAAAGATATATATCAAATGGTTACTGATATTTGGAATCAGAATATACCGTTTAATAATTTAGTAGGCTTTCATATTTCTCGATTTGATAGTCAACGTTCAGAAGTGACTTTTGCATGGAATGACAATTTAATTGGCAACCCCAAACAAAAAATATTGCATGGCGGCGTTACTGCAGCAGCACTGGATATGGTCGGTGGCGTGGTCGCGGCAGCCAATATTATTGCCAATATGGAAGAAGTCTCGCCGCAAATTATTCAAGAAAACCTTAGCAAACTCGGCACCATTGATTTACGCACAGATTTTCTGCGTCCAGGTCGAGGTGAGCATTTTGTTGCCACCGCTCATATTATTCGTAGTGGCAGTAAAGTCGCTGTGGCACGGATGGAGTTGCACAATGAACAAGGCGACCATATTGCCTTTGGCACTGGTACTTACATGGTTGGCTAAGTGACGAAATAAGCTCGGCAAAGGCGTAGTGCCTTAACTTGAGTTTATGATAGAATTCGCGCCCATTTATTTACTTAAGCTCAACCAAGCTAAGCGCGACACGCCATGTCATCTTCTCCAACACAAGCATCAACACCTGAAGCCAGTGCCAGTAACGCTGGTATTATCAATGCCATTCTTGCCTATGTCATGTGGGGCATAGCGCCGGTTTATTTTAAACTTTTGGCAGATGTTGGCGCAGGTGAAATATTAGTGCATCGCGTTGTTTGGTCGAGTATTTTCCTACTGATATTAGTCGTAGCGATCAACAAATGGCAGCAATTTATTGCCATTATCACCAACAAAAAAACCGTTAGTCGACTGGCACTAACGGCAACCATTCTTGGCGTTAACTGGTTTTTATTTATTTGGGCGGTAAATAATGATCATATTCTTGATGCCAGTTTAGGTTATTACATCAACCCGTTACTCAATGTTGCTTTAGGTATGGTGTTCTTAGGTGAACGCTTGAGGAAATGGCAGGGCATTGCCGTTGCTATTGCAGTATTAGGAGTAATGATTCAGGTAATTATGCTGGGGACGTTACCAATTATCTCACTGGCGCTAGCGGGTACGTTTGGAGTTTATGGCTTACTGCGCAAAAAGCTGCATGTTGATTCTTTTGTCGGCTTATTAGTTGAGTCATTAATTTTACTGCCTATCGCGCTTATTTATTGGCAATTCTTTGTCGTTAGTGAAGCCAGCAACATGTTGGCAAATAGCTGGCAACTTAATACCACGCTAGTATTAGCCGGTGTCGTAACCACCGCCCCGCTTCTTTGTTTTACCGCGGCAGCGAAACGCTTAACACTGGCAACATTAGGCTTTTTCCAATATATCGGCCCAAGTTTAATGTTTTTAATTGCGACGTTCTGGTACAACGAGCCATTAGCGCCAGCAAAATTACTTACCTTTGCGCTAATTTGGGGCGCGTTGGTGATTTTTAGCGTCGACTCATTCAATGCCAGACGCCTACGAAAGCGAGCAGCTTAAGCACAGTTCAAGTTTAGTCTTGCCCTGCAATACAAATTTGATTGCGGCCACCTTCTTTGGCCGCATACAAGGCTTTATCCGCGGCAACCAGTTGTTCATTTAAGCTATCAGCGCTATTAAATACCACGCCAATACTCACTGATACTGAAATTTGCTGATTTTGATAGGGCACTTGAGAAATCGACAGTTCACGTCTGAAATCTTCTAATCGGTTATAAAGCTGGTCTTCATCAACCCCTTTAAGTAAAACGGCAAACTCTTCACCACCTAAGCGCGATAACATGCCACCCGACAAATGTCTGCGCATATATAACGCCAGTACTTTAAGGACATTATCACCAGCGTCATGACCATAGTTGTCATTAATTTTCTTAAAGTAATCAACATCAATTACCGCTAAACAATACGGAGTTTGCTGGCTGATAAACGCTGGAATTTGTGCTTCAGCATGCATAACAAACGCTCGGCGATTTGGCAGTTCAGTTAAATAGTCGGTATTAGCAATACGATGGATTTGGGCAATGTTATTTAAGTTTTCGATATTTTGGGTTATACGACAATAAAACTCTTCAGGACAAAACGGTTTACGTAGAAAGTCGTCTGCACCGTTTTTAATAAAACGCGCTGAATGCACGCCATTACTGGCACCAGAAATGCCAATCACCGCTAATTTATCTCTGCTATAGCGTTTACGTATTTCATTGGTGAGTTCAATGCCACCCATCACTGGCATTTCCATATCTGTGATCACCAACTTAATATCATCATGCTCGGCCAGCACTTCCAACGCTTTAACACCATCACTGGCAACATAGACATTAAAATTACGACGTTTGAGTAACTCAACAATATGATTACGCGCGGCAATACTATCATCCACCACTAAAATGCCATTAGCTTTATTGGTTAACTGCCAGTGTAAAATGCGTTTTAGGTATAAAAATGCTTGACTGTTTTCTTTCGGAATGTAGTCGATCACAGGTTGTTCGAGAATTTTCTGGCGAGTGGTATCATCCATTTTCCCTGTTAGCACTACACTGGGGATGCCATGAGATAATACGCAAGCAATGGCTTCGCCATCGGATGCATCAGGCAATGCAAAATCAATCGTTGCCGCAAAAAACTGAGTATTGCCCTGCAGCAAAGCTTCCACTTCTGCCAGGCTATAAGCTACGGTAACTTCCAACTCAAGCGATTTACCAATTTGTTCAATCACTTTTGCCAATGCTTTACTATCTTCAACAACCAATAAACGCTCTGCCATAGTTACTCCTAAATGAACTATTCAAGAGGTGTTAAATTAGCGTATGACACCACCAACCATTTAATACCTACTTGCTCAAAATTAACTTGAATGCGACTTTGTGCACCGGAACCTTCATAATTTAGCACTACGCCTTCACCAAATTTTTGATGTAAAACACGTTGCCCTAAAGTAAAACCAGTATTTTCAAATGTTTCTGTAGTAAAGGTAGACGAAAAACGGCCAGTTGACACGGGGCGAGACACTTGGCTTTGCAAACGAATTTCTTCAACACATTCACTAGGTAGCTCACGCAGAAAACGACTCGGTTTATGATATTTTTCCTGACCGTATAATCGGCGACTTTCAGCATGACACAAATAAAGCTTTTCCATCGCGCGAGTCATACCAACGTAGCACAGGCGACGTTCTTCTTCTAAACGGCTAATATCTTCTTGTGACTGCTGCGACGGGAACATACCTTCTTCAAGGCCAGCAATAAATACCAGTTTAAACTCTAGGCCTTTTGCCGAGTGCATAGTCATTAACTGTACCGCAGGCTCGTATTCATCGGCTTGCGATTCACCCGCTTCCAACGCGGCATGCGTTAAAAATGCGGTTAATTTGGTTTGCTCTTCTTCAAGCTCAGGTTCCATTTCAAAGGTTTGGCAGGCGGTCACTAGCTCATTTAAATTGTCAATACGCGCTTGACCTCGCTCGCCTTTTTCCGCTTGATACATGGCTTTTAAGCCACTTTGACGAATAACAAAATCGACTTGCTGATCCAAATCTAAATTTGTTGAATCATCTTCAAGTTGGTCAATTAAATCGAGAAATACGCCAACATTCTTAGCCCCTCGCCCTTTAAGTGATTGCTCAGCTATCATGTGCTTGCAAGCTTGCCATAAGGTCATATCTAAAGATTTAGCACCGTTACGTAACAACGCAATTGTTTGTTCGCCAATACCTCTTGTTGGGGTGTTTATAATACGTTCAAACGCGGCATCGTCATCACGATTATTAATGAGGCGCATATAGGCTAGGGCATCTTTAATTTCTTGACGTGAAAAGAATCGTACACCACCGTATATACGATAGGACAATTGCGCCTGCAATAATGCTTCTTCTAACAATCGCGACTGGGCATTAGAGCGATATAAAATGGCAACATCATCTAAAGAGCCATTGTCTTCACGCCATTTAGTAATGCGACCGGAAATAAAACGCGCTTCATCAATTTCATTAAATGCGGTGTAAACTGAAATTTTCTCGCCTTCGCTGTCCTGCGTCCACAGCTCTTTTCCTAAGCGATTATTATTATTGGCAATCAGTTTATTGGCCGCATTGAGGATATTGGCGGTAGAGCGATAATTTTGCTCTAAGCGTATGGTTTGCGCGTCAGCATAATCATTTAAAAAGCGCTGAATATTTTCAATTTTGGCGCCGCGCCAACCGTAAATTGACTGATCATCATCACCAACAATCATGACCTTGCTTTGCGCTTTACCCAGCATAGTTAGCCAAGCATATTGAATGGCGTTAGTATCTTGGAATTCGTCCACCAAAATATGTTTAAAGCGCTGTTGATAGTGCGCCAGCAATGCCGGATGGTTTAACCACAACTCATGAGCGCGCAGTAATAATTCTGCAAAATCAACAAGGCCTGCACGATCACACGCTTCCTGATAACTTTGGTAAATATTGATAAAGGTTTGTTCAGTTGGATCATAGCCAGCATCGATATGCTTAGGACGCAACCCTTCATCTTTTTTACCATTGATATACCAAACCGCCTGCTTAGCTGGCCACTTCTTTTCATCAAGGTTTAACGCGCGAATAGTACGTTTAACTAAACGCAATTGGTCATCGGAATCTAATACCTGAAAACTTTGCGGTAAGTTGGCTTCTTGAAAATGCATTCTCAGTAAACGATGGGCTAAGCCGTGGAAAGTGCCCAACCACATACCAAAGACATTACCACCCGTTGCTTGCTCTACTCGGGCACGCATTTCAGCGGCCGCTTTATTGGTAAAAGTTACGGCTAAAATGCTATGAGGTGAAGCGTGCTCTACTTGCATCAACCAAGCAATGCGATGCACTAAAACTCGGGTTTTGCCACTACCGGCACCTGCTAGTACCAACATATTTTGCAGCGGCGCCGCCACTGCTTCGCGTTGATGGTCATTTAAGCCATCTAATAAATCAGAAACGTCCATCGCAAAATTGCTCTAGTTTGAAATCTTGTACTTAAAAAAAATTGATTTAACAACTAATGTTAAAAGCTTACGTTAATAAATAAGTTAGCTGAGTAATATCTGTTAACTCTAGATGAGGTAAAGTGCTTATTGGCTTTCCAACGTCATAGCAAGAAATCCATGCTGCTTGCATTCCTGCGCGCAGTGCGCCAGTAATGTCAGCATATCCACAATCACCAATATGTAGTATTTGATTAAGCGGCAAAGCTAAATCAGCGCTCGCCAGATGAAATAAATCACTGGCTGGCTTTTTCGCAGCACCATTGCCGGCATGATAAATAAAATCAAAATACTGATGCAGACCAATTGCCTTAGTATCAACATTGCCATTACTGATCGCCACTAAACGATACTGCTGACTTAGCGCATCAAGTAACGACAAGCTTGATGCCGGCACAGTAAAGTCGCTGCGTTTTTTCAGGAAATACGCCATTGCCTGTTCAGCTAGCTGGCTAGCCGTTTTATCATTAAGACCTAGACTAGCAATACCTTTGGTATACGTCGCTAATCGCAATGCCGATACATCGTGTTTGATTTCCGGCTGCAAATTAATCACAGCATGACGAAATGGTCGCCAAAAGTTGCGATCAAAGTTTTGAGGTAAGTGTGGAACTAGCTTAGCTAAAAGCGCTGGAAAGAATGCCAGCATTGCCTGCTCAGTCGCCAGCATCACCGGCTGATTACTGTACAGGGTATCATCTAAGTCAAAGCTTAGTGCCTTAACGATATTTAGCTTGCGATAAAACTTCACAGTAGGCTTTTTCACCCAAAACCTTAAGACTGTTGACTCAGTTGTTGAAATAACAGCTTAGCCACCAATTTTTGGAATTGGCTTAATAGTAACGTATCCATACGTGGGTCAAAATGATCGGCATCGGCTGAGTTAATAGCTAAAAAGCCTAACGTTGCTGCTTCGCCTTCAGTGTTGGTGTGAGCCAACTTAATTAACACCACTGAGCCAGTATTGACATTGTCGAAAATCTGCTGCTGCTCACTTTGTTGTAAGCGGCCAAAGTAATAATCTTCTTTATCTAAACGGCTAGCCATAATATCCGCGCAGTCATTTGTAGTGATGCTGCCATGCGCGGTAGAAAAATCTGGTGTTAACCACAGTTTTAATGCAGATAACGATAACAACTCTAATGTCGCACGCTGCAAAATATCTAGTAATTGCTCTGCTGATTCACTGTCGATTAATTGCAGATATAAATCACTGTACAACCTAAATAGGTTTTCATTGTGATTGGCCACTGACATTAAGTGAGTAATTTCTTCTTCTAAGCCTGTAATTTTTTGACGAAGCTGTTGTTGTTGACGTTCAACTAAAGATACCGTACCACGCTGGCTATCAGTTAATCGTAAGCCATTAACTAACTGAGGGTTACGATTAAAAAATTCAGGATTATCTTCCAAGTAACGGGCAATTAATTCATCGGTTAATGGTAACTCGTCGGCTTGAATTGGGTTGTGTTCATTCATAGGTGTATTTGACCATCAAAAACTTGGGTGGCAGGGCCTGACATTTTCACTGGGTGGCCAGGTCCTTTCCAAAATATGCGTAATTTGCCACCGGGTAATTCCACGGTAACTTGTTTATTTAATTTTTTCTGTATTTGCCCAATAACCACAGCGGCACATGCGCCACTGCCGCAGGCCAATGTTTCACCCGCGCCACGTTCATATACTCTTAGCTTAATGTACTCGGGAGATACCACTTCCATAAAGCCAACATTGACTTGCTTTGGAAAGCGCTCATGCACAGAAAGTTCATGGCCGACTGTTTCAACTGGCGCCTGAGTAATATCATCCACCGTCACCACACAATGCGGGTTGCCCATTGACACCACGCCACAGAGTACCGTTTCTTCTTCAGTACGCAGAATATAAGTACCTTCGACTTTTTGCGCACTAAAGGGCACTTGGTTAGGCTCAAACTGCGGCACTGGCATATTAACTGAGATATTACCGTCACGCTCAATATACAAGGTCATTTTACCTGTTTGGGTAGACACTTTGATTTTATTGCGATTGGTTAAACCTTTGCTGCGAACAAAACGTGCAAAACAGCGAGCACCATTGCCACATTGGCCAACTTCACTGCCATCAGCATTAAAAATACGATAATGAAAGTCTAAATCAGGATCGTAAGGTGGCTCAACCACCAATAATTGATCAAAACCAACGCCAAAATTACGATCGGCTAACTGCTTTATTTGATCGTTCGGTAAATAGACATTTTGCGTGACATTATCAATCACCATAAAGTCATTACCTAAACCATGCATTTTTGAAAAATTTACCAGCATTGCTACTTTCTTACCTATTTATGGCGACCAATTTAAGGCAATAAATGCTCACCTTGCCATAACTGCTCAATGGTTTCCCGTTCACGCACTAAAACACTTTGCTGACCATCAACCATCACTTCCGCGACACGAGGGCGGCTATTATAGTTTGAACTCATGGTAAAGCCATAGGCACCTGACGACCTAACCGCTAATAAGTCACCTTCTTTAATTTGCAGCAAGCGATCTTTACCAAGAAAATCTCCTGTTTCACAAATAGGGCCAACGATATCGTAAGATTGTGCCTCAACATCATTGCGCTTATTCACCGGGATAATATTTTGCCACGCTTGATAAAGTGACGGTCGAATTAAATCATTCATCGCCGCATCAACTATGGCAAAATGCTTATCTTGGTTGGTTTTTAAAAACTCAACTTCGGTCACCAAAATACCCGCGTTAGCCATAATCGCTCGGCCTGGCTCATAAATTAACGTAATATTATAACCGGCAATTTTTTCCGCAATCGCTTTGGCGTATTCATTGGGATGCGGCGGTTGTTCGTCGTTATAACAAACGCCTAAGCCGCCACCCACATCAATATGCGAAAGCTCGATGCCTTGTTCTTTTAGTCGATCAACTAGCAATAATACCCGATCTAAGGCATCAAGAAATGGCTTCACCGCCGTAAGCTGCGAACCAATATGGCAATCAACACCTTTGATACTGATATTCGCCAGCGTTGCAGCATATTGATAAAGCTTTGGCGCTTCATCAATACCGATACCAAATTTATTTTCTTTTAAGCCAGTAGAAATATAAGGGTGAGTTCCAGCGTCAACATCAGGATTAACCCGAAATGATACTGGCGCAATCATGCCTTTTTCACCGGCAACACGGTTGATGCGATCAAGTTCAGAGGCCGATTCAATATTAAAACAGTAAATACCTTGATCAAGAGCATAGGCTATTTCATCAGAAGTTTTACCCACTCCCGAAAATACTACTTTTGCTGGATCGCCACCAGCGGCAATCACTCGCGCTAATTCACCTTTAGAGACAATATCAAAGCCTGAACCTAAGCGCGCCATGACATTTAATACGGCTAAATTACTGTTAGCTTTTACTGCATAACACACTAAATGCGGTAAATCACCGGCAGCGTTATCAAACGCATGCCAATGGCGCTCAATGGTTGCACGTGAATAAACATAACATGGCGTGCCATATTGTTTGGCTAATTCGGTGACATCACACTGTTCGGCAAACAATGCATCTTGTTGATAATTAAAATAATCCATTAATTATCTCCTTGCGCTTGCGTTGTTGAAGCTTCATCTGCCGGAGCTTGTTGTTCAGGCGTTTGATAAAGAGGCCCCTTAAGACCACAACTGATAATAAAACATAGGCTGAAAAGGCAAATAAGCAGTTTCGAAAAAATTGTCTTCATTTTTATTAATAAGCCACTAAGATTCAGGACAAAATTACCGTTATTGTCTGGTATTACGGTATGTGACTGGTATTATACGCACATGCACATCAACAAATACAAGTCTTATCATTTCTAGGACAAATAAATGAACGATAGCCAATATAATTTTATCGCTGATGAATTAATACTTGCCGTTGAAGAAGCAATTGAAGATTGCGGAACCGACATTGATTACGAAGGCGTCAGCGGTATGCTTACCCTTACTTTTAAAAACGGCAGCAAAATTATTATTAATAAGCAGGCGCCATTACACGAAATTTGGGTAGCGACTAAATTTAATGGCCATCATTTTTCCCTTGAAGATGATGTTTGGATGGACAAGCGTGGTGGCGGTGAATTCTGGCAGTTTTTATCAGATGCCGTTAGCACACAAGCGGAAACCGCAATCACATTAACTCAACCGTAACGCCAGCCTTAAGAGAATATTCATGACTACAGTAAGAATTGCTACCCGTAAAAGTGCTTTGGCGTTATGGCAAGCTGAATACGTTAAAGCGCAATTAGAACACTTTCACCCTGACATTAACGTTGAATTAGTCCCTATGACCACAAAGGGCGATATTATTTTAGATACGCCATTAGCCAAAGTTGGTGGCAAGGGCTTGTTTGTTAAAGAATTAGAAGTGGCGATGTTAGAAAATCGCGCAGATATTGCCGTGCATTCAATGAAAGATGTACCCGTGGAATTTCCGGAAGGTTTAGGTTTGGAAGTGATTTGCCCACGTGAAGACCCACGTGATGCCTTTGTTTCCAATAATTTTGACAACCTAGATGCACTGCCGCAAGGAGCAATTGTTGGCACTTCAAGTTTGCGTCGTCAATGTCAGCTAAAATCACAACGCCCAGATCTAGACATTCGCGATTTACGCGGCAATGTAAATACCCGTTTGGCTAAATTAGATAACGGTGAATATGACGCGATTATTCTGGCAGCAGCAGGGCTAATTCGCCTTGAAATGCCAGAGCGAATTAAAGCCTATATAGAGCCTGAGCAAATGCTGCCAGCCAACGGCCAAGGTGCGGTTGGTATTGAATGCCGCACCGATGATGACACCATCAAACAGCTATTAGCGCCATTAGAATGTGCCGAAACACGTGTTCGCGTGCTGGCCGAACGAGCAATGAATAAAGCCCTACAAGGTGGCTGTCAGGTACCGATTGGCAGTTATGCCATTCTTGATGGTGACCAATTGTATTTACGCGGTCTTGTTGGCGCTGTTGACGGCAGTGAAATTATTGAAAGCGATATCACCGGCTCAACAACCGACTATCAACAACTCGGCGAAAAGCTCGCTGATACCTTACTAGGTTTAGGTGCCAAACGTATTTTAACGCAGGTTTATGGCGACTAAGCCTGCGTTTCTTATTACTCGGCCGCAACCGCAGGCCGAGATTTTAGCTACCAAGCTAACTGCTCTTGGTTTCACTACCATTTGCCAGCCAATGTTTGACTATCAACCGCGGCAAAATGCCGAGGACTTAGCCAAGCTTTTGGCAAATACCAGCAATCCTATCCTGATTTTTGTTAGCAAAGCAGCAGTGACCTTTGCCAACAAATTGATACCAATTTCCAGCTGGCAGACTAATTCAATTATCGCCGTGGGTGATGCCACTAAACATGCGCTTAATGATCTTGGTGTACATGCATTTTCGCCACAACAACATGATAGCGAGGGCTTACTTGCACTACCTGAACTGGAACAAGTGAGTGGCAAAGATTGCATTATTATCCGTGGCGATGGTGGTCGCGAACTCATTGCTGAGCAGTTATCAGCGCGCGGCGCTAATGTTCATTACTTTGAAAGCTATCAGCGCCATTGGCTAACCTTACCCGCCAATATTGCCGAGCACTGGCAAGCTAAGCAAATTAACACCATTATTATTACCAGTAACGCTTTACTTAAAAGCGTTGTACAATTAATCAAAGATGGCGATAAATTCTGGCAAAACACATGCTTATGGTTAGTTGCCAGCCAGCGAATAGCTGAAAGTGCCAAGCAATTAGGGCTGAAAAATGTCGTTTGCACTTACGGGGCGAGCGATCAAGCCATTCTCAATGCGTTGAATAAATTGGAATTGATAGATGACAAATAAAAATACGCCGACAACACCCGATGAAAATGCGAAAGCGCCATTGGCTACAACGCCGCTAGATCAGAAAAGCGCTTCTGACGTTGCCGAAACTAACGTTGAAAGCAACACTGAAACTAATACCGAAACTAACGCTGAAAAAAAACAAGAAAAAGCCAGCGCAAACACCAGTACTAAAACCGGCGCAAAGACAAAACCAAAATCGGCAGCCGCTCAAGATCGTACTCAAGGCCAAACGACTCCAACATCTATGTCAAAAACACCTATTTCAAAAACTGCCGTATTCGCACTATTATGTGCATTTATCGCTATTGGCGGCTTAGTCGCAGCATATTTTTGGCAACAACAATTACATAATGCTTTAATTAACAATTTGGCTGAACGCAATGCACTGCAGTTAGTTGAAAATGAACAACAAATTCAGCAGTTACTCACACTAAAAGAGCAAAGCATGTTAGCCAAAGCACAAGCTAAGGCTAACGAGCTTGCCAATAATGCTGCGGCAAACTCTGTCGCACCAGTTCAAATTCAACTTGATGAATTAAAAGCAATTACCGCATCGCTGCAGCAAATAGAGTCCACCAGTTGGCAAGTTAAAGAAGCTGAATATTTAATTCGCGTTGCTGCTCGAACTATGTGGTTAGAAAAAGACGCGGCCAGTGCCATTGCCTTATTAAAAGATGCTGATGCTAGGCTAAAAGAATTAAATAACCCTGCCTATTTGGACGTGCGACAAATCATCAATCAAGATATTGAAGGCTTGCAGTTATTACCTGAACTAGCAACTGAAGATGTGATTTTAAAGTTAATGGCATTAAGCAGTAAAATTAACGATCTGCCCATTTCATTAGCCCATTTACCTGATGATACCGAAACTGAAGTCAGCACCGAATTATCCGATAGCACCGATGACTGGCAGGAAAATTTAGCAAAAACCTGGCGCAAGTTTTTAGCTGACTTTATCACGGTTAAGCGTCGCACCGGTAATGTTGAAGCCTTACTAACTCCAAATGCTCAACAAAATTTACGCCAAAATTTACAGCTAAAATTACAGTTGGCTCAATGGGCAGCCACTAAGCATAATCGCGATTTATATTTAGCTTCGCTAACAGCAGTACAAAACTGGCTTAATGAATATTTCGATTTAGCAAGCCCAGCCACTGGGCAGTTTATTCAAGCTATCGAGCAATTAAAAACCGAAATTGTTGCCTTAAGCTTGCCGCGTGAATTAGCGTCTCTAAAAGCCATTAATCTTGTGATTAAGCAGAGAGTTAAGCAGCAAGAACAACCACAAGCTTTGCCAGATACAAATTTACCCAGAGAACAATTACCTAGCGAGCTATTACCTAGTGAAAAACAGCCAAAAGTTAACACTGAGGCTGAAAGCGATAGCGGGGTAATCTAATATGCTTAAAACGATTATTTTAATTATTTTGTTTTTTGCTGCGGTAGCCATCAGCCCAGTTTTAATCGGTGAAAAAGGCTATATTCTTATCGCTATGGGCGATTTAACCATTGAGTCTACCGTCGTTACCGCCGGCTTATTTCTGATTATATTGTTCTTTGCCATACTACTGACGCTAAAACTGATCAAAGGTGGTATCCGATTTGGTTTTGGTACCTGGCACAAAATAGCTTTTGCCAGTAAGCGCCGTGGTCAGCGAGATTACCAAAAAGGGGTGGCCGCATACTTATTAGGTGATTATCAGCAAGCTGAGCATTTACTAGCAAAATCAGCAGAGCCTGCTGAGCAACAATCGACCGCTTACCTTATCGCGGCAAAAGCTGCTCAACACCAAGAGTTAACTCCCCATGTCGAGCGTTATATACAGCTACTTGAACATCATGGTGAGTCACTAAAAAATAAAGGCTTAGAAAGTGTACTAGTCACCATAGACATTCTTATTACGCAAAATAACCTAGCCAAAGCACGAGCAATATTAAATCAGCACCATAGCTACATAGGGCAAGACAATCGTTTGTTAGCTCAAGAGATAAAGGTAAGTATTGCTGAAAAACGTTTTGCTAATGCTATTGGTTACTTGCCAAAAGCGCAAAAAGCCAAAGACATAAGCACCGAACAAATCGCAAGTTGGAAACAACAAGCTTACTATGGTGAGTTTACACAATTAGTCGCTAACCATAGCAACCAAGCGTTGCACGAATATTGGCAGTCGTTAGCACGCAAAATCAAACAAGATGAAATAGTTTTAGCAGAATATTGTCGAGTGCTGGCTGAGCAAAATATTATTGAGCCGCTAACCAAATTACTATTGCCTATTTTTACCAAAGGCCATAATCACCCGTTTATTGACTACGCTAAAGGCTTACCTCTTACTCATACCGAAGCACTTATTTCTGCGGTACAGAAACACTTACACCACGATCAACATGATAGTTTTTGGTTAAGCTGCCTTGGCCATTTAGCCAATGCCGACAAACAATGGCCATTAGCAGAACGTGCTTTTAGTGCGCTAAATAGTAAGCAGCGTTCAAATAAAGACAAAAAAGGACTAGCCTTAGCGTTAAATGCTCAAGGTAAGTATCAACAAGCAGCAGAAATATTACTAATGAGCTAGTTGTATGCAAAAACATGCCCCACCTCAATCAACTGCACCATCGCAACGCTATCCACTTGCTTGTGCGGTATTATTGGGGTTAATTGGAGCATTCATAAACTGTTTTGCCATACCTTTTCTACCTGAAGTAAAGCTTATTTTTGGCAATGCCCTGATCATTATGGCGGCCATGTGTTTACGTCCTGCCTTAACCCTATTAACGGCACTCATTGCCGTAACACCACTTTACTTTGTTTGGGGTCACCCCTTTGGCTTTATTACTTTTAGCCTTGAAGCGCTAATTATTGCCCATCTCCGATCTAAAGGCATTTATGTACTGTTTGCCGATATCGGCTATTGGGTGATTATTGGTATGCCAATCACTGCGCTCATTATTTGGTTAAACTCCGACCAAGCAACAGTGAATTGGTTATTTATTAGTTTAAAACAAGGACTAAATGCCGCGTTATACACGTCCCTAGGCTGTTTAGTGGTGTTTGTGCTAGGCAAAAAGTGGCGATTTAGCTGGAATCAACAGCCGGTTATTAAAACGAAATTAAGAAATCAATTAAACTACGCTATGGTACTAATGATATGTTTGGCCTTACCTGCCGCTACATTATTCATTAGTCGCGGCTTAATTACTTCATCACAAAGTATCATTAAAACAACGTTAGAAGATCGCGCTGAGAAATTTAGTGAACTAATCAATATTTATATTGATAGTCAAAAGCATGCGGTATCAATCGCAGCCAGTTGGTTGTCTGAAGTACCGCCGTCCACTTGGCAAAGTACAATAAAATTAATTCATCAAAACTATGATGAATTTTCCACCATGATCACAGTAGATTTGGACGGCTCAATCACCAATGCTACACCACTAGAAATGCTAGAAGATTCAGATGTCGGTTCGGTGAGTGATCGCGACTATTTTCAACAAGCAATTGCCACCAAAAGCCTTTATGTTTCCCCTGTATTTATCGGAAGAGGCTTTGGTCAAGCAATCATATTTGCTATTAGCTCCCCCATCTTTAGCCCAGTAAATAACCAGCAACTGATCGGCGTGGTTGAAGGCTCAGTAACGCTGGACTTTATTGGCAACCTCAGTAATGCGCAACTTGGTGATGAACAAATCAAATTAGTTGTTACAGACAATAACAGCAATATTATTTTCGCACATCCATCATTAAATTATGGCGCCATGGAAAATTTCCAATATCAGGAGGTTGATGATATTGAGCGCCCAAACCGCTTAGTACTAGAGAAACTTCCTAACTATCAATTTAGCTTTGCTAAGTCCAGCACCGTTGATGGTTGGTCGGTCTACGCACTAACCGATTACAACTTAACCATTAAAGAAATAGAACGAGAGTATATGGTGATTTTAATCACCTTGCTGATTACTTTATTAATTACTGCTTTGATAGCTTATCGCTTTGGTCAACGAATCACCTTACCGCTGGATGACATTGTTAAGCAAATGAATAAATTTGATAAAGATGTTATTAAAAATTTTGCGCCTTTAGCCGCAGATGCTGCGCTGGAAATTGATCAGCTTTATGAGCAATTAAAATCAGAGAAAAGAGTAGTCAAAGAGCATCGTCATCATTTAGAAGAGGAGGTGCATTATCGCACCCAAGAACTCAAAGATCTCAACAAAAAACTTGAAGCTTTGGCGCTTAAAGATGGCTTAACTGAAGTGTATAACCGCCGTTTTCTAGATAATAACTTCCCTAACATTCAAAAAGCCGCGCAACGTAATTTGGCATTAATGGCAGTTATTATGCTGGATTTAGATCACTTTAAACGACTCAATGATAACTACGGCCATTTAATGGGTGACAAAGTGTTAAAGCGGATCGCGCAATTAATTAAAGAAGAGTTTAGTCGTGAAACCGATAAAGTAGTGCGCTTTGGTGGCGAAGAGTTTTTGATCATCGCTCCCTATATTACCGTTGCCGCGCTCTCTAATAAGCTTGAACTGCTGCGCGTTCGAATTGAAGAAGCGATTTTTACCGACGAACACCAGCAACGCTTCCATACCAGCGCAAGCTTTGGCGCAATTATCGCTGATGCCGAATTTTCAGAAAATTTACTGGTATGGGTGAAAAAAGCGGATGAATGCATGTATCAGGCAAAAGAGAGTGGTCGAAACAAGGTTGTAATTGTTGACGAGATATCCAGAGCAAATCACTAACGTTTGCTCTGGACAGTACTGTATGGTTTAGATAAACGCGAACGCGTCTGCATACATATGATTTAAATCTGCACCATGTTCAACAAAGTCGGTACGAACAATGCCAACCATATCAAAACGACCCGCCAAATAAATATCGTACGGCTCAAAACTCACAATATCTTTCATTGCGACTTGATGCACTAATCCAACTTTCCCTTGCCATGCCGCGTCTGCTTGTTCTAACACAGGAATAAAGCTAGCGTGAGGCATAGACTCAATTAACGCTTTAGTTTGTTCAAGCTCGTAACATGCTTCTTGTGTTCGCAATCCCCAGTAAACAATTAACGGTCTGGTACTGTTATGGTGCGCTAAATGTTCAAACATAGATTTGATGTAAGAAAATCCTGTACCACCCGCCAGTAATAATAATGGACGTTGGCTTTCTTCTCTTAAGTAAGCATTACCAAGCGGAATTTCTACCGTTACCGAATCACTATTTTGTAGGCGCTCTATAGCTTGCATTGCATAGCTATCTTCACCGAACGCACCAATTTGTAACTCAATCAAGTCTTGATGAGGCGCACTGGCAATTGAAAAAGCGCGTTTATCATCTTCCGCCATGATCAAATTTAAATATTGGCCAGGTTTAAACGACACTTTTTGCGCTGGTTTTAATAGCACTTTATAAACAAAAGGCGTCAATTTAGTTAATTGTTCAACCCGACATTCGACAATATTCATCTAGTTATTTCTCTTTATTTCAATACGTTAAATTACAGCTCACTTTTTAGCGTTATTTTGAGCTTTCAGACTCAAAAATCGCCAATTCTTGCCATAACTCATCAACTTGTTGTTTTACCTGCTCGTCCATAACAATCGGTAGTCCCCATTCCCTATCAGTTTCTCCTGGCCATTTATTGGTGGCATCCATCCCCATTTTTGAACCTAGGCCTGATACTGGCGAAGCAAAATCCAGATAATCTATTGGGGTATTATCGACCAATAGCGTGTCTCTACTTGGATCCATACGCGTGGTAATCGCCCAGATCACGTCTTTCCAGTCACGAGCATTAACGTCATCATCACAGACAATAACAAATTTAGTGTACATAAACTGACGTAAGAATGACCAAACCCCCATCATCACTCGTTTTGCATGACCCGGATACTGCTTTTTCATGGTCACTACCGCCATGCGGTATGAACAACCTTCAGGTGGCAAATAAAAATCAACAATTTCTGGAAACTGCTTTTGTAAAATCGGCACAAACACTTCATTTAATGCCACACCCAAAATCGCCGGCTCATCAGGCGGACGACCTGTATAAGTGCTGTGATAAATAGGCTTTTCCCGCATAGTGACATGAGTAACGGTAAATACCGGAAATTCATCTACTTCATTGTAGTAGCCAGTGTGATCACCATAAGGTCCTTCTGGCGCCGTTTCATCTGGTGCAATATAGCCTTCCAGCACAATTTCGGCTGAAGCGGGCACTTCCAAATTATTACTTATGCTTTTAATGACCTCAGTTTTTGAACCTCGTAACAGACCTGCAAACGCATATTCAGATAAAGTATCTGGCACTGGTGTTACTGCCCCTAAAATAGTGGCTGGATCAGCGCCTAGCGCCACAGAAACTGGGTAATTTTCTCTCGGGTTGGCTTTCTTAAATTCCTGAAAATCAATGGCGCCACCACGATGTGATAACCAACGCATAATTAATTTGTTTCTGCCTAGCAATTGCTGACGATAAATACCTAAATTCTGACGCTCTTTATGAGGTCCTCGGGTAATGGTTAGTCCCCAAGTAATTAAAGGAGCAACATCGTCAGGCCAACATTTTTGAATTGGTAATTTGGTTAAGTCAACCTCGTCACCCGACCAAACAATTTCCTGACACGGCGCTTTTTTAAGCACCTTGGTCGGCATATTTAGCACTTGCTTATACAGCGGTAATTTATCAAGCGCATCTTTAAAACCTTTGGGCGGTTCAGGTTCTTTTAACGTTGCCAGTAGCTTTCCCACCTCACGTAGCGCATTAACATCGGTTTGTCCCATTGCCAGCGCAACGCGTTCAGGCGTACCAAATAAATTAGTTAGTACTGGGATATCATGGCCTTCAGGATTTTCAAATAGTAATGCTGGGCCGCCTGCACGCAAAACGCGATCGCTAATTTCCGTCATTACCAAATCGGTTGATATTGGCTGGCTGATACGTTTAAGCTGCCCAAGCTGTTCAAGCTGCTTGATAAAGTCGCGTAAATCGCTGTATTTCATATTGATTAATAGCGGTAAATGATGGCGACATTATAACGTGCCGCGCCAAGAATATATAGCTAGCGTTCAACCCAGGCCAACATCGGCTTTAGTGCGTCATCTACGACATCTTTATTATTGATTGCTTGATATGCTTGCTTAATACGCTCAACTACTTCATTCGAGGTACTTTTACTCATGGCAAAATATAATTGAGTCGGTGGTAAGCCTAGTGGCGCTAAGCGCTTTATTAGTGAACAGTCCACGTTGAACTGAGTACACGACACTTTAAAACTAGTAATATTACCTGGAAAAACATCTATACGATGGGAAAGTAACTTTTCAAAATTCTGTTTAGCACTAGCTACCGGATAAAGTTTTGGGTGTTGTTGATTTTTAAGGTATTGATAAGTTGCGCTTTTATTTACTGTGCCTATGCGCATATCTTTAAAGTCTGCTTCTACATACTGCTTTTCTTTAAATTTTTCTGCCAAGCCATAATAGTAATATTCCAGCGTCATTAGTGTCCCTATCCAATTAAATAGCGACTCTCTTGCCGGCGTGCGAGCAATAGAAAAAATTAAGGTATTAGGTTGAGTCTCTGCAATTGAATACGCTCGAGCCCAAGGCACAACCTCAACGTAATAATCAATATTCGCTTCAGTAAGCACTTGCTCAACTAATTTGAATGCTGGGCCAACAAGTTGACCATCTTCCATATATTGAAGTGGATAGGCATCCTCAGTAACAACGCGCACTGTTATCGGTTTAGCTTGCGTTAAACTGCAGACAAATAACAATACTAGGCTCAAAAACAAACAGCGATTCAAGTCCAATTCCCCTCCATAAATACAGCGAATAGATAAAAAGGCGCGCAGTCTACACTAGTTTTGTCAAAAAGTCGTATAAAAATTGTTCAGCCTAAGTTAATTTAAGGGAAAGTTAATTTTACGGATTTGTTAACAACTTGTTTCAAAAGCCCGCCAAAGGAGTCCTTTATGTACGTAAACATGTTTCGGTTAATCTTAAGTTTAGTCTATTTTATCTCAATTAGCGCATCTGCAACTTCTAGTTGCTCATTAGCGGAGTATCGCCAATTTGATTTTTGGTTAGGGCAATGGACGGTAACAAATCACAGCAATAATCAAATTAGTCAAAGTAAAATCAGTGCGATTAATAACGGCTGCGGCATATTAGAAGAGTATCAAACACCATCAGGATATGTCGGCAAAAGCCTGAATATCTATGACAAACAGCGGCAACTGTGGCACCAAACCTGGATTGACAATACTGGGCTACTGCTTCAATTAGAGGGTAAATTTTCTAGTGGTAAAATGGTATTAACGGGAACTACGCAGGACGCTGAAGGCAACTCTTTATTAAACCAGATCAGCTGGCAGCAATTAACAGATGGTAAAGTGAATCAAGTTTGGCAAGTCAGCAAAGATAATGGCCAAAGCTGGCAACTATTGTTTGACGGTATTTATACTAAACAAAAATAAGCTAACAATAAGAAAAGACTGTAAAAATTCGATAAAAAAAGCTGACAATAATGTCAGCTTTTTAATAACTCTTAAACGGTGCTAACGCGGTTATTTGCGTTTCATTGAATCAAAGAATTCATCATTAGTTTTAGTCATGGCTAATTTATCAATTAAGAATTCCATGGCATCAATTTCACCCATTTCATGGACGATCTTACGTAATATCCACATTTTTTGTAATTCATCTGGCTTAGTAAGTAGCTCTTCACGACGTGTACCACTGCGATTAAAATGAATAGCTGGGAATACGCGTTTTTCAGCAATTTTACGAGAAAGGTGTAATTCCATATTACCAGTACCTTTAAATTCTTCGTAAATAACTTCATCCATTTTTGAACCAGTTTCAATTAACGCAGTTGCAATAATGGTTAAGCTACCGCCTTCTTCAATATTACGTGCGGCACCAAAGAAACGTTTTGGACGGTGTAAAGCATTGGCATCAACACCACCCGTTAAGATTTTACCTGACGATGGGATAACCGTATTGTAAGCACGCGCTAAACGAGTAATTGAGTCAAGTAAGATAACAACATCTTTCTTATGTTCGGTTAAACGTTTAGCTTTTTCAATCACCATTTCAGCCACTTGCACATGGCGACTTGCTGGTTCATCAAAGGTTGATGCGACCACTTCACCTTTAACTAAGCGCTGCATCTCTGTAACTTCTTCCGGACGCTCATCGATCAGTAATACCATTAATTCACAGTCAGGGTGATTGTGGGCAATACTCTGAGCAATATTTTGAAGTAATAAGGTTTTACCCGCTTTTGGCGGTGCAACAATCAAACCACGCTGGCCTTTACCGATTGGCGCTGCTAAGTCTAAAACACGCGCAGTAATATCTTCTGTTGAACCATTACCGCGCTCCATAACTAAACGTTCGTTAGCATGAATAGGCGTTAAGTTTTCAAAAAGGATTTTATTGCGAGAGTTTTCAGGGCGGTCAAAATTAACTTCATTAACTTTTAGTAGGGCAAAATAACGTTCACCATCTTTAGGCGGACGAATTTTACCTTGAATCGTATCGCCCGTTCGTAAGCTAAATCGACGAATTTGGCTTGGTGATACATAAATATCATCAGGACCGGCTAAATAAGAAGAGTCTGCCGAGCGTAAGAAGCCAAAGCCATCTTGTAAAATTTCTAAAACACCACTACCAAAAATATCTTCACCGCTTTTCGCGTGAGCTTTTAATATAGCAAAAATAATGTCTTGTTTACGGTTACGCGCTAGGTTGTCTAGTTTCATTGACTCGGCTAGGGCAACCAATTCGCTTATAGACTTTTGTTTAAGTTCAGTAAGATTCATAGTAGGTGTTCTTAGACTATTTAAAATTTGTTATGTGTACCAGCAAGGTGAGCTGGCATTAAAGAATAGGGTTTGGGTAAGTTTTTTCTAATACAGGCTAAAGTTAGCATTAAATATTGCTAAGGTAAAGCAACTCAAGCGCTATTATCAACAAAGCACCTGAATTTTCGTCTTTTATACGCAAAAAACCCGGTATAAACCGGGCTTTTATTATAAGTTGTTATCAATAAACTCTTTTAATTGAGTTTTTGATAATGCACCTACTTTAGTGTCAGCAACATTACCATCTTTAAACAATAACAATGTTGGGATACCCCGAATACCATACTTTGGTGGTGTACCGGCATTTTGGTCAATGTTTAATTTACCAACCGTTACTTGGCCTTCATATTCATTAGCAATATCATCAAGTAGTGGCGCAATCATTTTACATGGGCCACACCACTCAGCCCAAAAATCAACTAATACTAAGCCAGATGCATTAATTACATCCGCTTCAAAACTGTCGTCTGTAAGCTGAAGTATTTTATCGCTCATTTCTTTCTCCGTTAGTCAAAACCTTGCTCGTTATACGAGCAAGAGTATACCCGTCTCGCACGTTAATGCGAACAATTCAATAGAGTTTTTTATTATACTAAGTGCAATTTATTACTGTTTGGCAATTAAACGCTATTTTTATGTAATTTCATCGCTATCAATCGTTTTGTAACGCATGATAACCTGTTAAGCTTGCTGGATGAAAAAAACACATTTAACTGAAACCAAGTTCGCCGACCTTGGACTTGCTCCGCAAGTAGTGAACGGCTTGGAAGCTATGGGCTTTCAATTCTGTACCAATATACAAGCTAAATCTTTACCCGTATTGCTTGAAGGCAAAGACATTGCAGGCCAAGCACAGACAGGGGAAGGGAAAACTATTGCTTTTTTATCAGCAACTTTCCACCACCTGCTGCAAAAACCTGCACCAGAGCACAATCAACCTCGCGCTTTAATTATGGCACCAACTCGGGAGCTAGCGGTTCAAATCCATAATGATGCCGTTGCCATGGCAAAAAGTACCGGATTGCGTCTTGGTTTAGTATATGGGGGCGAAGGTTATGAATCTCAACGCCAAGAACTCGAACAGGGCGTAGATATTTTAATTGGTACCTGTGGTCGCTTAATTGATTACTTTAAACAAGGTATTTACCAGCTTAGCCAAATTGAAGTTGTGGTGCTTGATGAAGCGGATCGCATGTTCGATTTAGGCTTTATCAAAGACATTCGCTACATGTTCAGAAAAATGCCTGCGGCTACTGAACGCTTAAACATGCTATTTTCGGCGACACTTTCATTCCGCGTAAAAGAGCTGGCATTCGAGCACATGAATGAGCCGGTAAGTGTTGAAATTGAGCCAGAGCAGAAAACAAATACTCGTATTTCTGAAGAGCTATTTTACCCATCAAACAGCGATAAAATGGCGCTACTGCAAACACTTATTGAAGAAGAGTGGCCAGAAAAAGCCATTGTTTTTGCCAATACTAAGCATACGTGCGAAAAAATATTCCAACATTTAGACGCAGATCAAATTCGTGTTGGTTTATTAACGGGTGATGTTCCGCAGAAAAAACGCCTAAAAATATTAGAGCAATTTACGCAAGGCGTGCTTGATATCTTAGTCGCTACCGATGTTGCCGCCCGTGGCTTACATATTCCAGCCGTTACTCACGTATTCAACTACGATTTACCTGACGACTTTGAAGATTACGTACATCGCATTGGTCGTACAGGACGCGCAGGTGCAACTGGCCACGCCATCAGTTTAGCTTGTGAAGACTACGTTTTTAACTTGCCGGCAATCGAAGAATATATCGGTCATGCACTACCGGTGAGTAAATATGATCCCGACGCCTTGTTAACTGACTTACCTAAACCTAAGCCAAAACAACGACGTCATCGTCCACAAAATGCCGGACAACGAAGCAGAAACCACAATCGAAGATAATTTATGCCAGCTCATCAAGTCAGCCACGCCAATCCGCTTTATGCGGTTATTGACTTAGGGTCGAACAGTTTTCATATGTTAATCACCCGTTTGGTCGCCGATGGCGTACAAACGGTAGACAAAGTAAAACGAAAAGTACGCCTTGCTTCTGGATTAGATGAGCACAACCGATTATCAACTGATGCCATGTCTCGTGGTTTAGAGTGTTTGAGTTTTTTTGCCGAGCGCTTGCAAGATATCGCGCCGGAGAATATTCGCATTGTTGCTACCGCCACTTTGCGAATTGCGCAAAATGCTGATGAATTTTTAGCGAAAGCACAACTGATATTAAAGCAGCCAGTAGTGTTGTTATCAGGTATTGAAGAAGCTGAGCGTATTTATTTGGGCGTAGCCCACACCAGTGAGTGCGGTGCTAAGCGCCTAGTGCTAGATATTGGCGGTGCCAGCACTGAAGTGGTGATTGGTGAGCACTTTACCATACATCAAGCGATCAGCTTAAACATGGGCTGTGTCACCTTTAATCAGCAATATTTTACCAATGGTAAACTTTCAGCCAAACAGTTTGATCAAGCTATTGCGCAAGCTAAATCTCAATTATTGCCCTATTTAGCTACTTATGAAACGTTTGGTTGGCAAACAGTGCTTGGCGGATCAGGCACAATGCAAGCGCTAGCGGAAATATTGGTTTATAACCACAGACCGGCAATCATTACTTATGAATTCTTACAGGAAATTAAACAGCAGCTACTGCAGTTTGAACAATTTGATTCAATTAAAATTGCCGGTTTAACCAGCGAAAGGACACCTGTTTTTGCCAGTGGTCTTGCTATTTTAATTGGACTTTATCAAAGCTTTAATATCCAAAGTTTACAGCTTTCTGGTGGCGCGCTTCGTGAAGGTTTACTTTATGAGATGTTGCCAGATATGCGAAAAGTAAATATTCGAGAACGTACGATTCACTCGCTCGTTGAACGCTTTCATATTGACGAAGCTCATGCCGACCGCGTTAAACATCAAGCACAGCGTCTATACGATGATTTAGCAGCCGACTGGCAACTGAGCGATGAAAATTTGAAGCAGATGCTTTTTGCTGCCTGTAAATTACATGAAGTAGGGCTGTTACTGTCGTTTAAATACCACCAACGCCACGGCGCTTACATTATTCAGAATGCCGATTTACCAGGTTATGATCAAACCGAACGCCAGCTTATTGTTACTTTAGTTAATTTATACAAAGGTGACATCGAACCGGAAGCGCTTTCTAGTATGGCTATTACCGACCAAGTGACAGCGGCTAAATTGCTAGCGATATTTAGGTTGGCAGTAATTTTATGTCGACGCCGAAAGGATGAAGTATTGCCAGATTATCAATCGTCTATTGATGGCAATACCATTAAGTTATGTTTGCCCGCAACTTGGATAGAACAACACCCGCTAATCGCTGATGAGTTAATGCAAGAAAATCAACACTTAGCCAGCCTATCATTAGCCCTGCAAATTAGTTGCTAGCGGCGTGAATCAAAAGCCTGATAAATATTAACCGCCAATATACAGGCGCCACCAACAATTAACGACAAATTGGGCTGCTCTGCTAACATCAACAGCGCGGCAATCGCACCATAAATTGGCTCTAAGCACACCGCTAAACTAACAACGAATGCCGTTAACTTTGTTAACGCATTATTTAACAAGCTATGGGCAAAAGCAGTCAACAAAACACCCAATATCGCCAGTTCAGGTAATGTACCCACAAGCGCTTGCTGATCAACCCAAAACACCGCAAACGGTAAGGCAATGAAAAACGCAAAGCTATTTTGATAACAAGCGATTGTGGTGGCGGCATTGCTTTTAACTAACGTTTGATTTAAATGCAGCAACAACGCAAAAGTAAATGCCGAACTTAAACCGATAAATAGCGCCAATAAATTTGTGGTTAAATCTAAACTTGAAGCGATCAAGGCAATACCAAGGCCAATAACGATTACTTGAAGCAACTCTTTGGCTCTTGGCCAACGGCGCGTGGCGCAACTTTCAATCAGCAAAGAGAAAATAGGGAAACTAGCAAAAATAAATAGGCCAAAGGCGACGGAAGAATATTGGATAGCAGCAAAGAAACTCAACCAATGTACTAAAAGAATTGCCGCAGTAACGATCAATAGCTCGAAACTTTTTAATGAAATTTTTAAAGCAGATCGTTGGTATAAGCTAAGAAAAATAACTAGGGTCAGTGATGCAAAGCCGGTGCGGCCAAGAACAAGCTCAAAGGCAGATAACGGTAACCATTTAGCAAATAGCCCAGCTAAGGCAAACAGCATAACGGCACCATGTAATGCCGCTACTGCTGTCAGCCGACTAGCCGGCACTTATTACGCTTCCTTAAGCCAGCGAGCTACTTGTTTCGCAAAATAAGTTAAGATGCCATCAGCCCCTGCACGCTTAAACGCGAGTAAACCTTCCATCACACAAGGTTTTTCTGCCAGCCAACCATTTTGAATCGCCGCCATATGCATTGCGTACTCACCACTTACTTGGTAAGCATAGGTAGGCACAGCAAAGTTATCTTTAACTCGACGAACAATATCTAAATACGGCATACCAGGTTTCACCATCACCATATCAGCACCTTCAGCAATATCTTGAGCAATTTCATGTAGTGCTTCATCACTATTGGCCGGATCCATCTGATAGGTATATTTATTGCCACCTTTTAAGTTGCCGCTTGAGCCAACTGCATCGCGGAATGGACCATAATAGTTAGACGCATATTTTGCCGAATAAGCCAAAATACGCGTATTGACATAGCTTTCGGCTTCTAATGCTTCACGAATAGCGCCAACACGACCATCCATCATATCGGATGGTGCAACAATATCGGCACCGGCAGCGGCATGAGATAGCGCTTGTTTGACTAAAATATCTTTGGTGACTTCATTAAGTACATAACCATCGTCATCAATAATGCCATCTTGACCATGAGTGGTAAATGGATCCAACGCAACATCGGTAATAACCCCTAACTCAGGAAATTTAGCTTTAACTGCACGTACAGCTTGTTGCGCTAAGCCGTCAGGATTGTAGGCTTCTTCAGCCATCAGCGACTTATGCTCTGCTGGTGTTACAGGAAATATGGCAATAGCAGGAATTCCCAATGCAACTAGCTCTTCGGCCTCTTCAAGCAATAAATCAATACTTTTACGCTCAACACCAGGCATAGAGTCGACCGTTTGTCGTTGGTTTTCACCTGGCAAGATAAATACCGGATAGATTAAGTCATTAACTGTCAGTTGGTTTTCAGCCATTAAACGACGAGAAAAATCATCTTTACGCATACGTCGCATGCGACGAGCTGGGTACTGACCAAAAGCATTAGTCATCAGAATGTTCCTTTAGTAATAGTTCAGCAGATATTTCTTGGGTTTGCACCTGATTACGGCCATTGCGCTTAGCGCGGTATAAGGCTTTGTCTGCAGCAAAAAAGATATGAGAAGGTTCGATATTATCTTGTTGCAGATAGGTTGTAACTCCGCAACTGGTCGTAAGCGAAATATGCTGATCTTGGTAAATAAAATCAAATGATTCAATTGACTTGCGAAGCTCTTCCGCCAGCGCAACAGCGCCAGCAAGCTCAGTGTCTGGTAGAATTAAACAAAACTCTTCGCCGCCATAACGACAGCCAATATCAGTACTACGTTTTAAACTCTGTTTAATGTGTTGCGCTAGCCAACTTAAACACTGATCTCCAGCCAAGTGACCATAGGTATCGTTAACTTGTTTGAAATAGTCTAAATCCACTACAACTAAGCTAAGTGGCGTTAAATTACGTTTGCTACGGCGATATTCGGCCAACAGTCGCTGATCGTAAAAACGACGATTATAAAGGCCAGTAAGTTCATCTATCGTATTTTTTTGCTCAAGTTCTTGGTTAAGTATTTCCAACTCATTAAGCGCGATATTAAGCTCTAAGGTGCGTTCCTGAACTCGCTGTTCAAGCTCTTCTTGTGCTTCTGTTTGAACTTTTAGTAGTTTCTCATTGGCGTTTTTTGACGCTACCGCATTAAGTAATGCCTGTTTCTGCGCATGATGCTTATCGGTTAACTGATAGTAATACTGACGACAAATAAGCAACACCACCAAAATGGCATTAAAGGTAAACGATAAATTCATTATCAATAGCGTTTGTTTAAATAGTGCCAAGCCAAAATAAACGCCAGCAAACAAGCTTACGGTAAACAGCACCTGAATTGACATAGTGACAAAATACAAGAAAGCGATTCGAATTTTCTGTTGGTGCAGATATAAACCGTACAATGCCAGCATGAAAAATAGGCCGAGCGACATAACGCCAATAGCTAAGGAACTTATGCTTGCTGGCATAAAGAAACTAGCCACAATAAACACAACAAACACTAGGCTTACTAACCTAAACGCTAAAATAGCCCTAGGCATTTTGGTTTTTAAGCGGAATAAATAAGCTGTAAACCACAGATAACAAATAACCGAAGCTGAGGCATAAATCGATAGTTCTATACCTCGTAATTCTGGTTGCTCAGGAAATAAATAAAATAAATGACTGCCTTGTTGTACCGATAACAATAACGCTCTAAATATAAAATAGGCAGATAAAAACAGTAACGTAGCGTCTTTTGCAGCGAAATAGAGTAAGAAGAAAATAACCGCAATAAATATTAAGCCACCAGTGACAAAACCGGTTTGATATTGATTGGTACTTATTGTTGAAACAAAGCTCTGTGTATCAGTAACATCAAATGGAATGCTGGTATCTATATCGCTGTTAATTTCAATATAAATGGTTTTTGCATCATGAGAATCAAGCAACAACTCAGTTGCCCAACGATTATTTGGCTGAAGCTTAGCAAACAGATGCGTTAAACCACTGAAAGCGTCTGGCATAAACACATTTACCGAGCGCACATCCGCTTTATTTCCTAATAGTAAATACGCAGATAGTGAATTGTTTCCAGGGTTGTATATCGATGCCTTAAACCAATTAATACCTTTATGCAGGAACAACTGTTGTTTTTGCGAAGTTGCCTGCCAATTTTCATCAGTCTGTACTAAGACATTAGCAGGAGAGATATCATCAGCTAATGGTGATGAAAAAGCCATTACCGACAATAATTGAATTTGATTATTCGTATTAACTTTATGCGCAGGAACATAATAAGCGTTAGCACTGGCAGGTAAGCTCAACCAGGTTAACATAAGCAGGGTAATCAATATGCTCAGGCTTCGAGTTGGCGTCATAGCATAAACACCTTTTTAGCGTTATTGGTGCTGCTTTGAATAACCTCTTCAACAGAAACTTTTTTTAATTCAGCAATTTTTTCAACAACATAAGGTAAGTATTTAGGCTCATTGCGACTACTTTTAGGTCGAGGTCTAATTGTGCGAGGAGTTAAATATGGCGCATCTGTTTCAATCATCAAACGCTCAAGTGGTAGCGCTTTTACCGCTTGCTGTAACTCAGCGCCACGACGTTCATCACAAACCCAGCCTGTTATGCCAATATACATTCCCGCATTAAGACATTGCTGCAGCTCGTCTTCATTGCCAGTAAAGCAATGCGAGACCATTGCCGGCACAGCTGAAATATAATCAGATAAAATTGCTAACCAAGGCTCAAAAGCATCACGTTGATGTAAAAACAGCGGCAAATTTAGCTCTGCCGCTAATGCCACTTGTTGCTTAAAAACCTTTATTTGTTGCTCGGGTTTAGAAAAGTTTCGATTGAAATCCAAGCCACATTCGCCTATCGCTTTTACTTGGCTATGCTTAGCCAAACGCGTGAGCTGTTCAATATAATCGTCGGCGACATTATCGGCATAATGAGGATGGACACCAGCAGTGCAAGAAATTACTTGCGGATATGTTTGGGCACAAGCCAGTGCTTGCTGACTTTCCTCTACACTTGTTCCAGTAACCAGCAAGTGCGTAAGACCATGAGCTAATGCATCGTCGACTACTTGCTGACGGTCATTATCAAATCGCTTGCTAGTAAGGTTTACCCCGATATCTATCACGCTTAATTCTTATTTAATTCGTTTTACTCTGATCGTGCGGTTAGTATCTGTTTTCTTCAAATAGAAAGCGTTCATAACACCGCGCTTTATGATAACTACATCACCTGATGCATATTTAACGAATTTTTCAGTATCCTTTTGTTCCCACTGCTGACCATTTTCAAACTCAAACTGCCATTTTTTTCGCAAATTTTGCTTAGCAGACTTCACAACAAACTCCACTTCATCAACGGAATCAATGTGCTTTTGTTCTTGACCAAAAATAGCTTGCGCTGAACCTGCTTGCTGAGTAACAGTTGGCTCTGTAAGTACTTCTTTCGGCGTAATATCAGCCGCTTTAGCTTGTTCAACTTGAGGCGATGCTTGAATATTTTTCCCGACACTTTCTTTTGCTTCTAGCGTTACATCATCAGCAGTTTTCGCCGTTAACGACTCAACAACCTTGTCGTAACAAACAAGGCGTTGCAAGCTATCTTGCTGCCCTTGGCAAGCAAGTAACGCGGTTTCTAATGACTGCTGTGCAAAAACTGACCATGAACAAAGGGTCAGCATTAATACATATTTTTTCACTTCTCTTCCTCTAACTCTTGTGACGAGTCTTGTTCTTTTTTGTGGTAAAAGGACGCCAAAATTAACCCTAATTCAAATAACATTAGCATCGGCACCGCTAATAATGTTTGAGAAATTACATCCGGTGGCGTCAACAACATCCCGGCAACAAACGCAGCAACAACAATATATGGGCGCTTTTTTCTCAAGTTGTCAGGGCTAGTAAAACCAGTCCAGCACAGCAACATTATGGCAATAGGAATTTCAAATGCTGCGCCAAAGGCAAAAAATAGTTTAAGCACAAAGTCTAAATAACTACTTATGTCGGTAGCGATAGTAACGCCTTCAGGAGCAACTGAGTTAAAAAATGAAAAAGCCAGTGGAAATACGACAAAGTAAGCGAAGCTAATGCCACCATAAAACAGTAACGTGCTGCCAAACATCAGCGGCGCCACTAGCCGTTTTTCATTGCTGTATAAACCCGGGGCAATAAAGGCCCAAACTTGAAAAAGAATTAACGGCATCGCTAAGAAAATTGACAGCACTATGGTCAGTTTAAATGGTGCAAAAAACGGCGACGCAACGTCGGTTGCGATCATCTGCGTACCTTCTGGCATGGTTGCTAATAATGGCTCTGCCAAGTATTGGTAAATGTCTTGAGCAAAATACACTAAACAGCAAAACACCACTAGCACACTCACAACCGCTTTCAACAAACGACTACGCAGCTCGATAAGATGATCAAATAATGTGGAATTAGCTTGGCTGGTTGTCATTAGCCGATTTATTCTCTTTGGTTGTAGAAGCTTCTGCTGAGCTTTCCTCTGGTGAACTGGCTAAAGCTTGATCGAAAGACTCCTGAGTCGGTTGCTGATAAGGTCGATTTACCATATCAGCAGCTTCTTTTAAGCTTTTCACAGAATCGGCAACATCCGTCGATAGGTTCTTAAAGTCGCTTTGTTCTGCTTTTTTTAAATTTTCATGCAGCTCGTTAATTCTAAGCTCTTCTTTGAGCTCAGTTTTCACAGACTGGCTAAATTGGCGAATGCCATTAACCCAATCTCGAACTGTACGAATAGCTACCGGTAAGCGCTCTGGCCCTAAAACCACTAGCCCAATAATGGCAATGAGCAATAATTCCCAAAAGCCAATATCAAACATAAATTATGCTCGATCTTTAGCTTTTGAAGATTCTGTTTCTGCAGCAGTTGACTTGTCAGCAATTGACTCTGCTTCAGTAGTGGTAGATTTTTCCGGCTCATTTTCATCAGTAACCGCTTTTTTAAAGCCCTTAACTGCTGAACCTAAATCTGAGCCTAAATTACGTAACTTCTTAGTACCAAATAATAAAACCACGATCACGGCAATAATTACTAATTGCCAAATGCTGATCCCACCCATAAATTACTCCTATCACTAAATTGTGATTATTATACCCAAGCCATTAGCAAATGGTATTAATTTTAAGGTGGAATAGCAAAGGTAAGACTGGCAGGATTATTCACTTAGGATAATGGCTAACATCACCAATAAAAACTACGCTAATTTAAGCACAGCTTTGATCTTTATCTTGATTAGCTGTCGCCATATTTGCCAGTTTGACCGGTTTACTTATGTGGTAACCTTGACCAAAGTTACAGCCAACTGAGTGCAATAAGTTTAATACTTCTTCTGTTTCAATACCTTCAGCAACTAGGCGGTAGCCAAAGTTATTACCAAGCTCTTGCAGCGCCTTAACTAACGATAGTTGTTTTTCATTTGAACCAATAGCGCGGATAAAGCTGCGATCAAGTTTAATAAATTCAAACGGATAACTGTGTAAAAAATTAAACGATGACATGCCAGCTCCATAATCATCTAAGGCCAGTTTAACACCAAATTCTTTAAGCTTACGTAACCCTTTAAGGGCAAGCTCATTGTGTTGAAGAAATGCTGACTCATTAAACTCCAAAATTAACCGTTGCGGTTCAATTTGCTGCTCGGTAATTTGTGCCATTAATTCCGCTAGTTGATTGGGTTGAGAAAGGTAGCGGCCAGAAAGGTTAATTGCGATCAGTGCATTTTGGTATTCGTCTTCCGACTGCCATAACCTTAAGCGCTGTCCAACTTCGGCAATGATCCAGCGCTCAATTTCGACAATCATTCCTGTTTCTTCAGCAAGGAATAAAAATTCACTAGGGGTTAATAGCCCTTTTTTCGGGTGTTGCCAACGAAGTAAGGCTTCAAAACCAACTGTTGCTGAAAAATTCAAATCAGCAATTTGCTGATAATGTAATTCAAATTGCTGCTGTTTAATTGCTACTCTCAATTCTTGCTCTAAGGTCATGGTTGCTAGCAATTGCTCCCGCATGCTGTCATCAAAGAACACATATCGACCACGGCCTAAGCTTTTTGCTTGATACATTGCAGCATCAGCATCTCGCAATATCTCGCCGGCATCTTGATAGTTGGGATTACATAACGCAATACCTATACTTGCACTTGAATATAAGCAATGTCCATCTATCTCAAATGGCTGAGATATAGCGGTAATAATTCTATCAGTAACCTCTTCAATGTCATCAACAGCATTTAACGAATCAAGCAAAATAACAAATTCATCGCCGCCCAATCGCGCCAGTACATCATTATCACGCACACACTTTAATAATCGACGGGCTATTTCCTTCAGAAACTCATCACCCGTGTGATGGCCTAACGTATCATTGATAACTTTAAAACGATCTAAGTCTATAAATAGTACGGCAAAGCTATGCTCATCATGGCGTTTAATATGGCGTAGTGCATGTTCTAGACGGTCATTAAACATTGCTCGATTTGGCAATTGCGTTAGCGCATCATGGTGCGCTTCAAAATATAATTGCGATTCCGCTTTTTTGCGCTCTTCAATTTGCATACGCAAATTTAAATTAGTTGCCTGCAGCGCTTCTGTGCGCTCATCAACTAATTTCTCTAATGACTCTTTACTTTGCTCAACAATAGCTAAGTCACGCTCACGTACCATTACGCTAGTAATTTGTTGAGCGACAAATCGAAAGAGTTCAATATGCCGCTCTTCGAATGACCCGTGATCAAATCGCTGAGTAGCAATTACACCAATAGCTTTACCTTGGTACATCAAAGGAGCCGCTAGCCAAGTTTGTGGATGCCCCTTTTTATCTTCACACCAGTCAATCGTGCCTTGCTCTTTTTTGCCATTACTTAACAAAGTGGTTAATTTTCCCTTTGATAGCAGCATTGGTTTAGCTATTTTTATTGCTAGCGCGACAAAACTTTCAACTTGCTTAGCTGCGCCTATCCCCACAACGTTATTGTCGCGGTAGTAAGGATAAACGCACTTTTCTTCGTTCTCAGTAATAGAAGCAATATATAAATTTTGCAGAGGAATAAGCTTAGCAATATGCTCATGAACTTGAGCAAACGTCACCGCTAGTTGCTTAGAAGTCGCAACACTTTCAGAAATTGATAGAAGCACTTGTTGGACACTATCGATTTTTTGCCGTTCATTTATTTCTAACTGCAAGCGGCGATTGGCATCGGTAAGCTTGCGAGTACGCTGCGCTATCTTGTCTTCAAGTAATGCTCGGCTTTTTACCCTATCGATCGCAGTCACAATATGCTCTGCGATAAAACTCAGTAATTGACAGTCTCGGTCATCAAAATAAAGGTTTTCATCGTAACTTTGGAGGGCTATAACCCCAATGACCTGGTTACCACGCCTTAACGGCACACCTAACCAATCTATAAATTCAGAGCCATATAATACGATTTTTTCAGCTTTGGCCAGCGCCTTACGCTCGGCAGCATCACAATGCAAAGGCGCTTTATTAAGATAAACCAGCCCAGTCAAGCCTTTACGCCAATTTGTAAATTCAACGTGTTCAACTAAGCGATGTTCAACCGGGTTGTGGCAAAAAACAATATCTAAATTGTTATTGTTGGCAAGCGCGATATGAACGCTATTAGTGGTAAGTAGCGAGTCGATAATATCAACCAGCGCACAGTAAAAATCATCCAGATCAGTAACCGTGCTCGCCAGCTCCGACAATTGCAGCAAACTCGCCTGCATTGTTTTCACTTGACGATACTTTTTAAGAAGTGATTTTAATTTAGGAAGTTGACGTTGTGCTAACGTTATTTCCGTTGTATCCGATCCGTCCAAGGAAACTCTTCTTGTTATAATTATTAGTATTATTTTTAGGCAGCTAGTCTAACAAAATAAATGAGATTGGCTAGAGTAAGCTGATGCTTTTTTCACCAAAATTAACAGGTTTTTATTAATTTAACCTTTATAAGTAACAATCAATTAACATTGTTAGCATTAACATTAGGGTAAAGCTGAGTTTCCTTGGCTGTGAAACTAAGTTGAAAAAGCAGAGAATAGCTTATCTCTCAACTATATTTTTGACAATAAAAAGCCGGGACTAACCCGGCTTTTTAATCTAAATGTTTTTGGCAGTTAAACGAATTAAATTTATGCTTAAATACTCATAGCATTTTTTAATTTCGATAACGCATTTTTTTCTAACTGGCGAACACGCTCTGCAGAAATATCATACTTGTCTGCCAATTCTTGCAATGTTGATTTATCTTCATCTAACCAACGAGTGCGTACAATATCTTGGCTACGGTCATCTAACGTAATTAATGCAGAAGATAGCTTAGTATTTGCATGCTGTTCCCAGTTAGCTTCTTCAACACTCGTTGCTAAGTCAGAGTGCGTATCTTCCAAGTACTGAGCTGGTGAAAAGCTTGCGCTGCTACCGGCATTATCATCGTCATCTGAAGACAGCTCAAATGCTTGGTCTTGGCTGCTCATACGCGATTCCATTTCCAAAACATCTTTGGTGCTAACACCTAATGTTTCAGCAACATTGCTGACTTCTTCATTACTGAACCAACCTAGACGCTTTTTATTTTTGCGTAGGTTAAAGAACAACTTACGTTGTGCTTTTGTGGTAGCAACTTTCACAATACGCCAGTTTTTAAGCACGTACTCATGAATTTCTGCTTTAATCCAATGCACTGCAAATGAAACCAGTCGCACACCCACTTCTGGGTTAAAGCGTTTAACTGCCTTCATTAAACCTACATTACCTTCTTGGATTAAGTCTGCTTGTGGCAGGCCGTAACCTGAATAGCTTTTAGCAATATGTATCACAAAGCGTAGATGCGACATAATTAACTCTTGTGCCGCTTGTAAGTCATCTTGCTCATGTAAACGAGTCGCAAGCTCATGCTCACGCTCTGCACTAAGCACAGGAATGCTATACGCAGACTGGACATATGCTTCAATGCTACCGCTTTGCGGTACAGTTAATGCCATTGATTGCATTGATTTACTCATTTGAAACCTCGATTTACACTAAAAACTATTGAATGAATTCTATAGTAGGCTCGCGATACTAACATGGTTTTTACAATGATGCGACCTTGAGAATAAATTTTATTATTAGACCGGTCAGTCTAGTATAAACTTTCAATAGCTGCCAATTTAATTGGCTTATTTTATCTGGCCAATGATGTCATTTAGATGACAATGCCATACTTAGAATAACGATTATAAGCATAGACTGGGCTAAACCGCAGTATCGAAACGTAAGAATATGTTACTAAGGTTGTTACAAATCAACTTTGATTGAAATATTTGCTAGTAATAACGTTTAGTCTGCTGTTGGTTCTATCGCTTTAATATGTTGCCTTACAGAAAGGTAACTACCCGCTAAACCTAAGCTTATTGCAGATAAGATTAGCGTAATATTTTCTTTAAATGACAGCGTTTCTAGTGCGAAACTGCTGTGGTAAAGGTTAGTAAGCTCTGTCATAGCAATTGATAAATAGTGGGCTAGGGTAAATATCGCTATATTGGCAAACAAGCCACCTAAAATGCCGTACCAAAAACCGGCATACATAAATGGACGCTGAATAAAGCTATCTGTAGCTCCCACTAGCTTCATCACTGCAATTGCATCTTTTTGACTTAAAATTGCCAGCCTTATGGTGTTACCAATAATCAATACTACTGACAAACATAGGAGCAAGGCTACTGATAACACAATATCTTCAATAAGCTTAGCCATCGCCTCTAAACGGGTCAGCCATTCTAAATCAAGTTTGCCTTGATCGACCTCACGCTCTTTTTCAAGCTTGGCTAATAAGTCTCGCGCCGCATGGGATTGACCGGCACGCTTAGTGGGAGTGACCAGTACAGTAGCCGGCAGCGGATTACTACTTAAATACGCCAATGCATCACCAAAACCTGAATTCTTCTTAAAGTCAGTCAACGCCTGATCTGAAGAAATATAAGTGACCGATTCCACTTCAGGGTAGAGCTCTATCCTACTAACAAAGTTTTTTGCTGCTTTATCATCGACCGACAATTTCAAAAACAAGGTGATTTCTGAAGCTGAGTCCCATTGGTTGATAACATTGTTAGCGTTTTTAACAAATAAGTGCAAAGTTGCTGGCAGTGTTAAGCTAATACCGAGTACCAATAACGTCATCAAGGTAGTAAAAGGGGTGCGCCATAAGTCACCTAAACTGCCAATAGCCTGCTGCAAATGACGAATTGGCAATGAGATCAGTCGTTGCTTAAGACTTACTTTTTGATCAGGGCTATTTTGAAAGTAATTATTCACTTACCATTTCCTGCTCTGTATTTAAGCCCTGAACTACACCATCGGTGATCATGGCACCATTTTTTAAGGTTAGTGTTCGATAACGCATTCTGGCAATTAATCCCAAATCATGGGTTGCAACCAACACAGAAACCCCAACTGCATTAAACTCTTCAAACAGCTTAATAATATCTAACGATAATTTAGGATCTAGGTTCCCCGTTGGCTCATCTGCCAGAATAATAGGGGGTTTATTGACAATTGCCCGAGCGATACCAACACGTTGTTGTTCACCACCAGACAGGGTATATGGATAACACCTTAGCTTACTGCGTAGATGCACTTTATCAAGCGCTGCATCGACGCGCTTTTGAATTTCTTTACGGCTATAGCCTTCAATAATCAGTGGCAACGCAACGTTGTCATATACGGTACGATCCATTAATAAATTATGATTTTGGAAAATCATGCCAATATGGCGTCGAAGATAAGGAACTTGGCTGTAGCTTAGGTTAGATACATCTTTCTGATTAATTAAAATACGGCCAGAGCTTGGCTTTTCCATTAAGCTAATCAACTTTAATAAGGTACTTTTACCGGCACCTGAATGACCGGTTAAAAAAGCCATTTCGCCAGGGGCAATAGTAAAGCTCACGTTTTTTAACGCGAGAAAGCCACCGGGATAGGTTTTATTAACTTGGTTAAAGCGGATCATTTTTAATTCTTATAAAAAAGCCACGAAGTTTACGTGGCTAAATTGATTAATACCGCTCTATTCTTATCAAGAACACAGCTAATTGCAATTATTCTTAACTAATTGGCTAAATAAATATGAGGATATTAAGACTCTTTGTCGAAAAGCGCTGCAATAAAGTCTTCGCTATCAAAACTACGCAAGTCATCAATACCTTCACCAACACCAATAAAGCGAATGGGGATCGAATATTTGTCAGCAATGGCAAAAACAACACCGCCTTTTGCTGTACCATCTAATTTTGTTAGCGTAATGCCAGTTAAGTTGACCGCTTCATCAAACAGTTGCGCTTGACTTAAAGCGTTTTGTCCAGTACCTGCATCTATGGTTAACATCACTTCATGGGGTGCATTTTCATCGAGCTTTTTCATGACACGCACTACTTTTTTCAGCTCTTCCATCAAATGACCTTTATTTTGAAGACGACCAGCCGTATCAGCAATTAACACATCAACACCGCGGGCTTTAGCCGCACTGATCGCATCAAAAATTACCGAAGCACTATCGGCACCCGTATGTTGAGCAACAACTGGAATGTCATTGCGCTCGCCCCATACTTGCAATTGTTCTACCGCAGCGGCTCTAAAAGTATCACCCGCCGCCAGCATTACTGACTTGCCTTGTGCTTGTAATTGCTTGGTTAATTTACCTATGGTGGTGGTTTTACCGACACCATTTACACCAACCATTAAAATAACGTATGGCGAATCACTTTCTGGGATAACTAATGGCTGTGCCACCGGCTCGATCAACTGCTTTAATTCAATCTTTAATAAATCATAAAGTGCTTCTGCATCGTTTAATTGTTTTCTTGATGCCGATTCAGTTAACGAGTCGATAATTTTCATCGTGGTATCAACACCAACATCAGCCAGCAGCAAATGCGTTTCTAGCTCTTCGAATAGCTCATCATCAATTTTCTTACCACGAAATAGATCAAAAATGCCACCACCAAGGTTTTGGCGGGTTTTTGATAGGCTTTGCTTAAGACGCGAGAAGAAACCAGCTTTTGGCTCTGGCTCTGGCTCTGGCTCTGGCTCTGGCTCTGGCTCTGGCTCTGGCTCTGGCTCTGGCTCTGGCTCTGGCTCTGGCTCTGGCTCTGGCTCTGGCTCTGGCTCTGGCTCTGGCTCTGGCTCTGGCAAGACAGCATCAGCAACTTCCGTTGATGGTTCAAGCGTTTTTTCCACTAATTCTTCTTCGATAGCGACCGATGTTTGCTCAACATTTTCGCTAACCGTCTCTTGTTCGTTTGCCTTGTCTTTATCAGAGCCAAGACCTAACCAGGAAAATAAACCTTTTTTCTTTGCCATTGTATTTACTATTAAATTCTTTGATTGTCGGCAAATTCATAGCCAACAAGGGGTGATTAGAGCTAAAATTGGCGGCTATATTATCATCTTATTTAGCCGCAAAAAACTAAAGACCGATTTCAAATGAAAAAACCCTCAAGAAGCTCGTCTAACGCTACTAAAAATCGACCGCAGCAAACCAGTGCCATCAGAATTATTGCGGGTAAACATCGTGGCCGTAAATTACCCGTCATTGATGCTCAGGGTTTAAGACCGACCACCGACAGAGTCAAAGAAACGGTATTTAATTGGTTAATGGCCTATGTTGACGACAGCCAATGTTTAGACTGCTTTGCTGGTGCAGGTAGTTTAGGTTTTGAAGCCCTGTCTCGCGGCGCTGCTCATATCACTATGCTAGAGCTGAATAAAACCGCAGCTAAACAATTACAAGCCAACAAAGCGTTACTTAAAGCAGATAATATCGATATTTATCAAACTGATACGCTAAATTTTCTTGAAAATCCGACAACTCAATATAATTTAGTGTTTATTGACCCGCCATTTCGCCAAGGGTTAGCGCAACAAGTTATCGAGAAACTAGCATCTGGTTGGTTAAGTGTTGGTGCAATGGTGTATGTAGAAACCGAAGCGGAAATAGCCTCGCTTTCTATTCCTGAAAACTGGCAACTACAAAAAGAAAAAACTGCCGGACAAGTGCGTTATCAACTTTATAAATTACAATAACTTATTTTTTATAAAGTTCCTTTTAACGCAGTGATTAAGTAAAAGTAAATAGTGCAACCATAGAAAGTATATTGCAGGTCATATGGGCAACAATAGATAGCCCAGTGCTATTAAAAAACGCTCGTACCCAAGCAAAATAAAGCCCCAAAACAAAGACCATTAACACACCTAGCATACTGTACTGACTATGAATAACAGCAAAAAGCGCACTAGTGATCAGTACAGCGCCAGTTAGTTTTAACTTTGTTTGCACCAAGCGTGCAAATAAAAAACCACGGAACGTTAGCTCTTCAACAACCGGCGCGAATACACAAATATTTAAGCAAATAAACCAAATGGGCAAAGATGAATTTCTAATTTGCTGCATAAATGGCTCTTCTGGTAGATCTATAATAAAGCTCAATAAAGTAAATCCCCCCCAAAAAGCCATGGACAGCAATATAACTTTTAGCCATAGCAGCATTGGCTGAGGTGATAACTTTAAATATTCCTTAATTGAACTGCCATCACCAATATATTTAGCCAATAAAAGTAAGCTTGGAAACACGATAAAGTAAATACTAAACGTCATCACCATCATGGTTTCAACTTGCCTAAACCATGCTCTGACATCAGCTATTTCTTGATACTCTGCGTATACCCCAAAACCTAGGCCGGCCAATGTAGTAGGAACAAAAAATAAAACTAACGCCCAAAAGCCTGTGACAATAAGAGAGGGAGAAGAGGGCTCCATCGGAATTTTAGCCTGCATCAATTTGCGAGGCGCCGTCTTTGGCACTTTTTTGACATCATCCATTGTCGCCCAGTTTTCCTTTAGTTAATTGATTTCTATACCAAGATTAGACAAACCTTCTTCAAGCACCATGGCTTTTGCCTGGTCTAAGGTCGCTTTAGTTTCTGGCGCATTTTTTAAAAAATCAAATAGCTCGTTTTGAGTATCTCGCTCCCAAGCCATCAATGGGTGCTGATTAATATCGGCTTCCGTTATATCTTGATCTTCATCTAGCGATTCAGCCAATAACAACTCTACATAATAACTCACGCTATTGTGGGATAGGCGCGACACATTGGCAAATTCTTGCAAGTCTTTACTTTGAAGCCCTTGTAGTAATGACATCATCGCCATGCAGACATCTAATGCTGGAAATACGCCGAAAAAGTCAAATGCTTCTGGATCTGGCGTTTGCATTTCAAGCTTTTCTAACTGCGCATCAATGTTAAATTTAACTTTCTGGCTAGGATCAAGTTTTTGCCAAAGTGTATTCAATTGATTTCGAATGACACTGGCATCACCAAACTCTGCCGCTTGTGAAAACATTTGGTAATTCGGCAACATGCGTTCTAGCAACGCACAGCAGAACGCAGTTTGTTGCCAATTAGATAACTTGGCAAACGGCAAATGAATAGCCATAAATTAAACACTCATCTATAAAAACAGCCGCCATTATATCAAAACGCGTTATAAAAGCTTGTAAAGCGAACTATTTAGCCCTAACAGCAAAACATAAAACCTAAGGTTTAGTTGTTGTGATAATTGGTAGCAGCGTAAGTCACCAATGAAAAAAGGGGTCAGTGAAATCTGGGTAATAAATAGCTTGTTAGTTAATCTTGCTGCAATTGTTGCTGCGCATATTCAAACCGCAGACGATATTCGCGAATTTGATCTTCTAACTCACTGACGACCGTTTCATGCTTGGTGGTCAATTCCATATTTTCATCGCGTAGATATTTGATGGTTTCTCGGGTGTTGTCGTTATCTTGCTCAAACTTATCTTTCGCTGTTGCCAACCTTTGAATAGCTTGCTGCTCAGCGTTCACAGCCTTTTGCATTTGCTGTTTAAGTTCATCAATCGTGCTTTGTTGCATCGCCACTTGTTCAGTCGCTTGTTGGTGATTGTTTTCTAGCGTGGCTACTTGTTCGGTCAATGCCTCTATTTGCTGAGTAAAATGAGACTCACCATTGCTAAGTTTTTGTGATAATTCATCATTAACTTGCTGATCCAATTCATGCTGCTTTTGCGCCAAGGTCAATTGATTAGTTAAGGTTGCAGCTTGCTCTTTAAAATCTTTAACATGTTGTTGTAGCACTTCAAGATTACGCTGAAGTTCTTGCTTATCTGCGTTAAGTTGTTGCACTTGTTGCTGATGAATTTCGCTTGCCGCTTGGTGTTCTTCATTTAATTTAGTTGCTTTATCTAGCGAGCCAGAAGTCATTTTTAATTCAGCTTCCAACTGAGCTATTTGCTGCGACATACTTGCTTGCGTTTGCTGGCTCTGCGCAACTGTTTGTTCGGTTTCAGCTAAACGCTGATTTGTTGCAGCAAGCTGCTGTGTAAGCTCTTCATTGGCAGCAGTTGAAGTAGCTAACTGCTTGCTTAGCTCACTATGTTGTTGAGCAGCCGTTGATTTTTCCGAGTCTAGTAGACTTTGTAATTCTGCAACCTGCTTAGCCAGTGATTCAGACTTTTGTTGTTCACTAGCCAATGCCAACTTCACTTCGCTGCTTTCATCACTTAACGTTGACTGTAAGTGCTCTAGTGCGCTACTCGCTTCGTTATACTTGCTATTTAATTCTGAAATTTGTTGGTTTTGAACTTCTAATGTAGCGGTTTTTGCTTTATCCGCTTTTAATAAATTGGCTTCTTTTTGACTAAACTCGGCATTTTCTGCAGTTAGGCGTTCAACATTACTTTGCGCATCTGCCAAGTGCTGTGTAGCCTGTTCGTGATCTGTTTGTAGATGTGTTAGTTGATCTTCCAGCTTCGCTAGTTTATCGAGCTTTTCTTTAAGTATCTGCTCAGTATCGGTTAATTTCGCCGAGTTTAGTTCTGTGAGCTTCTTAACTTCTTGCTCACTAACTTCGAGCTTTTCTGTAAGCGTGGTAATTGCTTGATTAAGCTGTTCTATTTCGGAAGTATCAGCATTTTGTGTAGCAGAAATGCTTGATTCTAGCTCTTGCTGTTTTGCTAATGCGGCTTGATATAGCGGGTGCTGTTTAATGACGTCATCAGTTACAGGTTGTTCAATAGACGATAAAATATTCGCTACTTTTTCTTCAACCTGAATATAAACCTCGCTAGCAAGGCTTTGAATTTGCTCTTCCAGTTCCTTGGAGAGTTTATTTGAATCTGCCATCTAATCCTCGTTATCAACCACATAACTTAGCAATGGAGTTAAAACTACCACAGGTCGTAATAGTTGTTAACATTTATCCAGCACACTCGACAGTGTGGTTGATTTTCAGCAATAAAAAAAGGGCGCATAGGCCCTTTTTTAATAATAAGATGTTTTTTGCTTATGCTTGCACTGGCAAAATTTGTACGCCAGCTACTTTCGCGTCACTCTTTTCATTGCGAATTTGCGCTAATCGGTTGATTTGGCCAATAGACGCTAACATTGAATGAATAGGAATAAATAAACCACGCTTGTGATAATCCAAAACAGTCTCATCAGATAATTCTTTTAATTTAGGTTCTTTAATCGTGTGAACACCAACAATTTTCTTTTTCTCGCCATTTTGGAACGAGATGACTAGCTCTACTTCTTCAAGTAGTTCTTTTTCTAACATTTCTTGAATAAATTTTTCAGTCATTACTTCGTTTTCATATAAACGACCTAATGTTTCCTGAATGTTTTTCATTAAATCTGTTTCATTGCCGTTGTCGTCAAATAACGCGAGTTCTTTGTCTTCACCAACAAACTCGCTGTCAATATCAACACAAGCGGTTAATGTTTTTTCTTTCTCTGGATCTAAACCTAAAGCAAATGGTGCCATGCCAACACTTTGTGGTGCATATAAGCCAGTCCAGTTATCGCCGTCTAAAAATAAGTTTTCGCCAGTTTCTAAACCTAACATCGCCACACTGCGGTAACGGTTAGTTTCTGGATCTTTTACGATAAATACTGGGTAGCTCATTGCGCCTTTAGCAAATTCTGACGCTGTAATTGGTACTATGTGCAAACCCGCAATGTGCTTTAAGCTGCGAGTTGCTGAAATTTTTAAATTTTGATGTTGTTCTTTTCTAAGTGGTACTAAATTTGCCATGGCAATAATTCTCTTTCTCTGACTACAACTAAATACCGCAATGGCATTAAGAAGATTTTTATTATGTTGCTTTAGACATGGTGTCGTGTTGAAACAGTTTCAAGCGATAATTTCAGTTTTTTTCGATAATTTATTTACCTAGGTTTATTTATTGGCTATTCAACAGGGCAAATATGCTAATATCTCAGCAGGTTATCTCGGTTATTAAGGTGTCACTTGAAAGCACTTATTTTTGTATCAATTCTTTGGGCTTTTTCATTTGGCATGATTAAAGGCGAATTAACGGGTATAGATCCAACTTTAGTCTCGGCAATTCGCTTATTACTGTGCGCCTTAGTATTTTTGCCATTCCTTAAAATAAACACCTCACAAAAGCTTAGCGTTAACTTACTTGCCTTAGGCGCAGTTCAATTTGGCGTAATGTATTGGGCATATATTCAATCTTATCAATACCTGCCCGGTTATTTAGTGGCGGTGTTTACTATTTTTACACCTATTTATGTTTACACGATAAATGGTTTTATAACCCGTCAATTCAGGTTTAGCAGTCTATTGCCAATTATTGGTTCGATTTTGGGTGCAGCAATTATAGTTTATAAATCACCGAACGCAGAACAGTGGCTTATAGGCTTTTTAATTCTGCAAATTGCTAATGTAGCATTTGCTTTTGGGCAAGTTGGTTATCAGCGGCTAACAACAAACAGTGTTTTGTCACAGCAAGCTTCTAACCATTTGAACAATATGGCGATAATGTATATTGGCGCAGCTATTTTTATGATGATTACTGTTGTAGCCGGACAGACATATCAAGGGCTATTAGACATTTCTGCGCGTCAGTGGCTGGTATTGTTATATTTAGGAGTAATAGCATCTGGTGTTGGTTTTGCGGCTTGGAATTATGGTGCTAAGCAGGTTTCCACCAATACGTTAGCCATTATGAATAACGGTTATATTCCATTCGCGGTGATATTTTCGTTAACTTTATTTAATGAATCAGCCGATATTAGCCGATTAGTGGTTGGAAGCGCTATAATGTTAGGTTGTTTATGGTTAATAGAACATCAGCAAGTGAGGGCAAATAATGACAGTAATTAATCGCTATCTGCGCTACTTATTATTGATACCCATGTTAATTTTGCCGCTTGAAGCTGTGGCGATACCCAATATCACCACCGAATTTGCTCGCAATATCGAAGGTTTAATGCGAGTGAAAGTGATCAACCAAACAGCACGGGTATTAGCTTGCTATGTAGCAATTGATGGCCACAAGATAAAATTTAAACTGGGTATCAGGGCACACTCTCGCTGGTATAAAGCATTAAACAAAAACTATAACGCCGACAGTTTTAGCGTATGGTGCGACTATATTGAATTACACCCTGACTACCAAAATTTAAAGTATTAAGACTTTCATTATTTTAACGCGACTTCTTTACCATTAATCACGTAAACATCATTACCTTGAGGAATGCCACTACATTGCTGTTCTGGCACTGGGCACCAATCGTCAACAACCAATAGCTGATCGCCAGATTTAACAATATAGCGCCAGCCATATATTAGTTTTTTATGTTGTTGAGCTGCTGTTTTAGCACCAATAATACCACCAAGTATTTTTGCCGCATCATTGCCACTACCACTGCCAATAGCCGAGCCAATTCCCACCCCGATTGCCGCCCCCAGTAACGGCTTACCATTTGAGCCTACATGGGTCGTAATGACATCCGCTTTATCAATAACTCCTTCAACTATTGTTGACTGAGCAAGTACTAAACTAGGAGCCATGGTGGCTATCAGTGCTAACGCAAATTTTTTCATAAATGCCTCTCAAGTAACTGGCGATAAAATATACTGCTAAACTAATACTAGTTGTTAATAAATAGTTAAACTATCATTTTTTGTAACTTTTGCCGATAAAGTTGTTTAATTTCTACTTTAATTAGAATAAACACCCCTTATTTTCGCTGGCGATAGCGCTTAATTAAGCCATTGGTTGAGCCATCCATAGTTAAAGGCGACGACTTATCAGAAAGTTTAGCCAAAACTTTATTACCTAGGGCTTTACCAAGCTCCACTCCCCACTGATCAAAGGAGTTAATCTGCCAAATCACACCTTGCACAAACACTTTTTGCTCATAAAGCGCAATTAAACTACCCAAAGTTTTTGGATCTAAACGGTCAAATAATAGGGTATTGCTAGGTTTGTTACCTTTCATTACTTTGTGACTGGATAGGTTAGAAATTTCCTCTGGCTTACTTTTGGCTTTTTTCATGGCAGCAATCACTTGCGCTTCACTTTGCCCTTCCATTAGCGCCTGACTTTGGCCAAAACAGTTGGCTGCCAACATATCGTGGTGGTTTTCATAATCACAATCTGGAATCAATGGCATAATGAAATCAACCGGAATAGGGGTTTTACTTTGGTGAATCAACTGGTGAAACGAATGTTGACCATTAGTGCCTTCACTACCCCAAATAATTGGGCCCGTATCATAGCTTGCTTCTCTATTTTCTAACGTGACTGACTTACCGTTGCTTTCCATATCCAATTGTTGAATATACGCCGGCAAGCCCCGTAAATAATGATAATAGGGCAGCAGCACTTGCGACTGTGCACCGTGGAAATTTCGGTACCAAATGCCAAGCAAGGCTAATATTACCGGCATATTTTGTTTTAGTGGCGCCTGTTTGAAATGCTGATCTTGCTCATAAGCACCAGTAAGAAATGCATGGAAATTATCATAACCAATGGCTAACGCTAAGGGTAAGCCGATTGAAGACCATACAGAATAGCGACCACCAACCCAGTCCCACATCGGGAAAATATTGTCTTTATTGATACCAAACTGTTCTGCAGCTTCAATATTGGTAGAAACACAAGCAAAGTTAAATTGAACATCGGCTTGGGTTGCAGAGGCTAAAAACCACTCTTTTGCTGATTGTGTATTTCGCAAGGTTTCTTGCGTGGTTAAGGTTTTTGAAGAGGTAATAATTAATGTTGTTTCAGGGTTCAAATTCGCCAATACATCACGCAAATGGCAGCCATCAACATTAGCAACAAAGTGAACATTAATATGTTTTTGTCGATAAGGTTTTAACGCTTCCGACATGATTTTGGGACCTAAAAACGATCCGCCAATGCCAATACTAACAATATCGGTAAATGCCTTACCTGAATAACCCGTTTTACGTCCAGTTGACACCGCTTCAACAAAATATTTCATTTGCTTACGGCTTGCTTCAATCATTGGCATAACGTCTTCACCATCAACATAAACTGGCTGACCACTAAAGTTTCGTAATGCCGTATGTAATACAGCCCTGTGTTCAGTAACGTTAATCTCGCTGCCACTAAACATCCGATCACGTTGTTGTTCAACTTCAGCGGCTCTTGCCAATGCTACCAATAACTTGATACTAGTTTCGTTAATATGGTTTTTTGAATAGTCTAGGGTTATTCCTGCTGCTGTTAAGCTATAACGCTCAAAACGCTGCTCGTCTTGCTCAAACATCGTTTTCATATGTAGATCACATATTTCTTGATAATGAGCTTGAAGTTCTTTCCATTCTTTCATCGACGAGAGCATAATTTTTGAATTCCTAATAAGTTGATAAACTTTTTCGCAACTAATGATTAGCGATTGCCAGCTTATTATCGAAATAAGAAAGCAATAAGTATTTTACTTTATATCTTATCAATTTATACAAACGTCCAGCATTTTCAACCGGCATAACAAAAAGAAATTACGTTCAAAACCTTTCATTACTAGTTGCAAATAATTAAACACTCACTTTATTGGTAACTAAATTGTGTTGACCTAAATGCCATATCTTAGCAATACTTAATGGCAGGGCTAATTGCTTACACATTTAAAACAAAAAAGCCGAGTATCAAGGTGACTCGGCATTAATTCTAATGCAGACCTCAGGTTAAATATTAAATTTTCATATAGAGCTCATGGCCAAGGTAAGATGCTTAGACCAGCAAGAGCTCAGTTAATCAGTTTAATTTTTTTGTTAAAATTTGATTTTAGCGCCCGCAAATGGGCCGCCAAAATCCAGGCTGTCAACAAGATCGGAATCCAACTCCCATTTTAAATAGCGATAGCCAAAGCTGAAATCAAAACTATTGAAGCGGTAATTTATTGCTAGTGACCCCTGAAAGGTCCAATCAGAATCTCCCGCCCCAATGTCCGCAAGATAGGAGGCATACCAGTTTTTGTTAATGTCAGTTTTACCGTGTAAGCCAATGAAACCATCAATAATATTATCAGTATCATTTTCCTTCAGCGTAAATGGTGACAGCGGAGGAGAGGATTTGGCAATGATTGTTGTTTCGAGGCTAAGATAGCGAAGCCCTCCATACAACCTTAATACAGATCGATCCGAACGAGCAATTTCATAACCGGCAAACGGTGAGACAAGCCATGCTTCCAGCTCTACGCTGTCAAGAGTAACATCAGTAGTTACCGGAGCATTAACATCATCTTTGACATCGAGGTAAATGATATCCGATCCAATACTCCATTTGTTCTTTTGCGCGACAACAGTCGCCATTCCGCCTAACTTGAGATTATCAATCAAATCATTAAATGAAATGTCAATGTCGTCGCCAGCTACCGTATCGAGCCCCACATCCGCCCCCCATAAATAGATTTCAGAGCCGAATTTCCAGCCATCTTCAGCCTCTGCAGCTGCTGCTGCACCACAGGCCAGACTTGCACTAACAATAAAAGCATTTAAGGCGGTGACACCTGTTTTCAGAACATCCTTTTTTACTTTTTGTTTAATAACCATATATAGTTCCTCAATGACATTAGAATTGAATAATTTGTTAGATACCTGCTAAACATTTACTGAACCAGGTTAGTTTTATAGACCCACTCTCGAGAACGAATTAATCACCAGAGGGTGGGTCTTGACTACTATAGTTCTTTCGCTTGTAGTAAACAGTTATAAAACTATTACCAAGGCAATGGCACAACTGGCGCAATCTGGAAACGAATCTGATAATCCGGCCCAAACGCATCAGCCTGCTCGACGTATTGCCAATATTGCACCGATAGTTTGAGTGGCATGTTGCCCACTTTGATGGTCTTTGACACACCAATACCTAAGGGAAAGGTCCAACGATCCCCACTCTCTGCCTCGTGGTTGTACGAGAACGTCGGCTGCATCTGAATCTGCCAGGCGTTTTTCAGGTTGTAGGTAAAAAAGTACTGACCGCCGGTGATACTGGTATCAAAATCATCATCACCGCCAATATCCCATTGATGCGTTAACAACAAACCATAAAAACCCCATGAAGAGCCCTTGCCAATGAGGACTTCTGGTCCCGCTAGGTACTGACCAAGACCGAGTGCATCGTCTGTTGCGGTATCTAAGGTGGCCACTACGCCGCCCACCAAAATAACACCATTGCTCATCGTTTTACCGATTGCCGCATCTAAGGAGATATCCCCGAGCTCAACATCAGATTGTTCAAATTCACCTGGTCCAACCGGAACCGGTTGACTGGAAAACACGGGAATTAAGGGGCGTAAAAAAAAGTTAGTGCCATCTCCCAATGAATAGGGCAAGGATGGCTGAAAATTTAGTTTATAGCCTGACTGCCCATCGGCATTGGGCAGGTCTCCTTGATAGCGGACATAATCCATTTGAAAGGCCAAAAAACCCAAATTGGTATTGGGGTTGGCTAACTCTTTTGCTACTTCATCTGCTGACATTTTTTCATGGCTGCTCTCTTGTGCATTAGCCAGTGATGACCAGCTCACAAAGACAGCTGCAACCAGAGTGGTCATGCCAAATATATTGTTGATGTTTTTCATCAAAAAATATCCTTTTTAATAATTCAAGCAATTTCTGAAGTAGAAAAAAAGCTGTTATAACAAACGCTGAATTTCTTGTAAAACAGCCATCACTCAATTGCTTGAAATTAGTTTCATCTAATTAAAGTGTATTCTTAAAAATTTTGCCATCTTTCATAATGATCTTCAGATTTTTCTGTTCTGTCACTGCACTCAGGTCTTCCAGAGGGTTGCCGTCAACCAGCAGCAGGTCTGCATACGCGCCTTCTTTGACAACACCCAGCGCGCCATCAGGATAAGGATCACGCAGCCCGCTCATTTTAAACAATTCACCCGCGGTTCCCGTTGCCATACGCAGGATCTCAGCTGGCTTATACCAGGGCAGTAAACGTTCCATCATTTGCGCCTGCTCTGTCGCAACTTCCTTCGGCACAAAGAATAGATCCGTACCGTAGGTGATTTTTAATCCTTTAGTTTCTTTCGCTGTTTTGTAGACGAATTCGGTGCCCTTACAAACAACTGCCAGCTTCGAGTTACCAAAATCATCCAACTGTGGTTCACTACACTCGGTAAACGGCTGCGTACTTAGAAAGACACCTTCTTTAGCCATTCTTTTAAGTGTTTTCTTATCGAGCAGTTGGCCATGGCCAACATCTTTAACACCCGCATCAATTGCTACATTGATGGTTTCCGGGTGATACGCATGAATGGTCACATAGGTTTGCCAGTTGGCTGCTGAATCCACAGCGGCCTTAATTTCATCGAAGGTATACTGATTACCCAATAATGGGTCTGACGGAGAAGAATACCCCCCCCCTGCCGCCAATTTAACTTGTGAAGCACCACGGCGCAGGTTTTCCCGAGCCGCTGCCATGACCAGTGGTACACCATCAGCAAGCGTGCCATAGTTTCTTTCGAAAACACTAGGAATTGAACCTCCGAACTGAGGATTACGCTGGTTTGGTAATCGAAAATCGCCGTGCCCGCCAGTTTGGGAAATGACACTGCCGGATGGGTAAATACGAGGACCTGATACTAACCCCATATCGATGGCTTTCTTCAGTCCAAAGACATCTCCACCCATATCACGCACCGAAGTGAAGCCTCGCATCAGCATGGCTTCTGCATCCACTACAGAATAGATGTATGCGAAGCCAGGATCACCCGCAATAAGTGCCATCTGTGGCAACGTAACCATGCCCATATGGGTATGGGTGTCCGAAAGTCCCGGCATTAAGGTTTTACCACCACCATCGATTACCAACCCACCGGCTGCCGCCAACTTCTCGGTAGAAACTGCAGTGATTTTATTGCCGGTAACAACGACATTGGCATTCCTGATCAACTTTTCACTATTGCCATCGAAGACGTTGACATTGGTGAACAGAATCGGGCCATCGGGTTGGTCTGCTTGTGCTACTACCACGTATCCACAAAATGCAATCACGCCTGCTAAGATATTTGATACAAATCGATTGTACTTCATTGTTTACTTTCCTCTTTTTAAATTTTTGCACTCATTTTCTAATTGGCTGCCCCGGCGCTGCATCCTGTAACAATTCACCGTTTTCAATAACAGGTTTACTCATTACCAAAACGTGAGACATCGCTTCGGATGCACGAACCGGGTTTACATAACTGGCATTAGCTTTGACATCATTTAAATCGAAAACCATTATGTCAGCAGCCATCGCAACTAAAGCCAACTTTTCTTTGTCATCTGAGGTAATTATCCTTCTATTGACAGATGAATCTCGGCTTATTCAACGATAGTCGCACGAACCGGCTTTCCTGGGAAAACATCCTTCAATACCTTCGAATCCTCGACAACCACGACTCCGCTGACCACGACGAATGGAATGCCGGTGGAAGGAAGAGTGTTTTTATCGAGCGGTAGATCCGAATTGTCTGTCACAGTCTTAGGATTGAAGACCACAATATCGGCATCGGCTCCTTCCTGCAGACGGCCTTTCTTTTTCATTGACTCGACTCCGTTCTTCCCGAGGTAGTCGGCCCACAGGTAGGACATCTTAGAAATGGCTTGCATCAGGGTAAGATCACCCAGTTTGCCTTCACGATGCCAACGCAGCACCCGAGCCCGGGTTCCGGCACCGCGAGGGTGACCAACCGCCTTAGCGAAGGGCAGATCCCATTCTGTCGCCTGTTTGCCGGTTTCCCTGTTGAAGTAAGGAAAGGCGTCAGAGCCAATAAGGATGTCCGGATGAGCCACGCCCTTGATGACCATTTCCTCAGGCGCATGATAAAGGTAAACCGGATGGGTGGGTTCCTCCTTCACCAGCCTCTCATAGGTTTCCTTGTCCAGTGGCTTACCAGTCAACTGGTCAACGATATCCTTGTATTCTCGGCCAAAATTACGCTGGTAGTTGTCCGGCTTCAGATAGTCTGCCTGAACCCCATTGCCGGCCGCGCCATAGTTGTAAGGATAGATTTCGAGGATGACCGGATGCCCTTCTGAGCGAACACTCTCGATGTAGGTCTCGATCAGCGGCATCTGATTCCCAGACGTCGAGTGGTAGTGGGCAAGAATGGTGCCCCCCCCGTAAACAAGCGCCGGATCAACGATCTCCTGTGTGGCCAACATACCCGACGTCGGTGGAGACTGGCTCATAAAGCGCACGTGGTCGTGGGAGAAGCGGCCATACTGCGCAACCAGTTTGCGCAGACCGATCAACTCGTCCGAGGTGACAGCCTCGCTCATGTAGCCAACCGTAGTACCAACACCGAGAGCTCCCTGCTTGAGGTTCATCTCGATTTGATTAAGGATCTTCTCAATTTCCTCCGGCGTAGCCAACTTTTTAATGTAATCGGTACCGAAGTCGAACCCACTAAAGAAATCGTTGGTTACCGCCCCATCAACGGAGGCGTAGTCGGGATCGAACACAGCTATCCTGGCTCCCAGAAGACTGGCAGTGGCTCCATAGTTCGCCTGCGACTTGCCTTTCTTGGCCGCGTACCACTTATTGGTATCGACAAGGCCCACTTCAAGGTCTAGGGGCGTGGTTAATCCATCACGAAGCCCTAACTTCACGCCAAAGGGGCTGTCGATATAGTGTACGTGCCCGTCGATAAAGCCCGGAGCAACTACGTGCCCGGTGGCATCCACGGTTTTCTTTCCGGTCAACTTTTCTGCGGTGATCTTGACGATCGTGCCATCGGTAATGCCAACGTTTACGACCTTGTCGAAGCCGGTTTCGGGATCCATGACCCGGCCATTATTTATCACGAGATCGTAATTCTGTGCGTGAACGACCGTAATCGCTCCCGCGCAGAGCACACCCGTAATTAACGCCCTTAAATTAGCTTTCATAAGTTTTCTCCCTTACATTTTTGCTTTCATATAAAACTCAGTTGTTCCTTGCTTTTCACAGCAAAAAATTTATTGTGTAGATCGATAAAGCCTGATGAAAAAATCTTGCCTGCAGCATCAATGGCTCCTTCACCCTAAATTTTATCTTAGGCTATTACGGCGATTTTGCCATCTTTGATACCGACATTAGCAATGCGGTCATTATTAATCACCAAATCGTAATCTGCTGCAGATACAAGCAGCACAAAAAAACAACACAGGCCATAGTCAAATAAAAATAAATGTACCTTCAGCAACCCAGATTAAACTTCCATTCTACTTTGTTAAGAGCCCAGAACATTCATTACCAGAATCAATACCAATGAGAACTATCTTCTATTTTTCTTTTAAATTTTAACGACTTTATAGGTCGCTTCACATTCTAAGAGCGTCTCTAATTCTCTAAGGTAAACGTAAAACTTAAATAAATTTCAGTTCTGAGGCATTGATTGAAATCAGCCAAAATATTATCACATTGTTACACCTAGTTACTACAACGTTATCATAATGTTATACCAAGTTACCATAATGTTATTATAACGTTATAACTATAGTGGGAGTTCAGATATAAATGCAAAAAATTTTTCAAACCTACAACCAACTTTTGGGTTCGGTGTCGAGACCAGCAAAAGAGTAAGCTTCCCCAGAAATAGGGCATATAACATATCAGGAACAATCGAGGCCGCGCTCGAACAATTGGTCATCTCAAATTTTCTACTCTGCTTCTCGAGCATGAATAACCCGCAATCATCATAATAATATGACATGTGTCGTCGTCATTTGGCGCCAATTTCGCGTAATTGGTTTGGTGCGACCCCAGAAATGCGCCAAAAAAGTTGCGAAAAATTCGACTTGTCAGTAAATCCACAATGACGGGCAATTTCCTTAAGTGGCAAATCCGTAGTCAAGAGCATTTTCTTCGCTTTGGAGAATTTTGCGTCATCGAGCAATCTGGCAAATGACTAAGGGGGGAGCGACAATTGCTTAGTGTTTCAGGTAGCGATATGTTGCGCTTACGCTGGAATACTTTCTTTGATTACGTCGAGGAAAAAATTTTGACCTTCACTCAACTTAATCAATAACGTAAAACTCTGACAATAACTCGGCAACATCGGCGTGATTTGAAGACGAACCGGCGTGATAAATAGGGCGCAACACTTTACTGGCCAGCTATCCTGCCCTAAAGCAAAAATCGCACTCTTAGCCCAACTAGGTAGATGAAATCCTCATCAGGGTTGCGCGCTGGATTTGAAATAAGTTGCACACTCGGCGTTAATTGCAGCGCTTTTGCCACCTGCCAGCGATAGAAGATTTCGCTGGTGTATTGGTCAACAAGCTCAGTACCAAAGGTGTTTTTATTGGGTCGGCCCCAGTTGATGGCAAGCCCTAATAGATTATCTTGCGTCTGTTGAAAGCCCAGGCCGATGGAAAGTGAGGCCTCTAAATCGCTACCACTATCTTCTGCCCAGCCGCCACGGATAAAAGGAATATACTTGTCAGCTATATCGGCGTTCAGTGAGAAGCTTACTCCCCAGCCTTCATTGATTTCAAGTTCGGTTCTTTCATCAATTTGCCATAAACTAACGTGCAAATTATTAAGATAGATTTGGTCATTCTGTGGAGTCCAGTGCAGATCAATATTTTTAAAGGTTTCGAAATCATTAAAAAAGGTATCGATACTCTGAAATACGTCGGTTGAATTACCGTTGGCATCGGCAATCCCGGCTACGGCGTACAAGGAATCTGAAAGCCAGGTTGCAACGACACCACCCAGCGCACCATCGGGCAGTACACCCATGGTTCCAGATCCAGTTAAAAAAACTGAATTGGTAAACGCTGTCCAGGGGCTAGCGAATAAATAAACGTCGGTATAGTCAGTTACATCCAGAAAACCGACAAAGCTCACTGCATTCGATTGGTTGAAGTTCTGTCGCCAATAAAAATTCGTGGTGCGAAAATGTTGATTGCTGAATCCTGTCACGATGGTTCCTATATAGCCCAATTCAGCGCCAACGCGCTGGGGTGCTACATCGCTATAGGCATCGCGGCTTTCAAATTTGTAAATTAAACTGCCGGTATTTGTCGTGTCGCTGCCAGTCAGATCCCACTTCCCATAGAATCGAAGCACTCCGCTAGTGGCATTATTGTCGCCAAGGCTTTCACTTGCTCTATATGTGATGAAGATATAATCTGTACTGAAGTTTAGACCAGTGTCTTCTGTAACTTCTTTTTTCCAGGTTTGCCAAGTTTCAAGATAATGGTGCGAGATGCTGGTATCTTTTGGGGTGTGGTCATTATTGAGTTGGTTAGTTACTGCTCCTGGGCTCGCAAACGTATCTATATTTTCTAATTGCTGTGTTTGGCCTTGGCTCTTTACGTCTTCTGCGGATTGCGCCGCCAATAAGGATGATGAGATAAAACATGCAATCACTGCATAATGCCGTTACTGAACGTTTTTTCCGTAGCTTAAAGTCAGAACGAATTAACTATCGTCGTTATCAAACAAGGCGTGAAGCGATGGCTGATATAATTGATTACATCGAGCCGTTTTATAATCAGAAACGGCGACATTATAAATTAGGGAATATCTCACCAGCAGAATATGAGATGAAATTAAGAAAAAGTGCCTAAAGAAGTCTCCAAGTTTATTTGACTGTTACATAGAGTAATACTCTTTAGAACCCTGAAAAGTAAGAAGACTCCACTAATGGAGACTTCCTGCTTTCCAACTTTGTTAAGTTGTTTCCATCTTTATTTAGACGTTTCCAACTTTATTTAGAATCTACACAACTCAGTAGGTTATTTGACCTTATTCTACTGTCACCGATTTTGCCAGGTTTCTCGGTTGATCAACATCTGTGCCTTTGATGATAGCTACATAGTAAGAGAGCAACTGTAAAGGCAAGGTATAAACAATTGGCGCGATAATGTCGCTGCAGTGTGGCACATTAATCACTTTCATTGTGTCATCACTTTCAAAGCGGGCATCGGCATCAGCAAACACATACATTAAGCCACCACGGGCGCGCACTTCCTCTACATTAGATTTTAACTTTTCAATTAAATCATTTTTCGGTGCGACGACAATTACCGGCATTTCAGCATCAATTAAGGCAAGTGGACCATGCTTTAATTCACCGGCAGCATAAGCTTCGGCGTGAATATAAGAAATTTCTTTTAATTTTAACGCACCTTCCATCGCAATAGGGTATTGATCACCACGCCCCAAGAATAACGAATGGTTCTTATCAGCAAAATCTTCCGCCAACTCTTCAATAGCACCTGCAAGTGCAAAGGTTTCTTCAATTTTATTTGGCAACATGCTTAATGCTTGCGTGATAGCTAACTGCTCATCATGACTCATGCCATGGTGTTTGCCTAACGCTAGCGTCATCATCATTAAACCAACCAGTTGGGTAGTGAACGCTTTAGTTGAGGCTACACCAATTTCAGCGCCAGCTTTAGTCATAAAAGCGAGATCAGACTCACGCACTAAGCTTGAACCTGGGACATTACATATTGCTAAGCTAGCGCTGTAGCCCAACTCTTTAGCCAGACGCAATGCTGCTAAGGTATCTGCAGTTTCGCCCGATTGAGAAATAGTGACTATCATGGCATTTTTCGGCACATGAGATTTGCGATAACGGAATTCACTGGCAATTTCAACATTGCATGAAACGCCAGCATATGCTTCTAACCAATAACGCGCCACCATGCCCGAATGGTAACTGGTTCCACAGGCAATAATTTGCACATGCTCGACATTTTTAAAGATTTCGTCTGCACCTGCGCCAAAGGTATCAATATTAAGCTCGGCGCCAGATAAACGACCTTCAAGCGTATTACGAATAGCACTAGGCTGTTCATAAATTTCTTTGAGCATATAGTGGCGATATTCACCTTTATCACCAGCGTCATGGCTAACATCAGACTCTTTAGCTTCGCGCTGTACTGGCTTGCCATTTACATCAAAAACATTGACTTCGAAACGTGTAACTTCGGCAACATCACCTTCTTCAAGAAAGGAAAACCTACGTGTAACAGGTAAAAGCGCCATCATATCAGACGCAATAAAATTCTCTCCTAAGCCATAGCCAATCACCAGTGGGCTACCAGAGCGCGCAACCACAATGCGATCTTTGTCATTGGTATCCATGATTACCGTACCGTAAGCGCCTTCTAGTTTACTTACTGTGCTTTGTACTGCCGCTAATAAATTGTCATGTGACTTAAGTTCATGGTGGGCAAGGTGAGCAATCACCTCAGTGTCGGTTTCAGAAGTAAACTCATAGCCTAATGCTTTAAGCTCTGCGCGCAATTCCTCATGATTTTCGATAATACCATTGTGCACCACCACGATATTTTCAGATGAGACATGTGGGTGAGCATTCATTTCACTTGGCGAACCATGAGTTGCCCAGCGGGTATGCGCAATACCGGTACCGCCAACAACAGCACTGTCTTTTATCGCATCAGCTAACGCTTGTACTTTACCAAGACGACGTACACGGCTGAGCTGGTTATCGCTATCGATTACGGCAATACCTGCAGAATCATAACCACGGTATTCAAGGCGTTTTAAGCCTTCAACCAGTATTTCTGCTACATCACGCTGTGCTACTGCACCTACAATCCCACACATAAAATTATCCTTAAATTATACTGGCGCAAATAACATTGACGCCTTTAGCTATTAACGCATTCTTGATTTCAGTGCTAAGGTCACTGTCCGTAATCAAGATATGTATTTTTTGCCACGGCAGTTCCAAATTTGGAATGCGACGGCCAAATTTTTCAGATTCCACCATAACGATGACTTCTCTGGCAACTTCAGCCATGGTTTTACTCAAACCAATTAGCTCGTTGAACGTGGTGGTTCCTCGCTCAATATCGATACCATCAGCACCGATAAATAATTGATCAAAATCGTATGATTTCAGCACTTGTTCAGCGACTTGCCCTTGGAACGACTCAGACGTTGGATCCCAAGTTCCGCCAGTCATCAGTAAGGTTGGTTCACTCTCTAATTCATTTAATTTAGAAGCAACTGCTAAAGAGTTAGTCATCGCCACTAAACCTTTTTTATCACTTAAGTGATTCACCATGGCAGATGTGGTTCTGCCACTGTCTATAACGATACGGTAATGATCTTTTATTAGCTTTGCCGCCGCTTGGCCGATCGCTTCCATTTGCTGAGACAAGTTATCAGTCGGTTGTTCAACTATCTCTTTTGGTAATGAAATAGCACCACCATAGCGCCTAAGAAGTAAGCCGCTATTTTCAAGTGCCGCCAAATCCTTTCGAATCGTAACTTCTGAAGTTTTAAATCGCTTAGCCATGGCATCAACACTGACTTCACCGTGTTGATTTAATTCACTAAGAATAATATGGCGACGCTGTTGCGTGTTTCTTTTAGACATAAATAACCACTAAAGTTTCGAATCGAAAGAATTATAGTTTCAAAAGAAACAAAGTCAAATACTCTCCTAGTTACGCAAACTTTAATTAAAGTGTCTATAGTTGTATCAAAACCTGTTGGTGTTATAGGTACTAATAAAGGTAACCATATGAATTTTAATAGCATAAGAGTGAAATATACCGCGACGTTTTGTGCAATTGCCTTGTTCTTTATCGTACAAGTTCTAATGAGTATTTCTCTGGTTTCTAAAACCAAATCAGGTATGGAGTTATTTGGTGAAACTTTTAATCCAGCAATTTCGGCAGTAATTAACGCTGATCGCGATTTATATCAAGCAAGAGTTGCTGAGTTGCAAGCACTTTATCCTGACGTAAACCCAGAGGGCATTGCTGCGGCCAAAGTTGATCTTGATGAAAATGCCCAACAAGCATTAGATCGCATGAATAAATACAAGCAACTGCTAAAAGCTTACCCTGATATTTTACAGAACCTTAGTGGCTTTGATAGTGCCTATAAAAACTGGCTAGATGAGGTAAACAAAGTTTTCACGCTAGTAGCTTCAGGTAAGATTAACCAAGCGAAAACAGTCAGTGACACCACATCATTACAACGATTTGACGAATTACGAGATTTTTATGACAAAGCGGGAGAAATGGCTGATAAAAAAAGCGCTCACACCAGTGAAGTCACGTTAGATGAAGTAAGCAGCAGCCAGTTTATTTTATTAATCATCAGTATAGTGGTTGTTGGCGCAACCTTGGTTTCTGGCATTATTGCTCCTAAAGCAATGGCTGATGCGCTTGAGCGGCTTTCTGAGAAAATTAGAGATCTTAATTCGGGTGACGGTGACTTAACGAAACGAATAGCTTCTACTCGTAAAGATGAAATAGGTGATGTTGCCCATGAGTTTGATGAATTTATTCAAGGCTTAGCTGACTTAATTCGGTCAATTGCCGAACAATCTACCCAAGTTATTGCAGGCGTAAGTAATTTACATACAGGCGCTCACCAAATAAAAGACACCAGCATGCACCAAGCAGACTCTGTTGAAACAATCGCTACCGCAGTTAATGAAATGTCTTACGCAATCAAAGAAGTTGCTCAGAACGCGCAATTAACCGCTGATGAAGTCAACCATGTTAACGAACTAACCCGAGAAGGAAGTCAGATAACTTCGGAAGCGGTTAACGAAATTCAAAGCCTTTCACAAACGGTTAATCAAGCGACTGAAGTTATCTTAAGGTTGTCAGAAAACTCCAGCAATATTGCCTCAGTGCTTGATGTTATTCGCGGTATTGCTGAGCAAACGAATTTACTGGCATTAAATGCTGCGATTGAGGCAGCGCGCGCTGGCGAACAAGGCCGAGGCTTCGCTGTAGTGGCTGATGAAGTTAGAACCTTAGCCGCTCGTACTCAACAATCTACCGAAGATATTCAAAAAATGATTGAGACATTACAAAAAGGGGTAGATGAAGCAGTTTCTGCTATTAATTTAGGTAACAGCGCCACTCAATCTAGTGTCGAGCTTTCCCAGCAAACACTAGAAGCGTTCGATAAAATATCTAGTGCTTCTAGTCGGGTTATCGATGCTTCAGCGCAAACTGCCACCGCGACAGAAGAGCAAAGTCAGGTTGCTGAAGATGTCAGCAAAAATCTTACGGTGCTCTCTGATCAAACCTCTAGTAACTATAAAATGGCGGAGGATAATGGAGAACAAGCAACTGAGACTATGAATATGGCACAAACATTAAGTAATTCTGTTACTCGTTTTAAATTGGATTAGCCAGTGTTGCACTTTCACTTTTACAATAAGCCAGTGTTTGCACTGGCTTTTTAGGGTTTAACAAGGTAAAACAGCCTCAAACCCTGAAGTTTTAGTGCCAATGTATTATTTTTACCTTGTATCCCTTTTTTCATTAATTTTGCTTTTCGGTTGTCAATCAACTCCCAATATCAGCTCACCTGATGCCATCAAAAAGTTAGTAAAGATGGTCAATGAAAATCCCGAAAATGTCGGTGAAGTTATTAAACAAGCTGAACGAAGTCATCAAGCAATTGAGCAAGATATTCAAACTATTAGCCAGGCTTTTGCAGAGCTTGAAGCATTAATTAATAAACGCTGGGGCAAATCTAATAGTGAACTACCATCAAAGAAAAAGTACGTTAAATACAGTAATGATTATCAGGCCAGAGCGGTCGTCGACTTTGAAGCGGGTACGGTAGTGGTTGAAACCATCGCGCAAAAAAATGCACAAGCTATGTTGCAACAAGCCATTGTCACTACCTTGTTAACCCCTGCTGATCCAAGTAAAACAGATATTTTTTCAAGTGAAGCGCCACGCATAGGTGAAACGCCATTTTTATATGACCAAGTCCTAGATCAAGATCAAAAAGCGATTCGCTATCAATGGCGAGCAAATCGCTATGCTGACTTTTTAATTGCCAACGAATTACAGATACAAACAAACGCGGGGAAAACCATACATCATACGCAATTTAACTTGGTCAAAAATCATCAACAATTAAGAAAACTTCAATACAGTGACTATGTGCTGCGCTCTGCTAAGCAATATGATATTGCTCCCTCATTAATTTATGCAATTATTGAAACTGAAAGCAGCTTTAACCCTTTTGCGGTGAGCCATGCAAATGCCTATGGTTTAATGCAAGTGGTTCCAGCAACTGCTGGTCGAGACGTTTATCAAAAAATTAAAAATGTAGCAGGACAACCAAGTAAACAAACGTTATTTGATGCGCAGAAAAATATCGATATTGGTACCGCTTATTTACACTTACTAGATCAACGCTATTTAAATGCAATTATTAACCAACGTAGTAAACATTATTCGGTAATTTCCGCCTACAATGGTGGTGCAGGAAACGTCTTTAAAACTTTTGATAAGGATAGAAATAGGGCGCTTCGCGATATCAATAAGCTTTCTGAAAAGTCAGTATTTTGGGCACTAACTAATAAGCATCCTAGTAGTGAGTCGCGCTGCTATTTATTGAAAGTAAATGAAAAACAAAGAAAGTATCAGTGATATAAAAAAATATCACTGACACAAACGTTATGGTAAGGATTAGCTTTTCTTTGCTGGTCGCTGCCAACCAGTGATATTACGCTGCTTACCGCGAGCAACGCCTAATTCATTATCAGCAACATCTTTAACAATCACAGAGCCTGCACCCGTGGTTGCCATATTGCCTATGTTAACTGGTGCAACGATCGACGCATTTGAGCCGATAAATGCGCCATCACCAATAATAGTTTTAGATTTATTCACCCCGTCATAATTACAGGTAATAGTACCAGCGCCAATATTAGCCTTTTTACCGATTTCGGCATCACCTAAATACGTTAAATGACCCGCTTTTGAGCCTTCTCCTAACGTTGATTTTTTCATTTCAACGAAGTTGCCAACATGGGCATCACGCTTAAGTTCAGAGCCTGGACGAATGCGGGCAAATGGACCAACAGACGCTAAGTCGCCAATAATTGCGCCTTCGATAATGGTATTTGGTTTAATTTCAGCGCCTTTACCAACTTTACAGTCTTTTAAAATACAGTTTGCACCAATAATCACTTCATCTTCTAACTCAACATCACCTTCAAAAATACAGTTAATGTCGATTTTAACTTCCTGACCAACCAATAAGTTACCACGAATATCAATACGCGCCGGATCACGTAAACTGGCGCCAGCAATCATTAACTCTTCTGCTTGGCGGTATTGGTATGCACGCTCTAGTGCAGCTAGCTGTACGCGATTATTAGCGCCTTCAACCTCGATTTCCGTATCAGGGTGGGCAGTAGTGATTTTTTTGCCTTCAGCATGCGCCATCGCGATGATATCAGTTAAATAATATTCACCTTGGGCATTGTTATTCGAAAGATTCGACAGCCAGCGTTTTAAGTCACCGCCTTTGGCTAGCAATATACCGGTATTACATTCATTAATTGCTAATTGTTCTTTGCTGGCATCTTTTTGTTCGACAATACCGACAACCTTCCCTGATTCACGAATAATCCGGCCGTAGCCAGTAGGATCGGTTAAATGAACCGTTAACAACGCCATACCATCAACTGGTTTAGCCGAAATAAGACGTTCAAGCGTAGATTCTTTGGTTAAAGGTACATCGCCATAAAGCACCAAAATATCTTCATCATCTTTGATAAATTCTTTTGCCATATCAACGGCATGGCCGGTGCCTAATTGTTCTTTTTGCTCAACAAAGGTTAAGTCTTTACCGGTAATTTGAGCTTTTAGCGTGTCGCCACAAAAGCCGTACACTAGATAAATATTTTCGGCATTAACTTGACGGGCAGCATCGATAACATGCTGAACCATAGGTTTATGGGCTACCGAGTGTAATACTTTTGGTAGCGACGAACGCATGCGAGTACCTTTACCCGCGGCGAGAATGACAACAGAAAGAGACATGATTAATCCGTTAAATAATTATTCGTTATTTCACTTAATTGTGGTTATTTTAACGAGCTTTGATGACAATTTATACTAGGGTCTGTTGATCTTTAATTTTAGTCTCGGCTATAGGCTAATTTTTAAGCTGACAAGGCGAACAGAGTGTAATGTAGTTATTCTACATTAACGATTTTCAACGCAGTTAGGTTGAAGATTAGCCATAGCCCTTCGGGTTATTTTGAAAAAGAGCCACTCTTTGTTGCTTAATATGCATTTGGAACAACCAAACTTTATATTAAGCGCCGCGATTGACCGCTTTTTCAAAAACAACAGAGTTATAAACTGAGAGATCAACAAACCCTAATAAAAAAGCGACCGATTACTAAGTAAAGGGTCGCTTTTTTTATCACTAAAACTTAGTGCTAAATCTACTAAGTGGCTATAGCTTCTTCTTGGCTGCTTGAATAACACGTAGTTTGGCAACTGCGCGTGCTAATTCTGCAGCAGCTTCAGCGTAATTAACGTCGTGACCGTGAGCATTTAAGTGCTCTTCTGCACGAGCTTTCGCTTCTTCAGCTGCTTGTTCATCCAAGTCTTCAACGCGAGCAGCGACATCAGCTAACACGGTTACAGAGTTTGGTTGAACTTCTAGCATACCGCCAGAAAGATAAAGCACTTCTTCTTCACCGTGTTGTTTAACGATGCGTGCCATACCAGGTTTTAGTGAGGTCAGTAAAGGTGCGTGACCAGGCATAATACCTAATTCACCTTCACTACCAGTGATTTGTAATGATTCAATACGGCCAGAGAATAACTCTTCTTCCGCACTTACTACATTCAAATGTACAGTCATTGCTGCCATTGTTTGACCTCCTAACATTTAACCGCTAGCGCTAACTAGCGGTTAAGCACCTTACATTGATTTAGCTTTCTCGATTGCTTCTTCGATAGAGCCAACCATGTAGAACGCTTGCTCTGGTAAGTCATCATATTCACCAGCAAGAATACCTTTAAAGCCAGCAATAGTGTCTTTAAGTGGTACATACTTACCAGGTGAACCTGTGAATACTTCTGCAACGAAGAATGGTTGAGATAAGAAACGCTGAATCTTACGAGCACGGTCAACCGTTTGCTTGTCTTCTTCAGATAACTCATCCATACCTAAGATAGCAATGATATCTTTAAGCTCTTTGTAACGTTGTAATGTCGTTTGAACACCACGTGCAATATCATAATGCTCGTTACCAACCACTAATGGGTCAAGTTGACGAGATGATGAATCTAGTGGGTCAATCGCAGGGTAAATACCTTGTGCCGCGATATCACGAGAAAGTACAACTGTTGCATCTAAGTGAGCAAAGGTAGTTGCAGGGCTAGGGTCAGTTAAGTCATCCGCTGGTACGTATACCGCTTGGATTGATGTAATTGAACCTTTCTTAGTAGAGGTAATACGCTCTTGTAAGATACCCATTTCTTCAGCTAGGGTTGGTTGGTAACCTACCGCTGAAGGCATACGACCTAGAAGTGCTGATACTTCAGTACCCGCTAGTGTGTAACGGTAAATGTTATCAACGAAGAAAAGTACGTCACGACCTTCGTCACGGAACTTCTCAGCCATTGTTAAGCCAGTCATCGCAACACGTAAACGGTTACCCGGTGGCTCATTCATCTGACCGTATACAAGCGATACTTTATCAAGTACGTTTGAATCGTTCATTTCATGATAGAAATCGTTACCTTCACGAGTACGCTCACCAACACCAGCGAATACTGAGTAACCACTGTGCTCGATAGCGATGTTACGGATAAGTTCCATCATGTTTACGGTTTTACCAACACCAGCACCACCGAATAAACCTACTTTACCACCTTTAGCGAATGGACATACTAAGTCGATTACTTTGATACCAGTCTCTAACAATTCGTTAGCCGCAGCTTGCTCTTCATATGAAGGTGCTTCACGGTGGATAGACCATCTTTCTTCTTCACCAATTGGGCCAGCTTCATCAATCGGCTCACCCAATACGTTCATAATACGACCCAATGTTGCAGTACCTACTGGAACTTGGATGTTATTACCTGTGTTTTCTACGTTCAGACCACGACGCAAACCGTCTGATGAACCCATAGCGATAGCACGTACTACACCACCACCTAATTGCTGTTGTACTTCAAGTACTAAGCCTGAAAGGTCACCTTCAGTTACTGTTAACGCGTCATATACCTGAGGTACAGCATCTTGTGGGAATTCTACATCCACAACTGCGCCAATGATTTGGACGACTTTACCTGTACTCATGTTTAATCCTCTAATCTGTGCTCTTAAAAAAGAACCTTTGCTTAAACCGCTGCTGCACCTGCACAAATTTCACTCAATTCTTGAGTGATACTTGCTTGACGCGCCTTGTTGTATACCAACTGTAGGTCGTTGATTAGGTCACCTGCGTTATCAGTTGCGGCTTTCATCGCAACCATACGAGCAGCTTGCTCACACGCTAGGTTTTCAACAACACCTTGATACACTTGTGATTCCGTGTAACGAACTAATAATTGATCAAGTAATACTTGAGCATCTGGTTCGTACAAGTAATCCCAACGGTGTTTAATTTCGTCATCGTCAGACTTAGGCAAAGGTAAAAGTTGATCGATTGTCGGCTGCTGAGTCATAGTATTTACAAACTTGTTGTAAACCACGAACAGCTTGTCTATTTCGCCATTGTCATAGGCATCCAACATAACACGTACTGAACCAATTAGGTCAGTTACTGATGGATGATCACCTAGACCAGAAACTTGTGCCGTGACTTTACTGCCCATGTTGTTAAAGAATGCAGTAGCTTTAGAACCCACTACACCAAATTCAACATCAGCACCTTGCTGTTGCCACTTAGCAGCGTCAGCAAGTACTTGCTTAAATAAATTAATATTTAAGCCACCACACAATCCACGGTCAGTGGAGACAACGATATAGCCTACGCGCTTAACTTCACGCTCTTCCAAATATGGATGGCGATATTCTAAGTTACCTCGCGCGATGTGACCGATCACATTTCGCATATTTTCAGCGTATGGACGAGAGGCAGCCATAGCATCTTGCGCTTTACGCATTTTGCTGGCTGCAACCATTTCCATTGCGCTGGTGATTTTCTGCGTATTTTTTACGCTTCCAATCTTCGATTTTATCTCTTTAGCGCCGGACATGACTATTTCTCTCCGAAAAAGTTAACTATTACCAAGTTTGAGTAGACTTGAACGTATCAAGTGCTTTAACCAAACCTGCTTCAATATCTGAGTTATAGTCGCCTTTCTCGTTGATAGTAGCCATCAACTCAGCTTGCTCATTATTGACGTATGATAATAATGCAGCTTCAAAATCAACTACTTTGTTGATAGCTACATCATTTAAGTAGCCTTTCTCAGCAGCGAATAATGATACAGCTGTTTCAGCAACTGATAATGGGCTGAATTGCTTCTGCTTCATTAACTCAGTTACGCGCTGACCGTGCTCTAATTGTGCACGAGTTGCGTCATCAAGGTCAGAAGCAAATTGAGCAAACGCCGCTAATTCAGCGTATTGTGCTAATGCTAAACGGATACCACCACCAAGTTTCTTGATGATCTTAGTTTGTGCAGCACCACCAACACGAGATACAGAAATACCAGCGTTAACCGCAGGACGAATACCTGAGTTAAATAGGTTAGATTCTAAGAAGATCTGACCATCGGTAATTGAGATTACGTTAGTTGGTACGAATGCAGAAACGTCACCAGCTTGAGTTTCAATAATTGGTAATGCCGTTAAAGAACCTGTTTTGCCTTTAACTTCACCGTTAGTGAAACGCTCAACATAAGCTTCGTTTACGCGAGCAGCACGTTCTAATAAACGAGAGTGCAAGTAGAAAACGTCACCTGGGTATGCTTCACGGCCTGGCGGACGACGTAAAAGTAATGAAATTTGACGGTAAGCAACAGCTTGCTTAGACAAATCATCATATACGATTAACGCATCTTCACCGCGGTCACGGAAGTATTCACCCATAGTACAACCAGAGTATGGTGCTAAGTATTGAAGTGCTGCAGCTTCTGATGCAGACGCTACAACAACGATAGTGTTTTGTAATGCGCCGTGCTCTTCTAAGCTACGTACTACGTTAGCAACAGTTGATGCTTTTTGACCAACAGCTACGTAGATTGACTTAATACCAGTGTTTTTCTGGTTAATAATTGCATCTAAAGCGATCGCTGATTTACCAACTTGACGGTCACCAATGATAAGCTCACGCTGACCACGACCAATTGGAATCATTGAGTCGATTGATTTAATACCAGTCTGTACTGGCTCATCAACTGACTTACGATCGATAACACCAGGTGCTACAACTTCGATTGGTGCGAAACCATCGTTGTCGATTGGGCCTTTGCCATCAATAGGCTCACCTAGCGTGTTAACAACGCGGCCTAAAAGACCACGACCTACTGGTACTTCCAAAATACGGCCAGTACCTTTAACTTTTACGCCTTCAGCAAGGTCCGCGTAAGGACCCATAACAACCGCACCTACAGAATCACGTTCTAAGTTCAACGCGATTGCATAGCGATTGCCAGGAAGTTCGATCATCTCACCTTGCATTACATCAGCAAGACCGTGGATGCGAATGATACCGTCTGTTACAGAAACGATAGTACCTTCGTTACGAGCTTCACTAACTACGTCAAACTTTTCAATACGATTCTTGATCAGTTCGGCGATTTCAGTGGAATTCAGTTGCATGCTCTGTTCCCCGTTAAGATTGCATTGTTGTTGCTAAACGGTCCAATTTACCTCTGATTGAACCATCGATTACCATGTCACCTGCTTGAATTACCAAGCCAGACACAATTGTTGCGTCAACAACACAATTAAGCTTCACTTTACGAGCCAAACGCTTTTCAAGCGCGGCGCTAATATTTGATTGTTGGTCTGCCGTTAATTCAATGGCAGACGATACATCCACAGTTACTTCTTTATCAAAATCTGCTTTTAAAGCAGCAAATTGTTCAGCAACTTGAGGTAGCACCAACAGACGTCCGTTTTCAGCCATCACTTTAATTAAGTTTTGACCGTTTTCATTTAGCTGTTCACCGCAAACGCCCAAGAAAATTTCTTTGGCTTGCTCAACTGATGCACCACCAGAAAGGTAGTTAATCATAGTTTCATTTTTAGAAACTTCGGCAGCAAACACTAGCATTTCTAACCAAGTGTCTACCGCTTTTGATTCAACAGCATAGTCGAACGCTGCTTTAGCGTAGGGACGAGCAACCGTTGTCAATTCAGACATAGCTCATTTCCCTCTTAAAGTTCAGCGACTAATTTATCTAAGATGTCGCTATGTGCAGCGGCATCAATTGAACGCTCGAGAATTTTCTCGGCACCTGCAACAGCTAAAGCAGAAACTTGCTTACGTAGCTCTTCAGTTGCACGGTTGCGCTCAGACTCAATTTCTGCATGACCAGAAGCGATGATTTTTTCACGCTCTGCTTGTGCTTTAGCAGCCGCTTCATCAATCATTTGAGCTTCGCGTTTTTTCGCAGCTTCAATGATTTCAGCAGCTTGTGCTTTTGCTTCTTTAAGCTGTGCTGCAGCTTTCTCTTGAGCAAGCTCAAGATCTTTAGCAGCACGGTCAGAAGCAGCTAGACCATCAGCAATAGTTTTTTGACGGTCTTCAATAGCAGCCATAATTGGCGGCCACACAAACTTCATGCAGAAGATTACAAATACGATAAATGCAATAGATTCACCGATAAGGGTTGCATTAATATTCATATTCGTTAGCTCCTAATATCTATTAAATTCGCAGGGTTCGTCGGTATTACTCTTATGCACCAACAGCGAATAATAGGTATAAGCCGATACCAACACCGATCATAGCGATCGCATCGATAAGACCAGCTACGATGAACATTTTAACTTGAAGTTGTGGCGCTAACTCTGGTTGACGAGCAGCTGACTCAAGGAATTTACCACCTAATAGACCAAAACCAATCGCAGTACCTAAAGCACCTAAGCCGATTAGCAATGCAACAGCGATATATAACATATTTATCTCCGATTATTTAAAGTAAGTTATAAAGTTAAAAATTAAAAAACTGTTTTGTGGACATCCTGTCCTAAACCCTTCGGGTTTATTGCTACCTAAGTTTTCTCAGGTAGCTGCCTAACTCAATCCCGAAGAGTTAGTGATCTTCATGCGCCAAGCTTAAATACACGATGGTTAACATCATGAAAATAAACGCTTGAAGCGGAATAACTAATAAGTGGAACGCTGCCCATAGGAAGTGAACCGGCAATTGGAATAAACCAATCGTTGCAATCAAGATAAAGATCAACTCACCAGCGTATAAGTTACCGAACAAACGTAGGGCAAGTGATACCGGACGAGCGATTAGCGTTACCGTTTCCAAAATAAAGTTCACTGGAATAAACGCAGGGTGATTGAAAGGTTGTAACGTTAACTCTTTCGCAAAACCACCTAACCCTTTAATTTTGATTGAATAGTAAATAATAAGCACAAACACACCAATACTTAATGCAAAGGTCATGTTCATGTCAGTAGTAGGAACTGATTTGATGTAAACATCATGCGGATCCATACCAAATGCATGTTGGCCAATTAAACCAGCAATTGTTGGGATCCAGTCAACTGGAATCCAGTCCATTGCGTTCATTAACAAAATCCATACGAAAATTGTTAGTGATAATGGCGCAATTAACGCATTTTTACCGTGGAAGGTTTCTTTAACGCTTTTATCGACAAACTCGACAACCATTTCAACTGCACATTGCATTTTACCTGGTACGCCGGTAGTTGCCTTTTTAGCGACTGAACGGAAAGTTAATAAGAAAACCAAGCCCAAGAAAATAGACCAGCCGAGAGTATCGACATGGAAGGTCCAAAATCCTTCGCCAACTGACCAGTTGGTTAAATGGTGCTTGATATAAGAGCCAGTATCTGCTGCCATCTTGTATCCCAATTATTGTTGATTAAAAGTAAACTTGTACGTTGCGGCGTAGATGATGGGCGTCAACACCGCAATTAAATATGTGCTGAATAATGGCGCTAAAGGCAGCGAGAAAAACTTAAAACTTAAGGCAAATAAAAATGCCGTTAGTACCATTTTCAATTTAGCGCCTTTGAAGAATGAATCCATCACTAACTTCGAGGCGCTAGCTCCCGCATATTTAAATGCGTAAAGAGCAAACACAAAATTAGGGATTATGCCAATACACCCTCCAGCTAACGCTGATAAGGCGTGACTTAACCCCCAACTAAAATAAACTACTGCTGTAGAAACTAAGGTTAGTGTAGATGCTAACATCAATTGCTGCCGCATTAATTGGCGACCAGGCTTTAACAATTGATTCAATTTAACAACCTCTAACGAAAACCTTCGTAAATTCTACGTTTTTTACAAGAAAATATTTCCTGTCAAAAAATCCGTGCAAGTATACTGAATTACCGTTTTATTGCAACAAAATAGGGCGCTGAAAGCCCTTATTTCGTGCAAAAATTTTTATATTTTGTAAAAGGAGGTTATTAAAGGTTTAAATACTATTGATTAGTGTATTTTTGCTAGAATTCCGTCTAATTCTTCTAAATTAGTGTATGAGATCACTAATTTGCCTTTCCCTTTTTTGTTATGATTAATTGACACTTGAGAGCCTAAACGTTCAGACAATTGTTGCTCTAAACTTTCAGTATTCGCGTCTTTTTCTTGAGTTTGTTTTGGTTTTTCTGGCGATTGCACTTTTTTTACTAACGCCTCGGTTTCTCGAACCGTTAATTCTTTGGTAACAACTGCTCGTGCGGTTGTTGTTTGTAAGTCACCTTCTAAAGCTAATAGTGCTCTGGCATGGCCCATTTCAATATCGCCATGCTCAAGTAAGGTTTTTACTTCATCATTTAAATTATTTAAACGCAGTAAATTAGTAACCGTTGTCCGAGATTTACCTACTGCCTCAGCAACTTCTTGATGCGTTAATTCAAATTCAGTCAGTAAACGCTCTAATGCGATGGCTTCTTCCATGGCATTAAGATCTTCACGTTGAATATTTTCAATAAGCGCAATAGCAACGGCGGCTTCGTCTGGCACATCTTTAACCAAACATGGCACTACATCAATCTCAGCAATTTGCGCTGCACGCCAACGACGTTCACCAGCAATAATTTCATAAGAATCAATTGCTAAAGTGCGCACAACTATTGGTTGGATAATACCTTGAGATTTGATTGAGTTAGATAAGTCTTCAAGCGCTTCGGCCGACATATCTTTTCGAGGTTGATATTTACCTGGCTGTAATTGCTCAATTGGCAATTTTCTAAGCTCACCCTTGTTATCACTAGCATTTTCGCTAGCAACTTCGTCGCTTGTACTACGATTGGTATTAGGCGTTGGCGATAATAACGCATCTAAACCACGGCCTAAACCTCGACGCTTTGCAGGGCTCATATCAATCCTTAACTTTTTATCGTTATTATTCAGTAACTTTTTCTTTTTTGGCTGCCAATTTAGCACTTTCTTCACGACGTAATATTTCACCCGCTAATGCTAAATAAGCTTTAGCACCTGTTGATGATTTGTCGTAATACATCACTGGCGCACCAAAACTTGGCGCTTCGGCTAAACGAACATTACGAGGAATAACCGTACGGTATACTTTATCACCAAAATGACGCTTTAATTGCTCGGAAACATCGTTTGCCAACCGATTACGCGGATCGTACATGGTTCGCAAAATTCCCTCAATCTTTAATTCACCATTAATCACTGATGTTAGCTGAGAAATCGTTTCCATTAACGCCGTTAAACCTTCTAGTGCATAGTACTCGCACTGCATTGGTACCAATACAGAGTCAGCCGCAGCCATTGCATTAACGGTCAACATATTAAGTGATGGCGGGCAATCAATAATAATATAATCATATTGATTTTTTATTGGGGCTAAAGCGTTTCGAAGGCGAAGTTCTCTAGCATAAACTTCCATTAGCTTAATTTCAGCAGCAGTTACATCTGCATTGGCAGCAATTAAGTCATATAGGCCAGAAGTTTCTTTACAAACGACTTCTTCAAATGGCTTTTGCTCAACTAAAAGTTCATAACTCGTAGAAACCTCGTCATATTTATCAACACCACTGCCCATAGTGGCATTGCCTTGAGGATCTAAATCTATCAATAAAACTTTACGCTTAGTTGCCGCTAAAGAAGCCGCTAAATTGACTGAGGTTGTTGTTTTACCAACACCACCTTTTTGATTTGCAACCGCAATTATTCTGCCCACAAATGCCTCGAAGCTTAATTATTTTTTTTTAGTTCTATTAAATGGCGTTCACCTGTTAATTCAGGGACGTGTAATTCATGACTTGCTATGAGTTCAATATTGCTAGGTAAAGCGTTTAATTCATCCGCTGGATAAACACCTTTCAATGCGTAAAACTTGCCCGTATCAACCGCTATTAAGTGTTGACACCAAGCCACCATATCTTGCAATGATGAAAAAGCGCGGCTTAATACGCCATCAAATAAATTTTCAGGGGTAAAATCTTCTACGCGTGATTTTAACGGCTCAACATTTTCAAGTTTCAGTTGAAAAACAACTTGACGTAAAAAAGTGATTCGCTTACCTAAGCTATCTAATAATACAAAATTTCGCTCAGGATACAATATGGCTAATGGTATTCCTGGTAAACCAGGGCCAGTACCAACATCAATAAAGCTATTACCTTTTAGATACTTACCAACAACTAAGCTATCTAAAATATGCTTTACCAGCATTTCTTCGGGGTTACGCACCGAAGTAAGGTTATAAGCTTTATTCCACTTGTTCAGCAATTCTACGTATTGAACTAGTTGATCTATTTGTTGCTCGTTAACGTCAATATCAGTTTGGGCAATCAACGCCAATAATTTTTGTTTTAACATTGATAACTACCGTTATGCCGACTTTCTTAATAAGCCATGTTTTTTCAAATAAACCAACAATAAAGAAATTGCGGCTGGTGTAATGCCTGAAATACGTGACGCTTTACCAATTGTTTCAGGGCGCGCATCAGAAAGTTTTGCTACCACTTCATTTGATAAACCGGAAATTTGTTTAAAATCAAAGTCAATCGGGATCAATGTATCTTCATGACGTTTTTTCTTTTCAATTTCGTCAAGTTGGCGATCAATATAACCTTGGTATTTAATTTGGATTGCTACTTGCTCAGCGGCCTGAGTATCTTCAAGTGCCGGACCGAACGACTCAATAGCCATTACTTCACTGTATGTGGTTTCTGGTCGACGAAGAATATCTTCTAATGACGCATCTTTAGTTATTGGTGTTTTGAGCTGTAAGTTAAGTGCTTCAACATCTTTGTGATCTTTTTGCACCCAAACAGACTTTAAACGTTGACGTTCAAGCTCAATATTTTCCATTTTTTCATTGAATCGTGCCCAGCGTTGGTCACACACTAGACCAAGATCGCGACCTTTTTCTGTTAAACGAATATCAGCGTTATCTTCACGTAATAACAAACGATATTCAGCACGAGAGGTGAACATGCGATAAGGTTCTTTAGTACCTAATGTCGCAAGATCATCAATCAATACGCCCATGTATGCTTGATCGCGACCTAAAATCAATTCATCTTTTTCTTGGACACGAAGTGCAGCATTAGTTGCAGCAACTAAACCTTGAGCACCAGCTTCTTCATAACCTGTAGTACCATTAATTTGGCCGGCAAAATACAAGTTATTAATAAATTTACTTTCTAATGTTTGTTTCAGATCGCGAGGATCGAAGAAGTCATACTCGATCGCATATCCCGGACGAGTAATATGCGCATTTTCAAACCCTTTAATAGAGCGTACTAAATTCATTTGCACATCAAATGGTAAACTGGTTGAAATACCATTTGGATAAACTTCATTAGTTGTTAAACCTTCAGGTTCGACAAATATTTGGTGGCTGTTTTTATCAGCGAAGCGCATGATTTTATCTTCAATTGAAGGGCAATAGCGTGGACCAATTCCTTCAATAACACCGGTGTACATTGGTGAGCGATCGAGTCCAGAGCGAATAACATCATGCGTTTGTTCATTGGTATGAGTGATATAACAAGAGATCTGCTGTGGATGATCTTTTTGCGATCCCATAAATGAAAATACTGGCGTAGGTGAATCGCCAGGCTGTTCTTCCATTACAGAAAAATCAAGGCTTCTAGCATCTAAACGAGGAGGTGTACCTGTTTTTAAACGATCCATTCTAAATGGCATATCGCGTAAACTTTTTGCTAAGTTCACCGAAGCAGGATCGCCAGCACGACCGCCTTGATAATTATTTAAACCAATATGAATTTGGCCTGCTAGGAAGGTACCAACTGTTAAAACAACGGTTTTACCTTTAAACTTCAAGCCCATTTGAGTTGAAACACCAACAACTTGATCATTTTCAACAATAAGATCATCACACGGCTGCTGGAATATTGTTAAATTTTCTTGGTTTTCAAGGTAACTACGAACAAAACTTCGATATAGAGCGCGATCTGCTTGGGCACGGGTTGCTCTAACAGCAGGACCTTTACTGGCATTTAGTGTTCTAAACTGGATCGCAGCATGATCTATTGCCGTAGCCATTAGACCACCCAATGCATCTATTTCTTTAACTAAATGACCTTTACCAATACCACCAATAGCTGGATTACAAGACATTTGACCTAACGTATCAATATTATGCGTTAGTAATAAGGTTTTACAGCCCATACGAGCCGCTGCCAAACAGGCTTCTGTTCCTGCATGACCACCACCAACAACAATTACATCAAAAGAGTCTTGATACCACATTTTTATGTACGACCTAAGGTTGAAAAAGGACACGCATTTTAGCACTTTTTTTGGTGGCAGGGGAATGATCATTTTGAGAAAAGATCGTGCGAGGATCGTGTGAAATATTTTTAGATCTATATAGAGATCTTATTATCTTTTATTATTAGTAAATGGATCTTTTGTTGATAAGTGTTTTATCTTGTTGTTATATAACACTTTAATCTCAATATTAGCTTGTGATCAAACTTTGATCATTGGTCGTATAAGCTATGATCAAATAGCTGTTTTATCCACAATGAAGATCTAGTTTATTTCTGTTAACTGGATAATAAGATCTAATTAACTGGCTTATACCTGACTTATTCACAAAAATTATAAAATTTATTTTATATTGTGGATAACGCTTTAATAAGATCAGGATAATTGATCGTGTAACCCCATAATCCAGTCAGATGCTAATTGTTCTGGATCTACATCTTGCGCCATATCGATTGTATATAGCTCTGTCATCTTTTTATATCCTTTTGATATTAAAAGGCTTTCTATGTTTTTTGCGGCAAAACAAAAAGTATCATAATTGCTATCACCAACACCAATGACTAAAAATGGGGTGTGATTAAGATCGTTGTTACTGTCAGTTAACGCATTAACGAACGGTTGTATATTGTCTGGGTAATCACCAGCACCATGAGTGGAAGTGCAGATAAGCCAAGTTTGATCTTGTGACGGAATATCATCAAATTTAGGGTCAAAATGCAGCTGAGTTTGGTAGCCAAGTGCATTTAATTGTTGCTCACATGCTTCGGCAACATATTCGGTTCCGCCTAGCATACTGCCGACAATGATTTGAAATGAGCGCATTAAATTAATCTCTGAGTTATAAATTAGCCTTATATTATCACGGCTAATATAAGGAAAAATATAACGAATAAATCAGTTTAAATGCGCTTACTTAGGGTGTTTTCTAGTATTTTTACGAGTTACTGATTTATTTACCTATGCAAAATGATGAAAATATTTTGCCTAATAGATCATCTGAGCTAAATTCACCGGTAATTTCATTAAGGGCTTGCTGACAGATCCTAAGCTCTTCTGCCAATATTTCTCCGGCAACAAATGACTCTAGTTGAGATAAGCCAACTAATAAGTGTTGATGGGCTGTATCTAGTGCAGCAAGATGCCGTCTACGCGCCATAAAGCCACCTTCAGTACTACCCTGGTAACCCATAATGGTTTTTAAGTGTGATGTCAGGGCATCTACGCCATCACCATTTTTGGCCGATATGGTTATCCTTGGCTCACCATGAAATTCATCTAAACCTGTTTTTGCTCCGCTAATATCCGCTTTATTTCTAACAATTGTTACGCCCATGTTCTCTGGTAATTTAGAGAAAAACTCAGGCCAGAAATCCCTTGGGTGCAGATCATCGTCTCCACTGGAGTCAACCATCAATAAAACACGATCAGCTTTTTCTATTTCGGCCCAAGCGCGTTCAATACCTATTTGTTCCACTTTATCAGGGCTTTCACGTAAACCTGCTGTATCGATAATATGCAGTGGCATACCATCAATATGGATTTGTTCGGTTAATATGTCGCGCGTTGTACCTTCGATATCAGTAACAATTGCCGTATCTTTACCACTTAATGCATTAAGCAAGCTCGATTTTCCCGCGTTAGGTCGCCCAGCAATGACCACGCGCATACCTTCCCGAATGATACTGCCTTGTTTTGCTTGTTTTTGAACAGCTTCCATATCGCTAATAATAGTTTTGAGATCATTAACAACTTTTTGATCGGCGAGAAAGTCTATTTCTTCTTCGGGGAAGTCGATTGCGGCTTCCACATACATGCGTAAGTGGATGATGTCTTCGACTAATTGATTAATAAGCTTTGAAAAATCACCTTGCAGCGAATGCAAGGCGCAGCGTGCTGCTTGTTCAGAGTTTGAATTAATTAAGTCAGCAATCGCTTCAGCTTGGGTTAGATCAAGTTTGTCATTTAAAAATGCTTGTTCTGAAAACTCTCCAGGTTTGGCCATTCTTACACCATCAATGCTGAGTATTTCTTTTAACAGCATATCAAGGATGACCGGCCCGCCATGACCTTGTAACTCTAATACATCTTCACCAGTAAACGAATGCGGGCCTTTAAAATATAAAGCGATGCCTTGATCTAAAGTATTGCCAGATAAATCATTAAAATCTAAATAGTCGGCATAACGAACTTTTGGGCATTTACCCAGAATTTTTTCGGCAACAACAGTAGCTTTGGGGCCTGATATTCGAATGATGCCAACACCGCCTCTTCCTGGTGCTGTGGCTTGTGCGGCAATAGTTTCTGAATTGCTGATAAATGTCATGCTAACGGCTCTAAGTTGAAAAACATGGTTATTATAACGTTTTGTCTTAGATCCAAAAAGAGAAACAAAAAAGGCGGCTAATGCCACCTTTTAAAGTTATTTATCTTTTCATCAAGCGTTAACTAGCTTTGGCCTTTTCTAAGCCACTAAAAATTATCTTCATTTGAATAATAGATATGACATTACTGATAAACCAGTAAAGTACTAAGCCTGATGGGAACCAGAAAAAGAACACGGTGAAGATAACAGGCATATACTGCATCATTTTCTGTTGCATTGGATCTTGGACTGTCATTGGTGTCATTTTCTGCATGATAAACATGCTTATACCCATTAAGATTGGCAGAATATAGTACGGATCTTTTGATGATAAGTCAGTTAACCATAAGCCAAATTCAGCATGACGTAATTCAACACTTTCTAGGAATACCCAGTACAGTGCTAAGAAAATAGGCATCTGAATTAATATCGGTAAACAACCACCAGCAGGGTTCACTTTTTCTTTACGGTAAAGCTCCATCATTGCTTGTGACATCTTTTGGCGATCATCACCAAAGCGCTCTTTTAATTGCGTCATTTTAGGTTGCAGTTCACGCATACGAGCCATTGAGGTGTATTGAGCTTTAGTTAAAGGATACATACCACCTTTAACTAAAATAGTAATAATAATGATCGCGATTCCCCAGTTACCAACAACTGATTGAATAAGCATTAATAACCAATGTAATGGTTGGCTGATCATAAATAAGAAACCGAAATCTACTGTTAGCTCTAGGCCATCAGCGATTTTTTCTAGGTTATCTTGATCTTTAGGACCTACATAAAATACTGCAGAGGTAGTTGCGGTAGTATTAGGATCAATGTTAATTGCTGGAGCTTTAAAACCGATTACAGCGTCACCTGATTGGCTATAACTGGTATATAGTTGGTTGGCTGCATCTTTACTTGGAACCCAAGCAGAAACAAAGTAGTGCTGTAACATTGCAACCCAACCACCTTGGGTGGTTTTGTTTAAGTTGGCATCTTTAATGTCGTCAAAATCGTATTTTTCATAGCGTTCATCGGTGGTTGAATAAGCCGCACCGCGATAAGTTGGAATTAATCCAGAAGAGCTATCAACGTAAGTAGATTGTTTTAATTGACCATACATTTGGACACTAGCAGGTGTGCTCATGTTGTTTTGGATTTGGTAGTCAACATTTACTTCATAGCTATTTGGCTTAAAGGTAAATTGCTTAGTAACAATTAAATTATCAACAGATGTAAATTGTAAACTTACAGTAAGTGGTTGTCCGTCAACCATGGTGTAGTTTGCGCTGTCAGCAGAATATAAAGGACGACCAGCAACCGTTCGATCAATACCGTTTGCACCTGTTAAACCACTTTGGGCAACATATTTCATTTGACCGTCTTGCATTATGGTAAATGGTGTATTGCTACCTTGCTCTGTCTCGTATTGAAGTAGAGTTACTTCAACGATATCACCACCTTGTGGATTAATTTTTAGCGATAGAACATCAGTTTCTACTGAAATTAATTGCTTACTAACTGCTTTGTCTATTGTAGCAGGAGCTTCAGCTTCTGAAGATGCCGGTACAAAATCTTCATCTTGGCTAGGAGTAACGTCAGTGTTTTGGTTGTTAGTAGTCGTTTGTTGCACTGGTAACGGGGCGTGATCAAATTGCCACTGTTGATAGAGCATATAGGTGACTACCAATAAACCAATAAAAAGCATACTGCGTAGGGATTCCATAATGTGTTATTTCTCTTTGGTTATTGGTGGTACGGGATCTTCACCACCCGCATTGAGTGGATGGCATTTTAGTATACGTTTGGCTGCTAACCAACACCCTTTTATAACGCCAAAGCGATTAATTGCTTCAATAGCATAATTTGAACAGGTTGGTTGAAAGCGGCAATTATTACCCAGCAAAGGGCTTAACAGCTTTTGGTAAGTTTTTACGAAAGCAATAGCTATCGTTTTTGGTGTTGAATTATTTTTCGCCATATTTTTACCAACTGTTTATTTATGGTGTCGTTATCTAGATTATCAATACCAGATTTAACCATAACAACAATATCTATATTGGGAAGATCATGTTGATGCAATCTAAAGCTTTCGCGAGTAATACGTTTTATGCGATTTCGTTGAACAGCAAGTTTGACTCGTTTTTTAGCTACAGCAAAGCCTAAACGAGGTTTATTTAAAGAATTATTTGATACAAGAATGGTGAAATGGCTGCTGCCATAACGAGAAGATTTAGAAAAGACTTGTTGAAAGTGACCGGGAGTCAACAAACGTGACTCTCGGTTAAATTCGTAAGTAACCATATTCATTAAGTAACGTGGTTACCTTTCTCTATAGAAGAGAATTAAGCACTAAGCTTAGCACGACCTTTTGCACGACGACGCGCTAAAACGGCACGACCGTTTTTAGTTGCCATACGTGCACGGAATCCGTGGTTGCGCTTACGCTTTAATACAGATGGTTGAAATGTTCTTTTCATTACGCTTATCCGTTCGGTTGTTGTTGCCCTGGCAAAACAGCCGTAGTGAGCACACTGGTCTAAAAAAGAGGCCGAATTTTAAATAGTGCAGCGGCTATTGTCAATATATAGATGTTATTATTTCAGCAAAGATCGTTTTAAGATCGAACTGATCGTATAAATATCCACAAATTAGTCACATGCGCTATCAAAATTCAAACAAAAAAGAATTAAATTTATTTAATATTTATTTGTTATAGCCCAACTTTTTTTAAATTAAATAATTCTAAAAATCTATAGCTACCAAGTGGTACAACGGCATGCTATTTGAAAAGTTAATAAAGTTATTATTTTCTGTTTATTGTAGTTGCATCTGTGGATAACTATATGGATAATTGGATCTTTAATATAATAATTTTACTTTGCCTATCCCAATAAACGCGCACAAATGATCTTCTAATTTAGCGCGATCGATGACGGAAGTATTACGCTGGGAGTTTAAATTGGTTCATTCTTTATGGCAGCGTTGTCTGTCAGTTTTGCAGGAAGAGTTACCTGCGCAACAGTTCAGTATGTGGATTAGACCGCTACAATGTGTAGTTGAAAATAACATAATGACTTTGTACGCACCTAATCGATTTGTACTGGATTGGGTACGAGATAAATATGTCGATCGTATTACTTCGATCGTCGCTTTAGATGAATCAGGGAATCCGCCACTTCTTCGTTTTGATGTTGGCACCAATACAAATATCAATACGGCTGCGAAAGCTCCAGTAGTAACAGAACAACCAGTTACTACTGTCAATAAAGTTAATAGCGAACCCGAAACTAACTTACCTAAAACAACAAATGTTAGAAATAAATATACGTTTGATAATTTCGTTGAGGGTAAATCAAACCAATTAGCACGCGCTGCAGCATCACAAGTTGCTGACAATCCAGGTTCAGCTTATAACCCATTATTTATTTATGGCGGCACGGGCCTAGGTAAAACTCACTTATTGCACGCCGTTGGAAATGGTATTTTATTAAATAATCCAAAAGCAAAAATTGCCTATATGCATTCTGAGCGCTTTGTTCAAGATATGGTTAAAGCGTTGCAAAATAATGCGATAGAAAAATTTAAACAATATTATCGTTCTGTCGATGCATTACTTATTGATGATATTCAATTTTTTGCCAATAAAGAGCGTACACAAGAAGAGTTTTTTCACACTTTTAATGCGCTATTAGAAGGAAACCAACAAATTATTTTAACCAGTGATCGATATCCAAAAGAAATTGAAGGGGTTGAAGATCGGTTAAAGTCTCGTTTTGGTTGGGGATTAACTCTGGCTATTGAACCTCCTGAGCTCGAAACTCGCGTTGCCATTCTTAAAAAGAAAGGACAAGAAAGTAATATTAATCTAGCTGATGAAGTAGCGTTTTTTATTGCTAAACGTTTGCGTTCAAATGTGAGAGAATTAGAGGGTGCATTAAATCGAGTAATTGCTAATGCTAACTTTACTGGACGAGCAATAACCATAGACTTTGTTCGAGAGGCTTTAAGAGATTTATTAGCGTTGCAAGACAAGTTGGTAACCATTGATAATATTCAAAAAACTGTGGCTGAATATTATAAAATTAAGGTTGCTGATTTATTATCTAAACGCAGAAGTCGTTCTGTAGCTAGACCTCGACAAATTGCAATGGCATTATCTAAGGAATTGACTAATCATAGTCTTCCAGAAATAGGTGATGCATTTGGTGGTAGAGACCATACTACCGTGTTGCATGCTTGCCGCAAGGTTGTGGCTTTACGTGAAGAAACGCACGATATAAAAGAAGATTATTCAAATTTAATAAGAACACTGTCGTCCTAAAGGGCAAAAATAAAGCAGGTATTTATAATGAAGTTTTCACTTAACAGGGAATCATTGCTTAAACCATTATTATTGGTTTCTGGCGCTGTAGAACGTAAGAGCACGCTACCGATATTAAGTAATATTCTTTTCGATATTAGTGAGCAATCACTTACGCTAACAGCTACTGATCTTGAATTGGAAATGGTAGCTCATGCGGTTATTGAAAATCATGGTGAAAACGGAAAGTTAACCATTCCTGCTAAAAAGCTTTTAGATATTTGTAAAAGTTTACCAGAAGATTCAATGCTTACTTTTGAAACTAGTGGTGAAACCATCATTATTAGTACCGGCAGAAGTAAATACTCATTATCGACATTACCTGCATCAGACTTCCCAAATATAGAAGAATGGCAAGGTGACGTAGAATTTAAGATTCGAAAAAATGACTTGCTTCGATTGATAGAAAGCACTCACTTTTCTATGGCAAATCAAGATGTTAGGTACTATTTGAACGGTATGTCAGTTGAGACAGAGGGCAATGAAATTCGTTCTGTAGCAACGGATGGCCACCGTCTTGCTATTTGTAAAATCTCAGATTCAGAGTTAAATCTACCAACAAGACAAGTAATAGTACCAAGAAAAGGTATTTTAGAAATTATTCGTTTGCTTGATCCCGTTGACGAAGAAGTGCAAGTGTTTTTAGGTTCGAATCACATTCGCATTATTGACTCAGAGTTTTCATTTACCAGTAAGTTAGTTGATGGACGCTTCCCTGACTATCGAAGAGTATTGCCGAGAAATGGCGACAAAGTGTTAGAAACAGATAAAGAGCTGCTTAGACAAGTGTTATCTCGTGCATCAATTTTGTCTAATGAAAAGTTCAAAGGGGTGCGTTTGAACTTTACTGAAGGTGAGTTAAAAATAACTGCTAATAACCCTGAGCAAGAACAAGCCGAAGAAGTTTTAGAAATCAACTTTCCTTATGATGATTTAGAAATTGGCTTTAATGTTAGTTATGTTCTTGATGTGCTTAATGCTGTTAAAGATAGCGCAGTTAAGTTCACCTTAGCAGATGCCAACAGCAGTGTAGTTATAGAAGGTAGTGAAGTTAGCGAAGCCATATATGTGGTGATGCCTATGCGTTTATAATGAGCATTGTTAACCTTTATCTAAAAAACTTTAGGAATTTATCTGAACAAAAAATTACATTTAATTCCAGTTTGAATTTCATTGTTGGCGATAACGGTAGTGGTAAAAGTAGTATACTAGAGTCCATCTTTTTTTTAGGTCACGGTAAATCATTTCGAACTAATAAAGCAGAAACTGTTTGTCATTTTGAACAAGATGATTTTTTTATTAATATTCGCGATGAACAGCAACATAGCTATGGCTTAAGCAAAAACAAAAAAGATCTTGGTTTTGCTATTAGAAAGAATAGTAAACGAATTAGTCGTCTTTCCGATCTTGCGTCAGAATTTGCTATTCAGATTGTAACTCCAGAAAGTTTTAAATTGTTTTTTGGTGGTGCTAAAGAAAGACGAAAATTTTTGGACTTGGGATTGTTTCACGTGGAACATCAGTTCAAAGAAAAATGGCAAACATTTACTAAGATACATAAACAACGTAATGCTGTAATTAGAAATAGACTTTCTAAAGAGCATTACGACTATTGGACTAAAGAGTTCGTTTATAACTCTATAGAGTTAACTGAACTTAGAAAAAGTTACTGTAAAAGACTAGAAGAAGAGTTAAGGTTTTGGCTGACGACTTTATTACCAGAAGTAGTTGATGATTTAGTAATTAATTTTTATCAAGGTTGGTCTTCAGCTAAACCATTAAATGATGTACTAAGTTCACAAAAGGAAAGGGAGTATCAAATTGGTTACAGTCAATCTGGTGCTCATAAATTTGATTTAAAGTTTTTAATAAACAATAAGCCAATCGAGCTAAAACTATCTCGTGGCCAACAAAAGTTGTTTTTAGTTGCTTTAACTTTTGCTCAGATGAAAATGATCGAAAAAGTTAAGCAAGTAAAAGCAATTTTGCTAGTTGATGATATTGGGGCTGAACTAGATTTAAGTTCAAGAACTAAGTTTAACGAAGCGTTAAATAACCTCTCTTGCCAAATAATGATCACTGCAATAGATGCTGAGGCGTTATCGCCACTTATTAGTACATTTAATAAAAATGAAGATTACACTATGTTTCACGTGGAACATGGTAAAGTTTCGGAAATAAAGAAATAGGCTAAACGCTATGACAGTAGAAAACGAATATGGTTCGGACAGTATTAAAGTCCTGAAAGGTCTCGATGCGGTTCGTAAAAGACCGGGCATGTATATCGGTGATACCGATGATGGCACTGGTTTACACCACATGGTATTTGAAGTTTTAGATAACTCTATTGATGAAGCGTTAGCTGGGCATTGTAATGACATTATCGTTACGATTCATTTAGACGGCTCAGTATCAGTTAAAGATGATGGCCGTGGTATCCCAACTGATATTCATCCTGAAGAGGGGGTTTCTGCTGCTGAAGTTATCATGACAGTTTTACATGCTGGTGGTAAGTTTGGTGGTGAAGACTCTGGTTATAAAGTATCGGGTGGTCTTCATGGTGTAGGTATTTCAGTAGTAAATGCACTGAGTGATAAACTGAAATTAACTATTCGTCGTAATGGTAAAGTACATGAACAAGAATACCATTTAGGTGAACCACAAGCGCCATTAGCTGTTGTTGGTGAAACAACGAGTAAAGGTACTGAAGTACGTTTTTGGCCAAGCCCTGACACTTTCTCAGATGTTACTTTCCATTACGACATCTTGTTAAAGCGTATTCGTGAATTATCATTTTTAAACTCAGGTGTTTCTATCAAGCTTATTGATGAACGTGAGCCAGATAAGAGCGAACACTTTCATTATGAAGGTGGTATTCAAGCGTTTGTTGAATACTTAAATACCAATAAAACACCAGTAAATGAGCAAATCTTTTACTTCGATCTAGAACGTGAAGACGGCATTGTGGTTGAAGTTGCTATGCAATGGAATGATGGTTTCCAAGAGAGTATCTTCTGTTTTACCAATAACATCCCACAAAGGGACGGCGGTACACACTTAAGTGGTTTTAGAGCGGCATTAACCAGAACTTTAAATAGTTACATGGTTAAAGAAGGGCTGAATAAAACTAAAAAAGGCGAAACCAATACCTCTGGTGACGATGCCCGTGAAGGTTTAACCGCTGTAATTTCAGTTAAAGTACCTGATCCAAAATTCTCTTCTCAAACTAAAGATAAATTAGTTTCTTCAGAAGTTAAAACTGCTGTAGAACAAGCAATGGGTGAGAAGCTAGGTGACTATTTATTAGAAAATCCAGGCACTGCAAAAACAATAATCATGAAAATTATTGATGCAGCAAGAGCGCGTGAAGCGGCACGTAAAGCGCGAGAAATGACTCGTCGGAAAGGTGTTTTAGATATTGCTGGCCTACCTGGAAAACTAGCAGACTGCCAAGAAAAAGATCCTGCGTTATCTGAACTATATATTGTGGAGGGTGACTCTGCGGGTGGTTCAGCAAAACAAGGTCGCAACCGTAAGAATCAAGCTATTTTGCCACTAAAAGGTAAAATCCTTAACGTAGAAAAAGCACGTTTTGATAAGATGATTTCATCTGCCGAAGTAGGTACATTAATTACCGCTTTAGGCACGGGTATTGGTCGCGACGAATATAACCCAGAAAAACTACGTTACCATAGTATCATCATCATGACCGATGCTGACGTTGATGGTTCACATATCCGTACGCTGCTTTTAACTTTCTTCTATCGCCAAATGCCAGAGATAATGGAGCGTGGTCATATCTTTATTGCACAGCCTCCACTTTATAAAGTGAAGAAAGGTAAGCAAGAACGTTACATTAAAGATGATGATGCGTTAACAGAATATTTGACAACATTAGCGCTAGAGAATGCCGAGATACATGTTAATGAATCTGCACCGGCAATTTCAGGTGTTGCGTTAGAACAATTAGTTAATCAATTCCGTAAGACCCATGAAACGATTAATCGATTCTCACGTCAAATCCCAGCGGATATTCTTGAAAAATTAATTTACGGTAATGTAATTGAGCCAACTGACTTTAAAGAACAGGCTAAAGTTTCTGAGTGGATGGATAACATTCTGGCTCAGCTAAACAACCAAGCGGGCAATGGTTCTATTTATTCAGCAGATGTGCAACACGATACTGAACGTAATATTTATTATCCTATATTTAATATTCGCCAGCATGGTATTGATAAATCATATCCTTGTAACTATGACTTTATAAACTCCAAAGAATTCTTAGCTATTATGAACTTAAACAAAGCGATTAATGACTTAATGGAAGAAGGAGCTTATGTACAGCGTGGTGAAAAGGTTAAGCCTGTTGCAACTTTCGAAGAAGCATTAACCTGGTTAATGGCAGAATCTAAGCGTGGTCAATATATTCAACGTTATAAAGGATTGGGTGAGATGAACCCTGATCAGTTGTGGGAAACTACTATGGACCCTGAAACTCGTCGTATGTTAAAAGTAACAATTGAAGATGCTATTGCTGCTGATCAATTATTTAACACATTAATGGGTGACCATGTTGAACCACGTCGTGCCTTTATCGAAGATAACGCATTAAAAGTTTCTAACTTAGATGTATAGAAACTAGTGTTTAATAAGTAAAACATATGCCCGGTAATCAAATCGGGCATTTTAATTTAAAGCCACTAATTAAAGTAAATATTCTAATTTTTGGCTATAATGTGCAAATTAGTTAATTCAAAGTAAAATTCATGGCTAACTTTAATATAAATACATTTCAGGGACTGATCTTGCAATTGCAAGATTACTGGTCTCGTCAGGGCTGCGTCATCATACAGCCACTTGATTTAGAGGTTGGAGCAGGTACGTTCCATCCTATGACTTTCTTGCGTGCTGTTGGCCCTGAGCCAATGAGCAGTGCTTATGTTCAACCGTGTCGTCGTCCTACTGATGGTCGCTATGGTGAAAACCCAAACCGTCTACAACATTACTATCAGTTTCAAGTAATGCTAAAGCCGTCTCCTAAGAACATTCAGCAATTATATTTAGATTCATTAACTGAGTTAGGTATTGATACGTTAACCCATGATATACGCTTTGTTGAAGACAACTGGGAATCTCCAACATTAGGTGCGTGGGGCTTAGGTTGGGAAGTTTGGTTAAATGGCATGGAAGTTACGCAATTTACCTATTTCCAGCAAGTAGGTGGCCTAGAGTGTGCACCGGTAACAGGAGAGATTACGTACGGTTTAGAGCGCCTTGCTATGTACATTCAAAACGTTGATAGCATCTATGATTTGGTCTGGACTGACGGCCCTATGGGTAAAGTGCTTTATGGTGATGTCTTCCATCAAAATGAAGTAGAGCAATCAACTTATAATTTTGAACATGCTGACGTTGACGCGCTATTTGCACAATTTGATCAATGCGAAAAAGATAGTCAAAAGCTCATTGAACTAGGCTTACCATTACCAGCATATGAACAAGTAATGAAAGCATCTCATGCCTTTAATTTACTTGATGCTCGTCATGCAATATCAGTTACTGAGCGTCAGCGTTACATTCTACGCGTACGTGCATTATCAAAAGCTTGTGCAGAAGCCTATTATCAGGCTCGTGAAAACTTAGGTTTCCCACTTTGTAAAAACCAATCAACAGAGGAAAGCGCATAATGACTACTAATACTCTGTTGGTGGAATTAGGGACTGAAGAATTACCACCAAAATCATTACAAACTCTCGCAGTGAGCTTTTATGATCAACTTAAGCTGCAACTTGATGGTGCAGGTTTAGCGTATGATGATATGCAATGGTTTGCTTCTCCACGTCGCTTAGCAGTTCAAGTAAGTGGATTAGTTAATGCCCAAGCAGATAAAGAAGTTGAAAAACGCGGTCCATCTGTTTCGGTAGCATTTAATGAAAACGGTGTAGCAACTAAAGCTGCTGAAGGTTGGGCACGCTCTAACGGTATTACTGTAGCCGAAGCACAACGTATTAAAACGGATAAAGGTGAGTGGCTGTTACATCAGGCGATTGAAAAAGGTCAGAATATTAGTGCTTTGATCCCACAAATGATTAATCAAGCTGTGGCTAAGTTACCAATTCCAAAACCAATGCGTTGGGGTAGTGAAAAAACTCAGTTTATTCGCCCTGTGCACACTATTACCGTAATGTATGGCGATCAAATCATTGAAGCAGAAGTGTTAGGTGTGAACGCTAGCAATCTATTACAAGGTCACCGATTCCACCACAGTGGTTTGGTTACGCTTGAACATGCTGATGATTATTTAACAACACTAAAATCAGCGCATGTTATTGCTGACTTTGCTGAGCGTAAGCAAATGATCAGAGCGCAAGTTGAACAAGCGGCTGCTGATATTGATGCTGTTGCCTTATTAGATGAAGAGTTGCTAGAAGAAGTTACTGCACTTGTAGAGTGGCCAATTACTTTAGTGGGTACTTTTGATCAAGATTTCTTAGAAGTACCTGCTGAACCATTAATTTACTCGATGAAAGATCACCAAAAATACTTTCCAGTAAATGATAAATCTGGCGCTTTAACCAATAAGTTTATCTTTGTTACTAATATTGAAAGTAAAGATCCGCAGCAAGTAATTTTTGGTAATGAAAAAGTTATTCGTCCTAGACTTGCAGATGCTGAGTTCTTCTTTAAAACTGATAAAAAACAAACGCTTGAATCTCGTTTATTAAGCTTAGAATCAGTGCTTTTCCAAAAACAATTAGGCACCTTAAAAGATAAGTCTGAGCGAATTGCAGAATTAAGCAGCTTTATTGCAAAACAACTTAATGAAAGCCATGAAGATGCATTTAGAGCGGGCTTATTAAGTAAAACTGACTTGATGTCGGAAATGGTCCTAGAATTCCCTCAAGTACAAGGTACTATGGGTAAATACTATGCTCGCCATGATGGTGAATCGGAAGCTATTGCTCAAGCATTAGAAGACCAATATAAACCGCGTTTTGCTGGCGATGCTTTACCTGAAGCCAATATCGGCTGCGCTGTGGCAATTGCTGATAAAATTGACTCACTAGTCGGTATTTTTGGTATCGGTCAAGCACCTAAAGGCGATAAAGACCCATTTGCTTTACGTCGCGCAGCTATCGGCTTAATCCGCATTATTATTGAAAAACAATTAGTGTTAGACATTGCAGAATTAATTGAGCACAGCAAAACTTTATTTGGCGACAAGTTAACTAATGACAATGTAACTACAGACGTTATTGAATTTGTTATGGCACGCTTTAGAGCTTACTTTGAAGAGCAGGGTATCAGTGTTGACGTAATTCAAGCGGTACAGGCGAATCAACCTACAGCGCCGCTTGATTTTAAACAACGAGTTGCTGCGGTTGCACACTTTAAAACGTTAGATGCTTCTGAAACGCTAGCGGCGGCTAATAAGCGTGTGGGTAATATTCTTGCTAAGTTTGAAGGGCAGTTATTAGCTTCGGTTAATGGTAGTTTATTAACAGAGGATGCTGAAATTGCCTTAGCAAATGCATTTGACGCTGTTAAACAAACCATTACGCAAGCAACTGAAAATAAAGACTATCAAACGGTATTAACTACGTTAGCAACGATAAAAACTGAAATTGATAACTTCTTTGAACATGTCATGGTAATGGCTGACGATGAAGCAATTAAAGTAAATCGTTTAACCTTGTTAAATGATATTCGCAATAGCTTCTTGATTGTCGCAGATATATCTTTACTTCAATAGCTAGCAATAACACAAGTACAAATGAAAAAGGAGGCTTAGCCTCCTTTTTTTATAATGTAAAAATACTGTTTGTTTTCTTGTGTCTGTTGCAGCAACTCGTGTTCCATAAATCGACAAAAACTTGGAATATCTCGCGTTGTTGACGGATCGTCGGCAATAATTAACAAGGTTTCCCCAGTTGCCATACTTCTAATTTGTTTCCTGACCATCATCACCGGCTCTGGGCATCGAAGACCTAGCGCGTCTAGGGTGTAATTGGTTGGCGTTTTAATTATTTCACTCATGTGTTAATAGATAATAATGCTTTGCGGAGATCCTATCGCACAATTTAGTAGTGATAAAGTCAGGTTTGTACTTGCAATACGTAACTGAGCGTGAATAATTCTAGATACCCCAATAAAAATGGTTGTTTGGTTGAATGGTATTTTTTTCCCGCGCTTTCTTGTTAGTTTGTATTTTCATTTTTTGGACTATTAGTCATCTTGCGATTGCTGATACGAATGTTCAGCGCGATACCTTTCTCAAAGCAGAAAAAAACGTTTGGCAACCTGATTCACCAACCTATCAGGCATTGTATAAGCAGTTACATTTTTATCCGCTGCAACCGTATTTAGATCTAAGAAGGTTGAAAGACAAAATTCGTCTTTCTGACGCAGAAGAAATAGATAGCTTTTTAACTCAATATAAAGACACTCCGCTTGATTGGCCACTAAGAAAAAAGTGGCTGTACTATTTAGCCAAGCGTCACCAAAAAGCATTATTTTTAAAATTCTATGCCAGCAATAATGACGTAGTGTTAAATTGTACCCATATGCTTTATCAGCTTGATGCTGGTATGCCAGAGCAGACAATTTTACCGCAAGTAACGAAATACTGGGTGGTAGGTAAATCTCAAGATAAGGTGTGTGATCCGCTGTTTAAAAAATGGAGTGATGCCGGATATCGAACACCTGATGTCATTTGGCAGCGTTTATCATTAGCAGCAGATGGCGGCAAGCATACGTTAATCCCATATTTAACCAGCTTATTACCGAAAGAGCAGCAGTATTTAGGTAAGCTTTGGCATAAAGTCAGACGTGATCCTGCATACATCATCAAACTTTCAAGATTTAGTCAGTTTGATGAAAAAGAAACCGAAATCGTGACCTATGGCTTAAAAAGGTTAATTTGGCGAGATCCCGATCGAGCATTAACAATATATCACCAAGCTAAGCAGAAGTTCCCATTTAGTCAGTCACAACAGGACTATCTAACGGGTAGGTTTGCCTTAGCGCTAGCCAGTAAACAACATGACAAAGCCGCTGATTGGTTAGCACAGGTCGATAATGAACAACTGGACAATAATTTAGTACAGTGGAAATTAGCCAACGCGTTAAAAACGGAAGACTGGTCAAAAATCAAAGCATCATTATCAACCATGCCAGCACACACCAAAGAAAGCACGCAATGGCAATATTGGTATGGTCGTACATTAATCGAATTGGGAGATAACACTCTAGGTACTGACTTGCTCACTCAAGTAGCAAATGAGCGCCATTATTATGGTTTTCTGGCAGCAAACCAACTAGCGTTGCCAATCAACCTGAATAATAAGCCGCTAGCGGTTAATGAAGAGCAAAAACAAAAATTACTGGTTAACCCCGCAGCGAAACGCGCATTTGAATTGTTTCATATTGAGCGCTTTCATCAAGCACGATTAGAGTGGAATTATTGGCTGACTCAACTTTCAAGCTCAGACAAATTAGTGGCATCAGCAATTGCTTACGAACAAGGCTGGTTTGATCGACCAATATTCACTTTGGCGGCTCAAGGCTATTTAGATGAAGTCGATATGAGGTTTCCAATGGCCTATCGCGATGACATTATTAATTATGCAGATAAACATAAGATTGAGCCAAGCTGGGCATTCGCTATTGCCAGAAGAGAAAGTTCCTTCATGCGTGATGCCCACTCGTCTGCAGGTGCTCGAGGCTTGATGCAAATTATGCCGCAAACAGCGAAACAATTAGCCAAGCGCTCTATATCCAATCATTATTTATTAGACGCGCAAAATAATATTAATTTAGGAACCAAATATCTTAAAAAGCTGCTCGATAGCAATAATGGCAATAAAATTTTAGCAACAGCTTCATACAATGCTGGCCCATATCGAGTAAAGCAGTGGCTAACTCGCTTCGATAAATTGCCAGCAGATATATGGATAGAAACTATTCCATTTAAAGAAACACGCGATTATGTGAAAAGTGTTTTGGCTTATCAGCAAATTTATCAACACAAATTGAATTCATCCGCAGAATCACCATTTACCGAACTAGTTGCGATGGATATCAGTGAATAATGGGTGGATACGGTAGTGACTGCCACGAAAAAACGATAAAATAGCTGAATCTGATTTCAACGATACTCGTTGACTTACGACCCAAAGAGAATTTTTATGACAAGCTTAGCTAGTTTATATCCTGCCCATATCAATGAATTACAAATTCGCGCAAAAAATGTGTTAACGCGTGAAAACTTAGAAGGTTTGGTAATTCATTCAGGGAAAGAACTGAAAATATTTTTAGATGACAACTCTTATCCGTTTAAAGTGAATCCGCACTTCAAACATTGGCTGCCGTTGACTGATGTCACAAACAGCTGGTTGATCATCAATGGTGTCGATAAACCAACGTTAATTTACTATCAGCCAGTCGACTTTTGGCACAAAGTTGTCGAGTTAAAAACCGATTATTGGAATGAGTTTTTTGATATTAAAATTCTAACGAACTCAGCCGATGTTGATAGCTTATTACCTTACGACAAAGCAAAACTGGCTTACATTGGTGAGCATATTGAAGTAGCGAAAGCACTTGGTTTTGAACAAATTAATCCAGAAGGTGCGCTTAACTATTTGCATTTCCATCGTGCCTATAAAACACCATACGAACACGAATGTATGCGTTTATCAAATGCTAAAGCGGTTAAAGGGCACAATGCGGCAAAAGCGGCGTTTTTAGCTGGCGAAAGCGAATTTGAAATTCAACGCGCATATTTACAAGCTGTTTCACATACCAACAGTGAAACGCCATATGGCAATATTGTTGCGTTAAATAAAAATACCTCAATATTACATTACACCGCCCTAGAGCGTGAAAAGCCTGCTCAGCATCGCTCATTTTTGATTGATGCCGGTGCAAATTTTCATGGCTATGCTTCTGATATCACTAGAACCTATGCCTTTGAACAGAATGATTTTGCCGCATTAATCGCTCGAATGGATCAGCTAATGTTAACTGCGGTTGATGGCTTAAAACCGGGTAAAAGCTATGTTGATTTACATATCGAAACTTACGCAGAAATTGCTAAAGTATTAACAGAGTTTAATATCATTAATGCCACTGCTGAATCTGCAGTAGAAACTGGCATAGTTTCTACCTTCTTCCCACATGGTTTAGGTCATCACTTAGGGTTGCAGGTACACGATGTTGGTGGCTATATGGCTGATGAACGCGGTACGCATATTAACTCCCCCAAAGAGCATCCGTTCTTACGTACCTCTCGCGTGGTTGAGGCTGATCAAGTATTTACTATAGAACCTGGTTTGTATTTTATTGATTCATTGCTGGCCGATTTAAAACAAAGTGAGCATGGTAATATGGTTAATTGGGCAACCGTTGAACAATTTAAGCCTTTTGGTGGTATTCGTATTGAAGACAATATCATTGTTCATAAGTCACATAATGAAAATATGACCAGAGACAATCAATTAGCTTAATGGCAAGTTATGATATTGGGGCTAATGAAATAATGCATGAAACGACTGTAAATCGCAGTCGTTTCCTTTGTTATCTGTTTCCTTGTTTATCCTACCAAGATTTAAAATCTCGGCTCATAGAGCTTCAACAACAGCACCCTAACGCTAACCATCATTGCTACGCTTTTGTTAGTGGCGCGCCGCAAGATAGCCAAAAGTATGGTTTTTCAGATGATGGTGAACCAAGTGGCACAGCAGGAAGACCAATGCTTGCTGTACTTCAAGGCAGTGGTGTTGGGCAAGTTGCCGCCATTGTTGTTCGATATTTCGGTGGCGTAAAATTAGGTACAGGTGGTTTGCAACGCGCTTATGGTGGCGCTGTAAGAGAGGCATTACCGTATTTAGCAACAGAAGTTAAGGTGCCAACCACCACCAAAATAATTGAGTGTGAATATCCACAAATTGCCGATATTCAGCACTTGGTTAAACAGACCTGTAGTGAAATAAACGAAGAACAATATCAAGAAAAAGTTAAATTTGTATTGGCTATCCCTGACGATCAACTTAAACTATTTGAACAACAATTACTTACCTTGTCTTGTGGGACGTTAACCTTAGTAAGTCCAGCACAAGCACAAGTAAACTCGGGCTCAAAGAAACCGTAGTGCAATATAGAAATATCATTCGAATTTTAGGGCTATTAGTGGCGTTACTTAGTGTCACTATGTTACCGCCAGCAATAGTCTCGCTGATCTATCGCGATGGTGGTGGTGTTCCGTTTCTAATGGCATTTCTTTGGTGTTTGGCTTTCGGTATTTCTTTTTGGTATCCCAACCGAGACGAGAAAGGTGACTTAAGAGCGCGCGAAGGATTTCTAATCGTTGTGCTGTTTTGGACAGTATTAGCAAGCTTCTCTGCCATTCCATTAATGCTGTTGGAAAACCCGAGTTTATCTATTACCGACTCATTCTTTGAGTCGTTTTCTGGCTTAACAACAACCGGTGCGACCATACTTACCCATATTGACAGCTTGCCTCATGCGGTACTGTTTTACCGTCAACAGTTGCAGTGGATCGGTGGTATGGGGATTATTGTTTTAGCTGTGGCGGTTTTACCTATGTTAGGTATTGGTGGAATGCAGCTTTATCGAGCTGAAACGCCAGGGCCAGTTAAAGATTCTAAAATGACGCCTCGAATTGCTGATACCGCCAAGCATTTGTGGTACATCTACTTGGCATTAACCATTGCTTGCGCTTTTAGTTATTGGCTGGCGGGCATGACACCATTTGATGCTATTTGTCATTCGTTTTCAACTATTGCAATAGGTGGGTTTTCTACACACGATGCCAGTATCGGCTATTTTAATAGCCCCATGGTTAACTTAGTTTGTGTGGTGTTTCTAATTATCGCCGGCGTTAATTTTGCATTGCATCATGCTGCACTGCAGAGTAGATCATTGCGTAGTTATCTATTTGATCCAGAATTTAGAATTTTCATTATTATTCAATTAGTGCTGACACTGATTTGTTTTACCGTATTAATGACATCGGGAACCTACACCGACGCAGATAGGGCGTTAGATCAAGCATTGTTTCAGTCGGTATCTATTAGCACCACTGCGGGCTTTGCTACGACTTCATTTGCCGATTGGCCAACGTTACTGCCGATATTACTGATCTTTTCCAGCTTTATAGGTGGCTGTGCTGGTAGTACCGGTGGCGGTATGAAAGTTGTGCGTATTATCTTGCTGTACCTGCAAGGGATACGCGAGCTTAATAAATTAGTTCACCCTAAAGCGGTATTTACTATCAAACTAGGGAAAAAAGCGTTGCCTAATCGTGTGGTTGAAGCGGTTTGGGGTTTTTTCTCGGCCTATGCAGCAGTATTTGTAATTTGTATGTTGCTGTTGTTAGCGGCAGGTATGGACGATATCAGTGCCTTTACGGCGGTTGCAGCGTGTATGAATAATTTAGGTCCAGGCTTAGGCGAAGTGGCAGCAAACTTTGCTTCAATTAATGATTTTAGTAAGTGGGTATTAGTATTAGCTATGCTATTTGGTCGATTAGAAATATTCACTTTACTGGTGTTATTTACGCCAGCATTCTGGCGTAAATAAGGTTTTGTTTAGCTAAAAGTTAACGGTTAAAGTTAAGCCGTTAAAAGTAAATTACGCCGACTTGGAAAAGTTTTTCAACATCAGAAATATACTTTTTATTCACTAAGAATAAAATAACGTGATCATCTTCAGATATCACCGTATCGGAATGAGCGATAATTACTTCGTCACCCCTGACGATAGCGCCAATGGTGGTCCCTGGTGGCAATTTAATATCTCTAATTTCGCGGCCAACAACCTTAGATGAACTTTCATCGCCCTTAGCGACAATTTCTATGGCCTCTGCTGCGCCGCCACGTAAACTGTAAACATTTTTAATTGTACCTTTACGTACATGGGTTAATAGGGCTGAGATAGTGGCGTGTTGTGGTGATATGGCAATATCTATGGTGCTGCCATGTACTAAATCTACATAAGCATCACGTTGGATCAGTACCATGGTTTTCCGTACGCCCAATTTCTTCGCTAGCAATGACGACATAATATTTGCTTCATCATCATTTGTTACTGCTATAAACACGTCGAATTGGTCGATATGTTCTTCAAGCAATAACTCTTGATCAGATGAATCACCGGTAAAAATTAACGTATCATCAAGCTCTTGAGCTAATTGTTGTGCTCGCTCTGGTGAATGTTCGATAAGTTTAACTTGGTGATTTTTTTCTAATTTCTTGGCAAGACCCGCGCCGATATTGCCACCACCCGCAATAACTATGCGATTATAGGCTGGTTCAAGTTTTTGTAATTCGTTCATTACCGCGCGGATATGTACAGTGGCGGCGATAAAGAATACTTCATCATCGGCTTCTATTACTGTGGTGCCGAGCGGGCGAATAGGGCGACCATTTCGGTAAATTGCAGCTACTCGCGTATCAACATTTGGAATATGTTCTTTTAGCGTAGAAAGGGCGTGACCAACTAACAGGCCGCCATAATAGGCTTTAACCGCTACAAGACTCACTTTACCGTCAGCAAATTCTAACACTTGTAAAGCACCTGGGTAGTCAATCAGGTGAATTATATCGCGGGTAACCAATTGTTCTGGCGCAATTACGTGATCAACAGGAATATGATCTTTGTTAAATAATTCACGTTTATGTTCAACAATTTGCGATGAGCGAATACGGGCAACTTTTTTGGGCGTACTAAATAAGGTGTAGGCAATTTGGCAGGCAATCATATTGGTGGCATCATCATTGGTCACGGCAATTACCATGTCCGCATCATCTGCGCCAGCTTTAGCAAGCACATCAGGATGGCAACCTTGACCAGTTACTACTTGTAGATCAAGCTTATCCTGCAATTCTTGTAAGGTGTCGTTATTGGTATCTATGATGGTAATGTCATTATTTTCGCCAACTAGATTTTCAGCTAGCGTACCACCAACTTGTCCTGCACCAACTATTATTATTTTCATATTTTATGTTAATTTCACTACGCGGATTATCGCCTTGTGTGATTATTTTTATAGAGCTTTTAGCAGCTTAGCATAATAAAAGCCGTCCATATCATCTTCACCTGGTAAAATTTGCCAGCCAATCTTACCCTGATATTCAGGTAAGTCGATTAGGCTAGCACTAGGCTCTTCGGCTATAAATTGCGATATTTGCTCTGCGTTTTCTTCAGGTAATACGCTGCATGTAGCGTATAGCAAAGTACCACCAGGCTTAAGTAATGACCACATCTTTTTCAAAATCTCGGCCTGTAAGATAACTAGCGCGTCAATATCCTGTGATTTTCTAAGCCACTTAATATCCGGGTGCCGTCTAATAACACCAGTGGCAGAGCAAGGCGCATCTAGCAGTATGCGATCAAATTGTGAACCGTCCCACCATTGTTCTGGTGCCGTGGCATCGGCAACTTGTAATTTTGCTTTAACGCCAATTCTATCAAGGTTTTCTTGAACGCGTTTTAGTCGGCTTTCTTCAATATCTATCGCTGTTAATGATGCGATATTGGGCGACATTTCTAAAATATGGCAGGTTTTACCGCCTGGGGCGGCGCAGCAATCTAGCACGATATCACCAGCTTGGCAGTCGAGTAACCGGGCCGACTGTTGGGCGGCAGCATCTTGTATTGAGGCCATACCTTTAGCGAAGTTTGGTAACTTATCTACATCAACCGCATTAACTAGCCTAATGGCGCCGGTTTTTTCTTGTTGTGCATCAACCTCTATCGGGGTGTTAGCAAGCAGCGCTAAATAGTCATCTGAAGAGCTTTGAGCTTGATTTACTCGCAGCCACATTGGTGGACGTTGCATATTGGCGTTCAATATTTGTTGCCATTGTTGTGGATAGGTGCTTTGCAACTTTTTAATAAACCAGCCTGGGTGATTATGGCTAATCGCTAGGCTAGTATTTTCTGGTAAATCAGGATCACGCTGGTAACTACGCAAAATGGCATTTACTAAGTTCTTTAAGAACTTTAATTTAATCGAACTAGTCGCAGCAACGGTTTCACTAACCGCGGCATGATCAGGAATACGAGTGTATTTAAGTTGGTAAATACCCACTAACAACAAAAAGTGACATACACGTTGCTTGCCTTTAAGAGGCTTTTCCATTAACTGCTGAATATGGCATTCTAGCTCTGGTAGATAGCGTAACACACCGTAACAAAGCTCTTGCAACAAGCCTTTATCTTTACCCTCTACTTTTGCTGCGTATTTTGGCAATTCTTCAGATAAGCTTCGGCCTTTATCAACAACACCAAAACAAATTTGTGCGGCTAGCCCTCGTAAATTTACTGACATATAAAACCTGTAATAGGGTTGCCCGGTAAAAACCATTCTGCACGGCCATTAAGAATGTCTTTAACCGGTAGTGGCTTTTTGCCTGGTAGTTGCAGCACTTCAATTAAAATGGCGTTCTCTGTTGTTGCAACTAAAACACCAGACTTGTCTGCCGAAATAATTTGTCCAGCGTTAAATCCTGAGATCTCTTGTTCAACCACTTTGAGCTGGTGAACTTTTAATGTCACCACCTCACCATTTTTTTGGCAAAAGTTAATTTGAGTACCGGGCCAAGGGGTAAATGCTCGTTGTTTTAAGTCAATGACGCGAGCACTTTGTTGCCAGTTGATTTCAGCTTCCGCTTTATCAAGTTTGCTGGCATAAGTTGCGAGCTCGTTATTTTGCGGTTCGCGAGGGTAATTACCTGTTGCCATTAACGATAACGTATCGATAAGCGCTTTTGGGCCAAGTTTAGCTAATTTTTCGTAAAGGCTGGCGCTAGTATCTGATGGCAAAATAGGGCAACTGGCTTTTAAAATCATATCGCCGGTATCTAAACCTTCGTCCATTTGCATTATGGTTACACCCGTTTCAGCATCGCCAGCTTCAAGTGAGCGCTGGATTGGTGCTGCGCCTCGCCATTTCGGCAATAACGAGCCATGAACATTGATACAACCTAAGCGTGGTGCATCCAATATCGCTTTTGGCAGTAATAAACCGTATGCAACCACAACCATAACATCAGCATTTAGTGCTTTAAGTGTTTCTTGGTCTGCAAGCTCTTTAAAGCTCTTTGGTTGCAACACTGGAATATCGTGCGCCAAGGCAAGAGTTTTCGTGGCACACGCGGTCAGCTTTTTACCTCTGCCTGCCGGTTTATCTGGCGGGCAGTAGGTGGCAATTACTTTGTGTTCACTGTCGATTAATGCTTGAAGATGTTTTGCTGCAAAATCCGGCGTGCCGGCAAAAATAATATTTAATGGACTAGTCAAGGGGATTCCTTTGGTTATGCTTTTGCAGCTTGGCGAGCTTCTTTTTCTAATTTAGATTGAATACGCTTACGTTTCAGCGGAGATAAGTAATCAACAAATAATACGCCAGCTAAGTGATCCAGTTCGTGCTGAATACAAATGCTCAGTAATTCATCAGCATCACGGGTAAATTCATTACCATCACGATCAAGTGCTTTAACCGTTACCGTTTCGTGGCGAGTTACTTTGGCATAACAACCCGGCACAGATAAACAGCCCTCTTCATTGATAAAGGTTTGTTCACTCTTTTTAATAATTTCTGGATTAATTAGCGTGATCGGATCACTTTTGTCTTCTGTGGTATCCATGACTACAATACGTTTATGGATATCAACTTGAGTCGCTGCTAAGCCGACCCCATTTTCGTCGTACATGGTTTCAAACATGTCATCGACAATTTGGCGAATGTCATCATTCACTTCGGTTACTTCTTCGGCTTTGGTACGTAATCTTTCATCAGGAAAGCGTAAAACAGTTAAAACGGTCATAATTTTTACAAATAAATAGCGATAATTTATAGAGAATGTTATGTTTCAATTTTAGCCATTAAATAACATTAATAATAGTGGTTTAAAATTTTTGTATAAAAATGGACAAGAGTAGCATGTTAAAAAAAATTATACTCTCAGCGACATTCTTCACTTTGCCTTGGCTTTCATTTGCTGATGAATTGCAAATTAATGATGGGGCTCCGCAAACTTACATAGTTGAAGAAGGCGATACGCTATGGGACATTTCCTCTTTATTTCTTAAGCAACCTTGGCTTTGGCCTAAGTTATGGCGCTTAAACCCAGAAATAAATAACCCACATTTAATTTACCCTGGTGATGTACTTAGATTGGTACTTGACGAAAGTGGTGAACCGCAATTAATTGTTGAGCAAGCACCTATGGTGGAAGAAACTAATGAAGTTATTCCTGCGCCAGTTGTTCGTGAAAAGCCAACATTAAAATTATCGCCTAAGCTTCGCAAGCAAGTGAAAACATCGCCAATAGCTACTTTGCCATTACAAGTGATTGCACCATACATTAAGTACGATCATTTATTATCACAAACTCAACTTGATGAGTTGCCACATGTTGTTGGTAGTGATGAAGGTTATAAGTCGAGCTTAGATCACTTCAAAGTGTATGTTAATGATGATCTAGTTTTAGGTAAGTCATACGCGATTTACCATATTGATGAAGAAATTATTGATCCGGAAACTGACGAGTCACTAGGCTTTAATGTCAAGCTTACTGGTACTGCTCAGGCTATTCGCAACGGCAATATTGCTAATAAACGCCCAGGAACATTATTAGTTAACTCGGCGAATCGCGAAATTCGCTCAGGTGATTTGGTAATGCCGATTAATGATGGTCAATTGTTACCGTCTTTCTATACCATGCAACAAGCTGACCCTTCGCTTCGAGGTGTCATTGTTAAGTCATCAAGTGATGGTCGTGAGTTTGGTAAGCTGGAAGTGGTAATGATCAACCGCGGTGAAAGTGACGGCGTTAAATTGGGTGATATATTAACCATTGGTCGTAAGAGCCCATCTGTTGTTGAAACGAAAGATGGCCCGCAATACACCGAAAGCGCTTCTCGTTGGGCAAGAATGTCTGCGGAAAGTGATGCCGCATACGATATGCCTGAAGAAGATATTGGTCAGATTATGGTATTTAAGGTCTATGACAATGCGGCTATGGCATTGATTATGAAAACTTCTAAACCAGCAAGGTTAAACGATATCGTTTCAGCACCATAAAAACTAAATAATTGAAAATAAAGGCATATCAACTATAACTATAGTGATGTGCCTTTTTTATTGCCTGCGTCTTAGGGAGAAGAGCTATGGTCAAGGAACTAGTTCAATTATGGTTGGCATTAAAGTTTGTACCTAGGTTAGCGATAAAGCGTAAGTTAGCTTTAGTACAAGCTTATGGTTTGCCTCAACTTTTTCAACTTTCTCAGTCGCAACTGGCTTCAACAGGTTTAAATGAAGCACAAATGCTTGCCATCACTCAGCCTAACTGGCAATACATCGATCAAGTGATTAACCAATCAAAACAAGTTGGTAGCGAACTTATCTACTATGGTCATAGTCGCTATCCTAAATTAGTGGCTGAACTTTATGACCCACCATTAGTATTATGGGTCAAAGGCGATTCTTCATTACTTAATGAACCTCAAATAGCCATGGTTGGTAGTAGAGCAGCCTCTTATTCTGGTCGCGAATTTGCGCGGCAATTGGCTTTTGAATTATCTCAGGCTTTAGTCATCACCAGCGGTATGGCTTTAGGCATTGATGCTGCATGTCATCAAGGAGCGTTAGCCGCTTCTGGTAAAACTATTGCGGTAGTTGGCACAGGTATCGATACCGTTTATCCATCACGTCACAAGCAACTAGCCAAAAGTATTGTTGATAAAGGAGGGTTGATTGTTAGTGAGTTTATGCCCGGAACTGTAGCTAAACCGGGACATTTTCCGCGGCGTAATCGAATTATTAGTGGGTTAAGTTTGGGCACGGTTGTCGTAGAGGCAGAAATTAAAAGTGGCTCATTAGTAACAGCGCGCTGTGCGCTAGAGCAAGATAGAGAAGTATTTGCTGTTCCTGGTTCGCCACTTAACCCTATGGCTATTGGCTGTAATGAACTAATTAAGCAGGGGGCTAAATTAATTAATTCAGCGGCCGACATAATGGAAGAGCTGAACTTTTTTCCTGTTTCTAACTCTACAGCTAAGGAGGACGAAAAAATTGAAAAAAGTGATAAACAGGGCTTGTTAAACGATTCATTGTTAGCTAGTGTGGGATATGAAATCACTCCCGTAGATATGGTGGTTTCTCGGAGTAAACTTCCTACAGACGAAGTGTTAACCCGGCTAACAATGCTTGAGCTAAGAGGTCTGGTATCTGCGGTACCTGGAGGCTATTTAAGATTACATAGGGGGTAATATGTTCGATATTCTTATGTACCTTTTTGAGAATTATATTCACTCAGAAGCCGAAATCATGGTTGATCACGACGAGCTCACCGATGAACTCACAAGGGCAGGATTTCATCAAGATGAAATCTATAAAGCATTAAGCTGGTTAGAAAAGTTAGCTGATCTCCAGCACAACGATGAACATCCGTATTTAACGCGGGTTTCTGGCACATCCACACGTGTTTATACCGCACAGGAGATTCAACGCTTAGACACAGAATGCCGAGGCTTTCTACTGTTTCTTGAGCAAGTGAATTTACTGGATATTACCACCCGTGAAATGGTGATAGATCGAGTGATGGAGTTAGATACTAAAGACTTCTATTTGGATGATTTAAAATGGGTAGTACTAATGGTATTGTTTAATGTACCAGGTAAAGAAAGTGCTTACTCTCAAATGGAAGATTTAATCTTCGATGAAGTTCCAGAAGGGCCGCTACATTAGCGGCTTTTTTAATTTATTATTCAACTTCTTTCTATGGCGACAAATATGGCATAATGTCGGCATTATCCACTGCTAAAGTTAATCTATGTCTCACGCAGACGATCCGTTATTTAAACTACATGAACATGCTTTAGAGCAAGCCTATGGCGTTTGCCCTGAGTGTGGTTCTGAGCTACAAATTAAACGTGGTAAATCGGGGGCGTTTATTGGCTGTGCCAATTATCCAAGTTGTCAGTATACGCGGGCGGTAGTTGAACATGAAAAAGTTGAAGACAGAATACTACCAGGTACAGTGTGTCCTGAATGTGGTCATGAATTAGCGGTGAAGCAGGGACGTTATGGCATGTTTATTGGCTGTAGCAATTTTCCCGAGTGCCATCATATTGAGCATGATAAAAACACTGAAAGTGAACAAGGTTCAGTGGCGTGTCCATCCTGCAAGTCAGGTGAGTTAACGGCAAAAACTACCCGCCATGGTAAAACCTTTTATCCGTGTAGCAATTATCCGAAATGCAAATATGCGGTTAATCACCAACCAGTAGCTGGCGAGTGTGAAAAGTGTGGTTTTTCTTTATTGTTGAAGCGACAAATGGCGGCGGGCGAAAAATTACAATGTGCTGATAAAAAGTGTGGCCACTTCCAATCAGCACAGTAATGAAGAATTAGTTCTTTATGACTAACCCATTAGCATATTGCTGAATATCCGCAAAAGCTGCACTTGGCAGTAAATTAGCGACTTCAGCTAAGCGCTCAGTTAACGCACTAAAACTATCTGCAGAAACATTGATATGCCCCATTTTTCGACCAGCGCGTTTGCCTTTACCATACCAGTGCAAGGTAACACTTGGCACTGCTAGGATCTCATTTGGTACTGTATCTTCACCTAAAATATTGATCATTGCTGTAGGGCGAACTAGCGCACCACTACCTAACGGCAAGCCTGCTACTGCTCGAATATGATTTTCAAATTGACTCGTATCAGCACCTTGTTGAGTCCAGTGACCTGAATTGTGCACGCGCGGTGCAATCTCATTAACCAACAGCTGATCACCAACTTGGAAAAATTCAATTGCTAAAATGCCAACGTAATCTAAGGCATCTGCCACTTTATTAAACATTTGCTGCGCTTGTGCTTGCAACGCATTATCACTATTTAATGCCACTGAAACCGTTAGTACACCGTCGGTGTGATGGTTTTCTGTTAGTGGGTAAACGCTGATATTGCCTTGGCTATCGCGCGCACCTACTAAAGACACTTCTCGATCAAACCCGACCATTTGTTCGGCGACAACGGCATGTTTTACGCCTTTAGCACCACCATCGAAGAATGCTTCGATATCGGTCCAAATGTCATCTGCTTGCGCTTTATCTTTTAATCGCCACTGACCTTTACCATCGTATCCGGCAAGGGCACTTTTTAAGATAAGTGGCAGTTCAAGCGCGTTTAATGCTTGATCAAAGTCTTGTTTGGTTTCAATAATCTTGTGTTTAGCATTGGCTACGCCGGCTTCCTCAAGCAAGGTTTTTTCTAAGCGGCGATCGCCACCAGTTTTAATTGCCTGAGCGGAAGGCTTTAATTTACCTGAAGCTTCACATTGTGCTAATACATCGTGGGCGATATGTTCAAATTCTGCGGTAATAACATCAGCAAACTCAATACCTGAAGTTAATTCACCATAGCTTACATCACTATTTAGTGGATCAACAACAGTATTAGAGCCAACATCATAGGCTCTAATGGTAATATTTAGTGGTTTAGTTGCTAGTGCCATCATTCTGGCTAACTGGCCTGCACCCAATACAAGAACATTCATTGTGATATTACTCAGCTGGGTTAGGGTTACTTAAAATGGTTGCTGTTTGCTCGGCACGGAATTTTTCCACTGCCGACATAACCGTTTCATCATGAGTACCAATAATTTGTGCCGCTAATAAACCTGAGTTAGCCGCACCAGCATTACCAATGGCTAATGTGCCGACAGCAATACCTTTTGGCATTTGCACAATGGATAATAATGAATCTTGGCCGCTAAGTGCTTTTGATTGCACTGGTACACCTAGCACCGGCAAGCTAGTGTAAGCTGCGGTCATACCTGGTAAGTGGGCAGCACCGCCGGCACCTGCAATAATTACTTTGAAACCTCTATCTTTAGCACTTTCAGCATATTCAGCTAATAAATGAGGCGTACGATGTGCCGAAACCACTTTGGTTTCATATGGAACACCGAAAAGATCTAACATGTCTGCTGCGTGTTTCATTGTTGGCCAATCAGATTTTGACCCCATAATGATGCCTACTTTCATTGTAAAAGTGCCTTATAAATAAAATGAGAGGGTGGAAGTTCTACACGACCAATTTATAGGCTCGGCATTATACCTATGTTTGTGTCGATACGGAATGTTCACTGGCTAAATTATGGCTATGCAAATGTATTCACCCAAAGCTAGGGTCTTAGACTAAAGGAGAATATAAATTTTTTAAAATCTCGCTAAGCTTGATGGCATTAGACAGTTGATGCTTTTAAGCCTGAATGTGAGGTAGCTATGAATATTTATCAACAAGGGTTAGACCAATGCCGTGCTAATGCTCAGCCGTTAACTCCGGTCACTTTTTTAACTCGTACCGCTGAAGTTTTTCCTGATCGTGTCGCGGTCATACATGGCGAGCAAAAAACAACCTATCGTCAGTTGCAAGTTAATGTAAATCGTTTTGCCAGTGCCTTAATCAAACGAGGTGTTAAACCAGGCGATACTGTCACCATCATTGCCGCCAATATTCCAGCCTATATTGAGGCGCATTATGCGGTACCGCTCACTGGCGCGGTATTGAACTCATTAAACACCCGCTTAGATCCACAAGCATTGGCGTTTATTTTGGATCATGGTGAATGTGACGTCTTGTTAGTAGATTCTGCCTTTGCTTCAACCATGCGCACTGCATTGGCATTATCAAGTAGGCAACCATTAGTTATTGATATTTTTGATCCGCAAAGCGGCGAAACTCAGGGTATAGGTACTATTGATTACCAAACATTACTCAGTGAAGGTGATGACGAATTAGAACAACACTTTATTACTGATGAATGGCAGGCGCTGGCATTAAATTATACGTCAGGTACTACAGGTAACCCGAAAGGCGTGGTTTATTCTCATCGTGGCGCTTACTTAAATGCCATCGGTAATACCCTTATTTGGCCAATGCCAAAGCCACCAGTGTATTTATGGACGTTGCCGATGTTTCATTGTAATGGTTGGTGTTTTCCTTGGACGATAGCGGCCGTTGGTGGTACGCAGGTGTGCCTGCGACAAGTAGAAGTTACAGCCATTGTTGAAGCGATGAGAAATCATCAAGTTAGTCATTTTTGCGGTGCGCCTATTGTACTGAATATGATACTTAACGCTGAAGAGTCGCTTTTGCAGCAAATTCCTCGTGGCATTAAAGCAATGACTGCTGGCGCTCCACCACCTGCAGCAGTGATTAAAGGTATGGAAGCACTAGGTTTTGATATTACCCAAACTTACGGATTAACTGAAGTTTATGGTCCATGTGTAGTCAGTGAATGGAAGTCGGAATGGGATAGCAAAGACAGTGACGAACGTGCGGCACTTAAGGCGCGTCAGGGTGTACGTTATCCAACGCAAGAATCTGTCGATGTCTTAAACCCGGAAACTATGCGTCCGGTGCCAGCGGATGCCGAAACTATTGGTGAAATTATGTTTCGTGGTAATACCACCATGAAAGGTTACTTGAAAAATGAAACCGCGACCGAGTCAGCTTTTGCTAAAGGTTGGTTCCACTCGGGTGATTTAGCGGTGAAACACCCTGATGGTTTTATTGAAATTCGAGATCGCTCTAAAGATATTATTATTTCTGGTGGTGAGAATATTTCTTCTGTTGAAGTTGAAGGGGTGCTTTATAAACATCCGGCCATTTTGGAAGCCGCAGTGGTGGCACGCGCTGATGAAAAGTGGGGCGAAACACCCTGTGCCTTTGTTACGGTCAAAGACGGCTATGTGCTAAGTGAACGCGAGGTCATTGATTTTTGTCGAGACAATATGGCGAACTTTAAAGCGCCGCGCAGCGTGGTATTTAGTGAATTACCTAAAACCTCTACCGGTAAAATACAAAAATTTGTATTAAGAGAGAAAGTCAGATCCTTGTTCGGCTAAGTATATTCTTAATCGACAACTCGCTATACTATGGCTCATTTTTTAACGAGTGAGTCATAGTACTAAATGAATACTGCAGTCGATGTTTATGCTCAAGGTGGATTAATTGCCTATCCAACTGAAGCTGTATTCGGATTAGGGTGCGATCCTGACAATGAGCAAGCGGTAATGAAATTATTGGCGTTAAAACAGCGACCAATAGAAAAAGGTTTAATTTTATTAGCCAGTAATTACTCTCAATTATTACCCTATATTGACGATAGTAAAATTCCTCAAGATAAGCGCCATGCGGTATTATCACACTGGCCAGATGGTATTACTCAAGTGTTACCTTGTTTGCCAACCACGCCTAAATGGTTAACCGGCCAATTTTCTACCCTAGCGGTTAGAGTCACTAGTCAGCCTGACGTTGTTGCTTTATGTAAACAACTTAATAAGCCGATTGTCTCAACCAGTGCTAACTTAACTGGTCACCCTCCTGCAACTACTTGGCAGCAGGTGGAAACCGAGCTAGGAGACAAGGTTGATTGCATTATTAAAGGCAATACCTTAGGTTTTTCACAGCCATCGACCATTATTGATGGCTTAACTGGAGAAGTTTTTCGCACATGAGTCAAGTTAACATTGAAACCGTTGTCGCATTCCTTAAAGACTTACAAGATAACATTTGTCAGGCATTGGAGCAGGCAGATGGTACTGGTAAATTTATTGAAGATAATTGGACCAGAGCAGAGGGCGGTGGTGGCCGCAGCCGTGTTTTAACCAACGGTGATGTCATTGAACAAGGCGGTGTTAACTTTTCATTAGTTTCTGGCGATAAACTACCGCCTTCAGCAACCGCGCATCGTCCTGAACTTGTTGGTCGCACTTGGCAGGCCTGCGGCGTATCGCTAGTGATTCACCCGAAAAACCCTTATATTCCAACATCTCATGCGAATGTTCGTTTTTTTATTGCTGAAAAAGAAGGGGAAGCGCCGGTATGGTGGTTTGGTGGCGGCTTTGATTTAACACCATTTTATCCTAATGATGACGATATTCAGCACTGGCATCAAACAGCACAAACCTTATGCCAGCCGTTTGGCGAAACTGTTTATGATGAACATAAAAAATGGTGTGATGAATATTTTTATCTGAAACATCGTAATGAAACCCGGGGTGTTGGTGGCTTATTCTTTGATGATTTAAATAGCTGGGGCTTTGATAAGTCATTCGATTATATCAAAGCGGTTGGTCAAGGATTTATTGATGCCTATGTGCCGATCATCGAACAACGTAAAGCGACGCCATACGGTGAACGTCAGCGCCAATTCCAACTTTATCGTCGTGGTCGTTACGTAGAGTTCAATCTGGTGTTCGATCGCGGCACTTTGTTTGGCCTACAAAGCGGTGGTAGAACCGAATCTATTTTAATGTCGATGCCACCATTAGCACGCTGGGAATACAACTATAAGCCAGAAGCTGGTAGTGAAGAAGCTCAGTTAGCTAATTATCTTATGCCGCGTGATTGGTTAAACGCGTAGGCTATTGGTTTGGTAGGCAAGAGTAAAATATGAGTAGAGAAACGCCATTGGGCCATATTCAACGATTTGGCCCAGCTATTATTAATAGCTGGCGCGGTTTTGTCGCAGCCTATCGTTATGAAATTGCATTTCGCCAATATACTTGGCTAAGCGTATTACTTATTCCATTGGCGCTGTATATAGCAGACTCATTAATAGAGTTTGCTATATTGGTTTCTGGGCTGTTTCTTATTTTAATTGCAGAGCTATTAAATACTGCGGTTGAGGCTGTGGTCGATAGAATTGGTCCTGAATACCATGAGCTTAGTGGTCGAGCGAAAGATTTAGGCTCTGCCGCCGTAACCACAGCCATTATCTACTTATTGCTGGTGTGGATTTATAAGCTGTACGAAATTTTTACTGCGGTTAATCATTAGCAGTTTCTACACAGTTACGGCCGTTAGCTTTTGCTTGATAAAGTGCGGCATCAGCGCGCTTAAACCAGCTGTTGCCAGAATGCCCCGTTTTAGGAGATTTAGCCAAACCAGCGGAAATAGTGACCGATTCATTTTTCAGAATGCTATTCGATGCAATTAGCTGGCATAAATTGTTGGTAAAAGATTCAGCGTCCTCTACTGACGTGTTGTGAAGAATAATTAAAAACTCTTCACCACCTATTCGATAAAGCCCATCACTTTTGCGTAAACGCTCACTAACCAATTTCGTAATATGAATTAATACTTTGTCACCGACTTTATGGCCGTGCTTATCGTTAATCGCTTTAAAATTATCGATATCGAAAATAACTAACACATGGTTTTTGCACTCATCCTGTTTGTCGGCAATTAGCTTATCGAAATATTCATCAAAGGCTCGACGGTTTTTGACTTTAGTCAGTGGATCGGTAATCGCTTGATTAACTAACTCTTGCTGATGTCTAAGCCATTGGTAACCAAAAGCGAAAGAACAAGCGCCAGTAGTGAGATAGGTAAATATCATGGTCATTAATTCAAAGCGGGTCATTTGATCGTACATAAGCAACGTCATTACTGCGATGGCTATTAAGGTAACGCGAGCCGCGATAAATGGTGTTGTTAGGTAAAAAATCAGTGGAATCGCAGGGTAAAGCCAAACATTCTGCGCCTTACCTTTGAGATAAACACTTAATAGCACCGCGGCAAAAACAAAGACGCTCATTGCTTTACGGGCAAATTCAACATGACGATTCGCATAAACATTTAAACTTAAAGAGATCAGCAACACTGAAGCGGTAATATCAAAAATACCTATTATCCAATCTGCTTGTATGATGCGATATAAGCCGAAGGGCACTAAAACAATCGCTATCGTCAGCGATAAAGTGATGAGTACTTGTTCCTGAACAGGACGGTTCTTTAGCATACTTTTCGTCGAGTATTTTCTTTAAATATAACAATATTATTGGCAATTGCGAATCAACGCAGGCAGATATTAGCAGTGCCTTACAAGTCAATTTACTCGTTTTTTATTGATTTAGATCACGCTTTGTACGGGTAGTAATTGTTTAAAACCGTAATCAATTTGTTATTTGAGGTAAATCAACTTTTCATAGGATTGTTCGCTATATGATGTCGGCAAATACTAAAGGGGATACTCTCATGAAAAAAAATTTACTGACATTAGCGGTTTTATCAACATTATCTTTGGGCGCTGTGGCGCAAAATTATCAGGCTGGCGACATTGTGGTGCGTGGTGGTTACACTATGGTGGATCCAGATAGCGGCAAATCAGGTGTTAAAGTCGATGCGTTAGGCGGTGATACGCCGTTATCTATTTCTGTCGATGATAATGCACAACTAGGTTTAAACTTTGTTTATTTCTTTGACAGCAACTGGGCGGTAGAAGTACTAGCAGCAACGCCTTTTAAACATGATGTTAAAATTCATGATCCTGAAGGAATTTCAGAAGGCCTTTTTGGTGTTGATGTTGACGGTGCCACGTTAGCAGAAGTAACTCATTTACCACCAACAGTAAGTGCAGTTTATTATTTTGATACTGGTTCTGCATTTAAGCCATATGTTGGTGCTGGTTTAAACTACACTATCTTTTTCGATGAATCGTTTAAGTCTGCACCTAAAAGCTTAGGCTTTAACGACTTATCATTAGACGGATCTTTCGGTTTCGCCTTACAAGTTGGCGCTGATTTTGAAATTAATGATAAGTGGCATGTTAATGCATCAGCTCGCTACATTGATATTGGTACCGATGCAACATTCAAAATTGGTGATATTAAAGGTTCTGCAAGCGTTGATGTTGACCCTATGGTTTACTCAATCATGTTAGGTTACAAGTTTTAAATAACTTTCCTTTACACATATTCTACTAAGGCTAGTGACGAGAGTTACTAGCCTTTTCTTTAGGCTTTAATTTGAGCCAATCAGGCAACTTTTATTCGGTACGAATCGTTCTTGATGCTGTTCTGCTGTTGTTAAAATAGCGACATAATTATTTCTATAATTACTGTACCAAACTATCTTATTCTCGCTTGCTAGTTGTAAAGTCTGGAAATCGTCCTTCGTCTGTATTGATAAGTGCAAGTCATTGGCTGATATTTTATCGCCACACTTTTTCGGCATAATTAGTTGGTCTTTATCAAAATATAAAAACGCATGTGAAAATTGTGGTAGCGCAATAATGCTTGCCTGTTGCTGATTCGCCACGTTAGCAATGTCTTGCAGCATGGCAGTAATATCACGTTCGGCGAGTGTATTTTGATATTTTCTTGGGGTGGTGTAGCCAAAATCAATCAACCTAACCGCCAAAATTATAACGAGCAGGTACTCTAACACTAGCCTTGAAAGCTTAACCTTAGCTTGAATCCGCGCATAACAAAGCCTGATTAAATACAGCAGGGTAGCTAAGGCAGCAAGTATAAGTAGGTATGTTAAAGAACCTGAAAGTGTTGCTGTCACTACTAGATAAATAATGGCGACAGTAGATAAGCTCAAAAACACTATCGGTAAATAGTAAACAATTATCTTTATCGCTAACTGAATATGGCGATGGTCGTTTTTTTCGTTTACATAAAACAGGTCAATTTGGCTGACCGCCATGGTCGCCAAAATAAAAATAGCCGGAAACATTGGTAAGTAATATCGCACGTTACTGTCGCCGAGCAGAATGTAAGGAACGAGATTTACTAAAGAAATAAGCGCCAAAAAGCTGAAGCGCTCTCCGTAATATTGGCTAAGTTGCTGGCGAAATTTCTTAATTAATAACAACGCCAATGGCAATGTAGCAGGGAGTAATGAAACTAGCACTTCAAATGGGTAACTGATACTACTAAATAAATAATTAACAAAGCTTCCCTCATGTTGGCGCAAAGCTACTTGCTCTGATGTTTGTTTAACAAACGCATAAACACCATATTCCGCGATAATAGGGCCAATCCAAGTGGCAATGGATAATAGGATGATCGCTATCGCTAGGTAAATTCCGCTGATAAATGGCGTCTTAACTTGTTTTTGATAGATTAACCAACTGGCAATAGATAATACGTAAAATAGCAATGCCGCTTCGCGTTTACATAAATAGGCTAGACCAATAAATACTGCAGAAATTAACCAAGCTTGTTTATATCTTTGGCATTGGTAATTACAGAACCAGCTAAAGATAGCGAGGTTAACTAGTAAGGTAAAGGTGATATCAATTTCTGCTAGCGTAGCTTTTCGCACCATAGCCGGTGAAAGTGCGAGTAGCACAGCCAATAGCAATAAGCTTTTTGTCGACCACCAGTTACGGGTTAAGTAACAAATGGTGGCCACCAGTATCGCCAAAGATATTACCGAAACAATGCGAGCATTAAATTCATTAACCTGCCCTGCATCCATCCCGCTAGCGAGCATGATTAGCCAATTAAATAGCGGAGGCTTGGCCGTATAAAGTTCACCACCTATGGTTGGTATTAAGAAGTTGCCATTATTAAGCAACTCTATGGCGACAATCGCGCGGCGAGTCTCTTCATTAATTAATGGAATTAAGTCGAGCTGTGGTAAATACCACAGACAAAACAATAGGTAAAAGCCCGCAGTTAGCAATAATTTTTGTGATATAGACAGCTGGCTGTCATCGCTAGAAAACCCAAGGTTTAACATAAGTGATTAATTTTATCGGATAATTTTAATTACCATGAGAACTAGTATGATATTTTTATGCCGACAAATAAATGAAAAAGATAATGTTTATCAGCTAATTGCTAAAACCTTAATGATTAATCATATGTTGAGCTAGCTGGCCAAATGCTTGCTGTAAATGGTGTTTTAAAGCTTGGTCTTTAACTGTACTATCTAACGCATTATTCATGCATAGCATCCAAAGTTGTGCCTGTTTTGAGGTTACAGTGACATGCATATGGCGCTGCCTTAGCCTTGGATGACCATACTTTTGTTCAAATAGCGGCGGCCCACCCATCCAGCCTGATAAATATTCAAAGAATTTTTCTCGAATTTCATCTAGCGGCTGCTTATGTATTGCTAATAGCTCTTGTAAATGAATATTGCTTTCCATTTCATCATAAAATGCGTTTGCTAAAGTGCGGGTTCCAGCTTCGCCACCAATTAAATTATAAAGAGTTGTACTAGTTGATTCGTTTTCAGTCTTGTCAGTGGACGAAAAAAGCTTTTTAATGCCAAACAAAGTAATGCCTATTCAATAGTAGAGAGTTAAAGTAATGGATAAATACGCCGTATTTGGACACCCGATTTCACAATCAAAGTCGCCATTTATCCATCAACAGTTTGCAATACAAACACATCAAGATCTTGAGTATACCGCGATTGAACCGGCGCTGGATAATTTTCACCAGCAAATAACTGAGTTTATTAAAGCCGGCGGTAAAGGCTGTAATGTCACTATGCCATTTAAAGGCGAGGCATTTGAGATTGCAGATCATATCAGTGAACGTGCGCAATTAGCACAAGCGGTAAATACGCTTACTTTTAATGATGACGGCACTATATCGGCAGACAACACTGATGGTGCTGGTTTAGTAAAAGATTTAATTGCTAATGGTGCACCATTAACGAAACGTATTTTATTAATTGGTGCAGGGGGCGCAGCAAGAGGGGTGATTAAACCACTATTGGATAAAGCGCCTAATCAGCTCGTTGTAACAAATCGCTCTTTTGATAAAGCGTTAGCACTACAAACTACCTTTAGAGAATTTGGCCATATTGAAGCTGTGCCTTTAACTGAACTTGAACATTTAACAGCTTTTGATCTGGTAATTAATTCCACTTCAACAAGCTTATCTGGGGAGTTACCACCAGTACCTCAGTCAATATTTGCTGAAAATGGCTTTGCTTACGATATGGTCTATCAAAATAAGCCAACCATTTTTCTTGCATGGGCAAAGCAATTAGGTTGCAGTAAAACAGTTGATGGCTTAGGTATGTTAGTGGGGCAAGCAGCTGAAAGCTTTTATCTGTGGCGAAATGTTAAACCTGATCAAGCACAAGTATTAGCTATGCTTCGTAATATGTTGAGAAACCACTAATGAACCAAGCCATTTTATTTAATGATGATTTAAGCTTTGATCAAACTAGTGACTGCTGGCGGATGTCAGGATTGGTTGCTGGTCAGCAAATTTTTATCTATTTTCATTCGCTTTCATTAAGTCGTTTAACCGAGGTCGACAATTGTACTAAATATGATTTAGAGGAAATTGTCGAGCTCTGGTTAGAGGACAATGAATTAGAAGGCAATGAACTTCATATTCAAATGAAACAATAATGGTTAACTATTGGCTTCATTAATATAGTCGTTTTTAAGTTCAACATAGTTAATCGCAGATTTCGCTAAAAATTTGAGTTCTGCTTCTTTTAATGGTCTAGCTTGTTTAGCTGGGTTGCCAACATATAAATAACCGCTTTCTAGTGTTTTGTTTGGTGGTATAAGTGTGCCGGCACCGATAAAGACATCATCCTTTACTACCGCACCATCCATAATAATGGCACCCATTCCTACTAAAATGCGATTACCTAAGGTGCAACCATGCAACATACATTTATGTCCAATCGTAACATCAAAGCCAATTATCAAAGGGTAACCATCAGGATTTGCCTCTGATTTACGAGTAACGTGTAGTACGGTTCCGTCTTGAACATTAGTGCGCTCCCCAATCGTAATCGTATTAACGTCACCACGCGCAGCAACTAATGGCCATATACTTACATCATTACCTAAAGTGACATCGCCTACGATTACTGAAGTCTGATCAATATAACAATCGCTACCAATTTTTGGAGCAATACCTTTATAGGTTCTACATGCCTTATTCATAGATAAAAGTGCCTTTAATTTCTAACTAATGGAAATAATAACAAAAATTATACTTATAGTGAGCTAATCACTGACCAAATCTAGTAGATATAGACAAATAATCGCTAGCCATCAAATAATGACTAATAAGGTCATTTAGTTAAGTTTTAGTAAGCTTTGTTAATATGTTGTTCAATAAATACGTGGTTTGTATGAAAATCCAGCGTTTAAACAAAAATATTAAAATTATTTAAAAAAGGTGTTGACGCGGGATAAAAAATCCCTAAAATGCGCATCCACTTCCCAGGGAGACTTGAGAATGCTGTTTTGAACAGTTTAGTGTTAACGATTTAGCATTAAACGGGTCAGATAAGTTTGAAAAACTTTTTAAAACTTTTTTCAAAAACTTGTTGACATCGAAACAGGGGTGAGTAGAATACGCATCCGCTCTGACAGGGAATGACCTGAAAGAGAATAAGCGGTCTAGCAACGAATGAGATTGATAGCCCGCGCCGAACAACGCGTTCATCCACTTTTTATAAGTGAAGCGGTTCGGCATACCTACTTCGGTAGGCATCTTTAACAATTAGTTATCATGCAATTTGTGTGGACATTCACATGATGTTGATTTTACAAATAAGCTACTTCGGTAGCCAAAATTAACTCAGTGAAGTTCATGCAAAAAAAATACTTTTTTAAGTTTTATTTTGTACAGAATTCATTGAGCCGAGACGCTCTTTTATAAGAGATGTCTCAACAAACGATTTTAATTGAAGAGTTTGATCATGGCTCAGATTGAACGCTGGCGGC
>NZ_JBQMTM010000006.1:0-184343 GCF_053470325.1 Colwellia sp. MEBiC06753 | reverse complement strand
ACGGTATGGCTGAAAGCCTTATCTTAGAGCCCCGGCGGCAAAGAATATTTCCTCGATGTGTGAAGAAACGACCCGCTCGGTACCCTATAAAAAGAAATGCCGCTCACCTTAAGTGAACGGCATTACCTCATTAAGAGGGCTTGATTATCCGTTGAAAAGTACGTGTTAGTTACACGCGTCTTTTAATGATTTTCCTGCTTTAAAGGTCGGTACTTTCGCCGCAGCAATTTGAATAGTTTCACCTGTACGTGGGTTACGGCCTTCACGCGCTGCGCGCTCAGATACTTTAAATGAGCCAAAACCGACTAACGCAACATCACTGCCACCAGCAAGTGCTTCGCCAATACTTTGCGTTAACGCATCAAGTGCGCGGTTAGCTGCTGATTTTGGAATATCGGCACCTGCGGCAATTTTTTCTACTAACTGACTTTTATTCATCGATGGGTATTTCCTTGTTTATTGTTCTTATCACTACTTTACCCATTTACCCCCTCATTTCAAAGAAAAATAGGCCACGAAAATAAGTCGCTGAGCACTAAGTTGCGCGTTAGAAATTTTGTATTTCAATAGGTCGTAGTGCAGCAAAAACTGCTTTTTACCCGTTTAAAAGGAAAAATAAATGACAAATGCTTTAATCAACGACCTGATTTGCGTAGCCGCTCCATTTCAATCAAAAGTGCATGCCATGCTTGGCTTTATGTTAGCGGGAGCCGATTTACCGTACGAATACGACCCTGAGCGGATTATTAACACAAATCTTAACATCGATATTAATCATCAATTTACTGTACAGTCGCCGCGTTATGGCCAAGTGGAGCTGAACTTAAGTGGCGCCACCAACGCCCTTACCGAGCGAGTTGTGGATGATGGACAAGGTAGCGAGTACGTATTAACACCCGCGATTTGCAAATGTTTAATGGGCAACCTTGTGCACTGTGTATACGTCGACCTCCCGCTTGAGTCTCTTCACTACAAGTTTGAATTAATTATTCGAGAGTTAAAGCCATATGCCAATATTTTAACCTTGGATGAAGTCAATGAGCGCTATGACCAATATTTTCAGATGGTGACAAAGCAGTTCTATCGCTTGTTCGGCAACTCCCCGTACGGCAAATACGCACCTGATGGTGCAGCGTATGATATTCCCTTTGATTGAACAATGTGTCAGGCGCCCAATAGGCGCCTCCCCTAGCCTTTTAAATCAACTTAAGGAGATTTCAATGAATAAAGCCTTCAGTAAAAAACGAAAAATTAACGCAATTTATCGCACAGCCAAACAAAACGACCTCCCGTTTGAGCTTACCTGGCAATTACTCAAACAAATAAGTAAAGACAAAGCGCTACGGCGAAAAATAAAACGTTATGGCACTTACATCAATTGGCATGAAGTAGAGTATTTGGGCGCGATGTTAAACGTACCAGTACGGAGCCAAAAAGATGGGGAGGTAATGGCGTATCAATGCTTTTTATGCAAAGAAATGCTACCTCATGATAAACATCACCTTTGGCCAACGGATAAAAATGATGGATAACTTGCCCGTTTGAAAATCTGTGATGAACTTATTTCACTGTAAATTAATCAGAGCGGTAAAAAATGATTAACCAATTAGACGAAGTCGATGTTGAACAACACAACTATTATTTTGAAAACCTCATTATCGATAAATTTAAAAGCGTTATACAAAGTGAAGCGTGTGTAGCGTTACCCCAATTTTTTCATAACGGAGGTCAAAATAACATTGATGCAGCGTTAATAATTTCACTGCTATCGAACGTTACTTACTCAACTGCACAGCAAATATTGAATACGAATGAGGGTATTCATTACTTTTTTAACGTCATGACTAAAGAAATCATACAGCTATACAAAGATGAGCCACCAACGCAGGTTAAGTTGAGTGAATTTCCTCGTGAAATCCGGCCTGTGTTGCACTGATAAACCAAACATTTTGAACAAAAAACACACAACACCCTGCCATTGGTCAAACGAAATTGCACGCGGTACGGATTTTGTCGCGTTCGCAGGAAAATCCGAGGGAGTCCAGGTCTGCCGCCATGTTTAAATATACAAGTACTCAGTAACCATATAAAAAACAAGGTATTAATAATGAACAATCAAGTATATTCAGTTGATCAAATAACCAAGATGTTAAATACAGCAATTTTTCAGTCCTCCGTAGGGCCATGGGTTTTATCCTCTATAATAACTGCGCGATTAGGTATCTCTGAGATGGCAATGCGCGAATACCGTCGATGCGCTGTCTGGGCAGAAGGTGTACATTGGGCTAAAAACCCTAAAGGTAGAATCATTTATAACGTAAAAGCTATTGATCTCTGGATGGCTTCAAATGTCTAAGTTGCCGCCGGGAGTCGAAGTTCGTGGTCAAACAATTAGAATAAGCTTTACTGTGGATGGTGTTCGGTGCCGCGAACCCATGCCACAGTTAAAGTTAACTGATAAAAACATTCAATATGCGGCTAATTACGTTGCTAACATTAAAGCTCAAATTAAAATTGGTAGTTTTGACTATTTACGAGAATTTCCTAATTCTCCAAGAGCATTAAAAGTATCGACAGGGATTGAAGCCGACTTAAAAAGAACAATTAGTCAAGGCATAAACTCTTACCTAGAACTTTATAAACTAAATAGGCACAAAAGCGGATTTAAAGCAGTAAAATCTAAATCCAAACATATTCTTAACTATTTTGGTGATAGTAGGCAAATTAGAACGGTTAAAAAAAATGAAATTGAAAAATTTAAATTTCACCTAATTCATCCAACTGCTGGTTACAAATTGAGCCCAAAAACAGCAAATGAAGTACTTGGTATTTTAATCAAAGTATTCGAAGATGCGTTTGACGACTTAATTATCACTACTAATTTAGCGAAAAGAGTTAGTAAATTTAAGACTAAAAAGGTAAATGCCAGTAACGCAGATCCTTTTACAAAAAATGAAATTTACGCACTTGAGCAACTAGATTATGAACGACCTCAAGACAAACATATGTTTCTTTTTGGAATCTGGACTGGCTTATCTGTTGCAGAACTTCGTGCGCTAGCTTGGGAAGATATTAATCTTGAACTTGGAATAATGTCAGTCAAGCGTGCAGAAGTTGAAGGTCAATATAAATGTACCAAAGAATTAGTTCGAGAAAGAACTATTGAGTTACTTGAGCCTGCGTTATTCTGGCTACATCAACAAAAAAACTATAGTATTAACATACAAGCGTCTGAAATTACTGTTATACAAGACGATTCAATAACTACAATTGAAGAAACTATTACTTTCGTATTTTATAATGACCAAAGTAGACAGAATAAACAAACACCTATCCCTTTTAGGCAAAAGCCAATGGAAACACGCTTTCACAACATTTTAAAGCGCGCAAATATAAAACTAAGAAGCCCAAATCAATGTAGACATACTTTCGCATCTCAAATGGTTTCGCAGTATATTCCTTTAGAATGGGTTGCTAGGCAATTAGGTCATGCTGATACAACGATGGTAAAAAAACATTATGGTCGATGGATACCACAAGACACTAAATCTATGGCTAAGATAGTTGAAGAAATGGTAGGCGTGAAAGGAAAGTATTTAAAATAGGTTTTAGTTTATTAGGTCACTGTAAACTTTAGCTTTGCTGAAAAGTCTAAAGTCTAATAACTTACTATAAAAATACACTAGATAAACTTACTATAAATAAACATCAATCGATATTTAATACATGACCCGTTTTATAAAAGTTAATTTATAGATGGTATAGCGTGGTTTGAAAGTACTACTAATTGCCCCCAAAATGTCCCAAATCAATAGAAACTCAGCTGAGAACCAATAAAAACATAGAAAATAATGGCGGTGACGGAGAGATTCGAACTCTCGATACGTTGCCGTATACACACTTTCCAGGCGTGCTCCTTCAGCCACTCGGACACGTCACCATTTTTGAACTATTGAGTATGTTAGAGTGTTACTGTCACTTTAATTTCAGGCTTATTGGCTGAGCACGCCTTGGCGTGGTAATCACACTTGGCAGCCACTCGGACACGTTACCTTATTTAATGCTTGAAAACATTTCAACGTTATCAAGATTGAACTGCTAGTAAAAGCAGCGCTATGGTAGAAAAAAAGCCTTGTATTCGCAAGGCTTTGTTCATTTTTAACGATTAGTTGTTCAATTCTCAAGCAACTAATACCAATTTTATTAAATATTTAACCAGTTCAGAGCTACGTCAGGGAAGTTAGAACAAAGCAAATTGATGCCGGTGTAGTCATTCTCCATCAAGACAATTTGTAAAGTTATCACTTTCTTGATGAGCTCCCGAAGGGCGAGTTTAAACGGTTTATATCCTGCGTTACTGATTTTGATAAGGGAATAACCATTATCAAAATCAAAGCCACGCCTACATGGATGTAGGTGCTTAGGTTTTGCAGGAGCATCAAACCTGTGCCTACAAGCCGTTTAATTCTCGCTAAATGTTCAAATATTTAATTCAATTGGTATAATTGTAACAGTTCTTTTTAGCGTTTTAATGACGCAGAAAACTCCAACATTTTGTTGGTTGAACGTAGTGCACCTTCACGCAAGCTCATATCAACAAATACTTCTTTGCCTTCAGGGTTAATTAACGCTTCTTCAATCGCTTTTAAGCCGTTCATTGCCATCCAAGGACAATGGGCACAACTTCTGCAGGTTGCGCCTTCACCAGCTGTAGGTGCCTCAAAAAACTCTTTTTCAGGGCACAACTGCTGCATTTTATAAAAGATGCCACGATCGGTAGCCACAATAAATTTCTTATGCGGTAACTCTTGAGCTGCTTTAATTAATTGGCTTGTTGAACCAACAGCGTCAGCAAGTTCAATAATTTCCGCAGGAGACTCAGGATGCACTAATACTGCCGCATCAGGGTGTAATGCTTTCATATCCTTAAGTGCCTTGGTTTTAAACTCGTCGTGAACGATACAGGCGCCCTGCCACATTAGCATATCGGCACCAGTTTGCTTTTGAATATAATTACCTAAATGGCGATCAGGTCCCCAGAGGATTTTTTCGCCATTTTCTTCTAAATGCTCAACAATTTCTATTGCGCACGATGAAGTAACTATCCAGTCAGCACGTGCTTTTACTGCTGTTGAAGTATTGGCATATACCACAACTGTTCGGTCTGGGTGTTGGTCGCAAAAGGCTTCAAACTTATCAATTGGACACCCTAAGTCCAGTGAACAGGTTGCTTCAAGTGTTGGCATTACTACAGTTTTTTCAGGAGTTAACACTTTTGCTGTTTCTCCCATAAACTTAACCCCAGCAATAATTAATGTTTGCGCAGGATGTTGATTGCCAAAACGCGCCATTTCAAGTGAATCAGCTACGCAACCACCTGTTTCTTCAGCTAACGCTTGGATTTCTGGATCAGTGTAGTAATGTGCAATTAAGACCGCATTTTTTTCTTTTAGTAACTGCTTAATACTTTCTTTGTAGCTTGCTTTCTCTTCGGCTGACAAAGGAATTGGTTTTGCAGGAAATTGAAAATCAATATCTACGGCTAAATTGGCTTGAGACATCGTAAAACTCGTCACTAATGGGTTTATCAAAATGGGCGGCAATTATACGCTAACATCGAGGAAATGTGTATACAGCTTCATATTAGTGTCATAAATAACTTATACGCTAGAGCGTTACGCCAGTTTAATACGGATAATATAGAAATAACTAAGATTTAGCTGGACTATTTAATGATGAATAAATTTAGAGAAAAGTAAGATGGCACTCAAGAGAGTGGTCGGTCGTGAAGGATTTGAACCTTCGACAAATTGGTTAAAAGCCAACTGCTCTACCAACTGAGCTAACGACCGATACATAAAATAGATAAGGTGCGAATTTAAGTTTACACTGCTTTAGCTATAACGAGCCGTAAGAAGTGGTCGGTCGTGAAGGATTTGAACCTTCGACAAATTGGTTAAAAGCCAACTGCTCTACCAACTGAGCTAACGACCGATTTAAACTGCACTAGACAAATAACCTAAACAAGGTAACACCTCTCTTGGTAAAGAAGTGGTCGGTCGTGAAGGATTTGAACCTTCGACAAATTGGTTAAAAGCCAACTGCTCTACCAACTGAGCTAACGACCGACATTTGTTTTCGCGTTGAGCTCTCGTCCAACGCGGGGCATATGATACTTATAAATTTTTTTAGTGCAACAACAATTTTTAAGTTTTTCTACAAATTGCGTTCGTTTGCACAAAAACACAACAAATAGACCAAGTTATCAGCTATCTATTGTAAACTTTGCAGCCTTGGTTGGGCTAATTGTGCTGCTGTAGAGTTTGGGTACTCTTTTATTAGCTGCTGATAAATTTGTACCGCTTGCGCCTGTTGATTTTGTTTTTGTGCCACCATACCAAGCTTGAGCATAGCATCAGCTCGTTTAGTTGATGACCGGTGTTGTGATACCACAATATCAAATTCTTTTGCCGCTTGAGCCAATTCACCTTTATTAAATAACAACTGCCCTAACCAATAATGCGCATTCGCCGCATAAGTCGAATTCGGGAAATTATTATTAAATGCTTGGAAAGCAGGAATAGCCTTGTCGTACTGTTTTTCTTTCAACACCATATTAACGGCACGATCATAGGCTTCGTTTTCCGTTAAATTGCTACTGTATTGACCAGATGCGGGCGTTCCCTGAGGAGCTGCTAATGTTGAAGGCACTTGATTCGGTACTTTTAACGCTTCAGACACTCGTCGTTCAATTTCTTGATAGAGTTCGCGTTGACGCTCTAGTACTTGAGTGAGTTGATGATTATGTAATTCTGTGACGCCTCGTAGCTCGTTAACTTCCATTTGAAGTTCTTCAAGCTGGCGCTGAATTTTAACCTGAGCACGATTTCTCGCTTCAAGTTGGCGCTGTAAGTTGGCTATTTGCTCAGAGGCTGAGCCCGTTCCACCGCCACTAACATCGAGCACGGGAGCGGGTTGTTGTGCCAGCGCAAATGTTGCGCTGGCCGTAACAACAAGTCCAAGTAAAACTTTGTTGATTACCATTTCCGTCCTATTTACTGCTTAATATTAGTAAACTAAAACAGCACGACGGTTTTTAGCAAACGCAGCTTCTGTGCGATCTTTAACCATAGGCTTCTCTTCACCGTAGCTAACTACGCTTAATTGTGAAGGTGAAACACCCATGTTTTCTAAATAAGTAACAACAGCTTTTGCACGACGCTCGCCCAATGCGATGTTGTATTCTGGCGTACCGCGCTCATCAGCATGACCTTCAACTAATACTTTAACTGAAGAATTTGCATTTAAGTATTTCGCGTGAGCATCAAGAATTGGCGAGAACTCACCTGACAATGTTGATGTATCAAAGTCGAAGTATACAATGTGCTCTGAACGAAGCTTTTCTAATTCTAAACGCTTTTGCTCTTCAATTTCAGCAGCGCGCTGTGCAGCAGTAACTTGCACGTTATCGGTTTCAGTAACAGTTTGTGACGCATTTGTGTCAACTTGGTTTTGACCTTCGCTATCTGAACTTGAACTACAAGCTCCTAAGGCAAACAAAGGTAATGCAACGGCTAAACTCTTCATTACTTTATTCAAGCGCATTTTTATTTTTCCTTACTCATGTATATAGAAACAACTAATAATTATTATAAAAACGGTGACCAAGCGGGTGCTTTAACCTGACCATTTTTGGCCGGTAGTCTCGCTTTAAATCGACCATCTACTGAAACTAAACTTAACACTTGGCGGTTATTGTGCATAGTACTGTAAATAATCATGCCACCATTTGGTGATACACTTGGCGATTCATCTAACCTAGTTTTGGTTAGCACTTGGAATAACCCTGTATCTAATTCTTGTTTGGCTAAATGGTATTGACCACGCGTACGATTAACCATAATTAACTGACGACCATCTGGCGTAACACTACCACCAAGGTTCATTTCGCCATCAAAAGTTAAACGTCTAACTTTACCATCGACTAAATTTACGCGATAAAGCTGCGGTTTTCCACCCCGTTCTGAACTAAAAATCAATGAATTACCATCAGGCGTCCAACTTGGCTCAGTATCTATCGCTCTATGACGGGTAACTCTGGTGAGTTTTTTCGTCGCTAACTCTAATGTATAAATCTCTGGGTTACCGTCTTTAGACAGCACCAATGCTAGCTTTTTACCATCTGGCGACCACTGAGGCGCACCATTAATACCTGGATATGAACTAATTAATGTACGTTTCCCAGTGTAAATATCAATAACATATATTTGTGCCTGACGATTCTCAAAAGTGACGTACGCCAGCTTTTCACCATTTGGATGCCAAGCTGGCGACATTAGAGGCTCTTTTGATTTTAAAATGGTTTGCTCATTAACGCCGTCATAATCTGCAAATACTAGCTGATAAGGATAATCACCTTCATCACGGACAATCACATAAGCGATTTTAGTTAAAAACGCGCCCTTATCACCCGTTAGCTTTTCATATACTGCATTACTGATTTGGTGAGCAAAGCGTCGAAATTGACTACTGCCGATTTGCGCACCACTATCGAGCAGTAAATGAGCGCTGTCTGCAACCAATTTACCGCCACTTAGCATTTGCGATTGACCACCAGTAATTTGGCCTCGAATTACATCAATTAACTGATATTTGACTTGGTAACGGCCAATGCTGGTTTCGGTAACACTGCCAACAACAATCGCTTCAACACCCGTTGACGCCCAAGCGGTATAATCGACTTCTTGATCTGAACTTGGAATTTGCGGATAACGACTAGCACTAATCGGGCTAAATTTACCGCTACGTAACAAGTCATCACTGACCACTTGATTAATGTTTTCAGGCATAACTCCCGAGCCATTCCATTTAAATGGCAATACTGCGATTGGTCTAGCCGAATCAATACCCTCTGTGATCACGATTTCTAAGGTCGCAAACGCTTTTGAAGAAACAATTAATAAGAATGAAAAAATGATAAGACTGACTTGTCGCATAGAACTCGTTACTCTTGATTTAATTTTGTTTATTGATTTTAAGCCGTTCATAAAAAACGACTAATTAAAACTCTGGTATTACCGTTAAGCTGATTTTTTGCATTTCCCTAAATACTTCAGGATCTTTCGATACTGGCAAAGTACCTGCTTTATACACAGCATTTTTCGCGGCATTACATACTACTGCACTGCCTTGTCCGGTTTGAACGTTGGTAACAAAGCCTGATGGTGCAAGAGTTATGGTTAATTTACAAGACTTTCCTTCCATTGAGCTACGATCCGTAATGAGATAACGCTGAATGGTTTGGGTGATCAATGCCGTATAGCGATTAATTTCTGACACTACTTGCTGGTTACGAGCTTGTTGTCTTGCTGCCATTTCTTCGGCCATTTGCTCGGCTAACATTTTTTCTTGGGCCGCCCGCTCTTTTGCTTCTTGTGCTTTACGTTTGCGCTCAGCTTCTTCTTTCTTCTTACGCTCTGCAGCTTCTCGTTCACGTTTTTTCTTAGCTTCAGCCGCTGCTTTTTCAGCCTTTTTACGCTCTTCTTCTTTACGCTTACGGGCTTTTTCCTCTGCTAGTGCTTTAGCTTTTGCCGCTTTGGCTTTTTCGTCAGCAAGGCGTTTCTCTTGCTCTTTTTGTTTGCTTTGCTGCTCTAATTTTTTAACACGTGCTTCTTCTTGCTGACGCTTGCGTTTAGCAGCCGCAGCTTTTTCTTCCAGCTCTTTTAGTCGCTTTTGTTCAGCAGCTTTTTGCTTGGCTTTTTCCTGACGAATTTTTTCCGCATGGTTTTCAATAATGGCTTTATCAACCGTTACCGCTTGAATTGGGTTTAAATTAACCTGCATCATTTTAGGTTTAGCTGGCTCACTAGAAAAGTTGCCAAACAGTAAAAATATCAGCAAACCAACATGCAGACTTATACTCAGCCCAAGCGGAGTTTTAAGCATTACTAACAGCGTATTAAGCTTATTCGACACGCCTTATTTCTCCGGCGTATCTGTCATTAAACCAACCGAAGGAACGCCCGCCTGTTGTAACAACACCATTAACTGAATAATGGCATCATAAGAAACTGCGCCATCTCCATTTACGACGACTGGTTTTTCGGGATCAAGCTGTAATTGTGCAGCAACTTCAATAGCAAGCTCATCACTAGTTACCCGTTTATTTTTACCTGAACCTTCAGCGATATAATAATTACCATCAGCATCAACAGAGGCAACAATTGGCGTTTTGCTATCTTTATCAAGCGGCTTTGAATCGGCCTTTGGTAAGTCAACTTTCACCCCTTGGGTAATAAGCGGTGCGGTTACCATAAAAATAATCAGCAACACTAACATTACATCAATGTAGGGAACCACATTGATTTCAGCGACTTTTTTACGTCTAACTCGATTATACATAGTCGCAGTTACCTTTAGTGTTCAACAGCCGTTTGACGATGCAAGATAGAAGAGAATTCTTCCATAAAGTTGGCATAGCTATTTTCAAGCTTTTCCACTTTATGGCTAAAACGGTTATAGGCCATAACCGCAGGAATAGCGGCAAATAAACCCATTGCTGTTGCCACTAACGCTTCGGCAATACCAGGCGCTACCATTGCTAAGGTTGCTTGCTGAACGGCACCAAGCGCAATAAAAGAATTCATAATACCCCAAACCGTACCAAACAAGCCGATATATGGACTAATTGAACCTACAGTTGCCATAAACGGCAAGTGGGCTTCCAAATTATCTACCTCTCGTGAAAGCGCGACACGCATTGCTCTATGGGTGCCATCAACAATCATTTGAGGTGACTGAATATTACTTTTACGCAAGCGAGCAAATTCTTTAAAGCCCGCGACAAATAAACGCTCAATACCTTGCACATGCTGACGTGATGATATTTCGTTATATAGTTTGGTTAAATCTGCGCCGCTCCAAAACTTATCTTCAAATTGCTTGAGTTGAACTGTTGCCCCATCAAGCGCTTTTTTGCGTTGAAAAATCATTGCCCAACAAGCTATTGAAAACCCTAATAAAATTAACATTACGGTTTTAACTAGCAAACTTGCCTGAAGAAACAAATCCAGTATAGATAATTCAGCTGACACCTTTTAACGCTCCTAATATAGTTTCCGGTATTGGACACGGTTTATTATTTTTAAAATCGACACACGCGACAGTTACTTCAACACGACATAATTCAATGTTTTGTTCATTAACAATTTGTTGAGTAAATATAATGCTGGCTCGTTTTAGCAGTTTAATTTGGCTCTTAACACTCAGTAGGTCATCTAAACGAGCAGAAGCAATATTTTCCATCGACACTCGTCTGACAACAAAACCTATCGATTGTTCGAGAAAATTAGCTTGCTCTATGCCTAAGTCTCTTAACCATTCAGTACGCGCTCGTTCAAAGAACTTTAAATAATTCGCATAATAGACTATGCCACCTGCATCGGTATCTTCGTAATAAACCCGTATTGGAAATGTAAAAGACGATTGCGTCATGACTACTTATGAAATGCTTATAGACTATTATTATGGCTGTTATCTTAATCAGTCTGCCCTTATCTAACAAGGGCTAGCAATAAATAAATACGTATTATTTTGTAAAAGATTAGTAAATAAACAATTCAGCTAATTTAGCCATACTTAATTTAACGACAAAAAATCTATTCAATTTAATGAAATAAATATTCATAATTAACACACCCTTTATATTTAGTGCATATAGCAAATAGGTGAATATAGGTTCACAATTAGTTACATTAGTTTTTCTAATGCCAAATTTCAATTTTATTAGTTTGTCGATTACTTACCCTTTTTATAAAATACTCTTGTTTTCTGAGCTAGCGCAGTGAGAAAGCTCACACAGCACAGATACTTTGAAAAGGTGGTGATTGCCATCTCTTCTCTCTGACATGTTTCCTGGAATTTTTAACTTCCTTCTATCAACTTTACTAAGTTGGCCCGCATCCTTGATGCGGGCTTTTTTTTATCTCATTTTCTCACTATTTCTCATGTACTTAGAGTTAAAATATTTTAATAGCAATTTAAAACTACCTACTTCTTCGTAGTTTTTATTTGACTTTCAAACAATAGGCTGTAGGGTTAATTAATAACCACTTCGGTAAATATTAATTTTCAATAACAAGGAGTCTATATGAAAGTTATTCCAACTCTAGTTGCCATGTCATTGCTACTAGCAAGCAATGTTGCCCCCGCTGCAAAATTTGACTCCTGCAATACCGAACAGTGTGTTAGCTATTTTGAAAAGTTTAAAAAAGCGGCTCGCCAAGGGTTTGTTTCGGCAGAATACAATACCGCTAAATTTTATTATTACGGTTATGGCACCGAACAAAATGATGAGCAAGCGCTAAAATACTACCGCAAAGCGGCAGTTAAAGGCATAAAGGAAGCGCAGTATATGACCGGTTTGCTTTATGTGACTCACCCTGAATTAAATGAAATTGAACAAGGCTTATATTGGTTAGAGCGCGCAGCATTAAATGGCCATAAGCATGCTGGTTTTTTGTTAGGTAAATCACTTGCTGCCAATATTGATGGCAATAAAGATTATCAAGAGGCAGATAAATGGCTAGTAGAGTCGCTTGAGCGCAATTACTACAAAATGCCAGAGCTTATAGAGCAGTTAGTCAGCATTGGCGTTTTTACCGAACAAAACTTTCCACAAATGCACAATCACCTGATTGAACAAAATCAATTTATAGTAAAAGGTAAATTAACCAATTTTGAGCCAGTACAATATGAGCGCATTACCGTTACCGGTAGCACGCTTGAGTCAGGATTTGATACCTTGTTGAAAAATTTTAGAGGCCGTAACAGCACTACCGGTTCACGCATAGGCGAAGATTGTGCGTTAACGGGGGCTTGTCAGCGTAAATCACTAAATGAAATGAAAGATAGTATTTGGGTAAGGCAAGGCCAATAGTTGCTATCAATAGAAATATAGCAATGAAGCCCAAACATTTGTTTGGGCTTCATTGTTTAAGTGTGGGTGTAGTTATTTTAGTGAATTACTTAAGCAAACAACTTAGGCAAAATAATTAGGCGGTACTACTTATGGACATGGGCTTGTTATGCGTATGGGCTTGCCATAGCCACTTTCACCTACGCACTAAAGGCATAGCCAGTAAAACCGAGCTACTCAGTCCGAGTTACTCAGTCCGAGCTATTCAGGCTTAATTAAGCCAAAATGTTGATATGTACGCTCAGTCACTATACGGCCACGAGGCGTTCGCTGTAAAAAACCTTGTTGAATAAGAAATGGCTCTAATACATCTTCGATGGTTTCACGCTCTTCACCAATCGCTGCCGCGAGGTTATCCAAACCTACTGGTCCGCCCATAAATTTATCGATAATCGCTTGCAGCAATTTTCTGTCCATAATATCGAAGCCCTCATGGTCAACCTCAAGCATATCTAATGCTTTACTCGCACTTTCTAGATTTACCACGCCTGAGGTCTTAACATCCGCATAATCCCGCACACGTCTAAGTAAACGGTTAGCAATACGTGGAGTACCGCGAGAACGCTTAGCCACTTCTAAAGCTCCTGCTTCATCTATGGTTAAATTTAAGTAATCCGCCGAGCGTAAAACAATATCAGTTAAGTCTTTACTAGAGTAAAACTCTAAGCGCTGGACAATACCAAACCGATCTCTTAGCGGTGAAGTTAGCGCGCCAGCGCGAGTAGTTGCACCAATTAAAGTAAATGGTGGCAAATCTAATTTAATCGATCGTGCAGCTGGCCCCTCACCTATCATAATATCTAATTGATAATCTTCCATCGCCGGATAAAGCACCTCTTCAACCATAGGGCTTAGCCGGTGAATTTCATCAATAAACAACACATCATTTTCTTCAAGGTTAGTTAATAACGCGGCTAGATCTCCTGCTTTTTCCAGCACAGGCCCTGAAGTTGTGCGAATGCTAACGCCCATTTCATTAGCAACAATATTGGCTAACGTGGTTTTTCCTAAACCCGGCGGACCAAATATCAACAAATGATCTAATGGCTCCCCGCGATTTTTGGCCGCAGGAATAAATATTTCCATCTGTGCTTTAACGTGGTCTTGGCCAGTATAATCAGACAGTAGTTTAGGACGAATAGCGCGATCGACTCCTTCGTCTTCAACAGTGGCTGCGGGTTGTATTAGTCGATCTGCTTCTATCATTAATCTGCTCTTACTATCTTTTGATATGATTTTTCTAGCTGGCTCTCTAGATCATTGCCTTTAGCGCTTGCTTAATCAATTCTTCACTAGATTTTTCTTTGCTAAACACCGCATTAATTGCTTTATCAGCTTGCGATTGAGTGTAGCCAAGTGACACCAATGCATTAATTGCATCACCTTTACCATCACTCATTAACATAGCATTGCTACTCACAAGTGCTAAATCTGGTGTTTCTGTTGGGTTAAAGCTCGTTTCGTGCTGCCAATCTTTTATTCTATCGCGCATTTCAATCAGTAAGCGCTCTGCAGTTTTTTTGCCAATACCAGGTATTTTTACAATTGTTGAGGCATCATCGTGGGCTACACAGCTAACAAATTGCTCAGCTGACATACCAGATAAAATGGCAATCGCTAATTTAGGACCAACACCACTGGCCTTAATCAATAAACGAAATAGTTTTCTATCAACCTTATTGGCAAAGCCATACAATAATTGTGCATCTTCTCGCACTACAAAATGGGTATATAAAATTGCTTCTTGATTTAGCTCAGGTAAGGCATAAAGTGTGGTCATTGGTACATGAACTTCATAACCAACGCCATTACATTCTATCAGTATTTCAGGTGGTAATTTTTCGATTAATGTACCGCGTAAACGTCCAATCACAACTTGTTCCGTTAATCAGTTTGCCACAGCTTAACACTAGATAAATATACAGTAAACGATTTTTATTAGCGAAGCCTACCACGAACAGTTTTTGTGACTTGACCTGCCATTTTCGATAATGAGTCATGACTATGAGCATGGCAAAGTGCTACGGCTAACGCATCAGCAGCATCCGCTTGTGGGGTACCGGGTAATTTTAAAATAGATTTAACCATATGCTGCACTTGAGTTTTATCTGCAGCCCCTGTTCCTACTACCGACTGCTTAATCTGTCTGGCGGAATATTCCGCAATCGGTAGTCCAGCATTGGTTGCAGCAACAATTGCCGCGCCGCGAGCTTGACCTAGTTTTAACGCCGAATCAGGGTTGGTCGCCATAAATACTTGTTCAATAGCAAATAAATCCGGCTGAAATTGAATGATCAATTCAGAAACGCCAGCAAATATTGTTTGCAAGCGGCTTGCTAAGTCTTCACCGGCAGATAGCGCTTTTATACAGCCACTACCAAGGTAGGTAAACTTTCGGCCATGTTGCTGGATAACACCATAACCTGTAAAGCGAGAGCCTGGATCTATGCCTAATATAATTGACAAAAGACACCTCATAAAAAAGCGCGCTAAGTGCGCGCTTTATTGGTTGTTAGTGATTATTCCGATTGCTCTTTTTTAATTGTCGCAATACTTAATTCAGCCAGTTGTGCAGGATTTGCCTGCCCTGGTGCATTAGTTAATGGACACGCCGCCGTCGTAGTTTTCGGGAATGCCATAACATCTCGAATAGAACTAGCACCGGTCATTAACATCACTAAGCGATCTAAACCAAAAGCAAGACCAGCGTGCGGTGGCGCACCATATTGTAGCGCTTCAAGTAAGAAGCCAAATTTCTCTTGTGCTTCTTCTTTACCAATACCAAGAATTTCAAATACCGCTGACTGCATCGCTTGGTCGTGAATACGTACTGAGCCACCACCTAATTCACATCCATTTAATACCATATCATAGGCATCAGATAAGGCGCCGGCTGGATTTGCCTTTAACTCTTCTGGAGTTAAACCTGTTGGTGCCGTAAACGGATGGTGGATAGCATGTAAATGACCATCAACTTCTTCAAACATTGGGAAGTCAACCACCCAAAGCGGCTTCCATTCTTTAGTCGTTAAACCTAAGTCTTCACCTAACTTCAAGCGTAAGGCGCCAAGTGATTCTGAAACAGTTGTGTAGTTATCAGCGCCGAAGAAAATAATATCACCCGTTGCAGCGTTTACTCGCGTTAATAAGGTATTAACCGCCTTTTCCGATAAGAATTTTAGTATTGGTGATTGTAAACCATCTAAGCCAGCATCAATATCATTCACTTTTAGCCAAGGCATACCTTTAGCACCATAAATGCCAACAAACTTGGTTAAGTCATCAATATTTTTACGAGAAAAATCTTTCGCGGCACCTGGTACATTGATTACTGCTACACGGCCTTTTTCATCATTAGCAGGCGCTGAGAAAACTTTAAACTCAACGTCTTTAACGATATCAGCAATATCAACGATTTCTAATGGATTACGTAAGTCAGGCTTGTCTGAGCCAAAACGTGACATCGCTTCAGAATATGGCATACGTGGGAATTCACCTAAATCAACATCAAGTAATTTGATGAATAATTCTCGGATCATTTTTTCCGTTACTGCCATCACTTGATCAGCCGACATAAACGAAGTTTCAATATCGATTTGAGTAAATTCAGGTTGGCGATCAGCACGTAAATCTTCGTCACGGAAACATTTAACGATTTGGTAGTATCGTTCCATGCCCGACATCATCAGCAATTGCTTAAACAATTGTGGTGATTGAGGTAATGCGAAAAAACTGCCTTTATGCGTACGGCTCGGTACTAAATAATCACGCGCACCTTCTGGCGTTGCCGCAGTAAGAATAGGCGTTTCAATATCCATAAAGCCTTGAGCTTCTAATGATTCACGTACCGCCGATGTCACTTTCGCGCGGAAACGTAAACGTTCAGTCATTTCTGGACGACGTAAATCTAAGTAACGGTATTTTAGGCGCTGTTCTTCTGAGTTTTCTTGATTTGAATCTAACGGTAATGGCGCAGCTTTATTTAAAATATTAAGCTCTAAACCCAATACTTCAATCGCACCCGTTGCCATATCTTTGTTGATTTGACCTTCAGGACGCGCGCGTACTTTACCTTTAATTTGGACACAAAATTCATTACGTAAGGTATTGGCTTTTTCTAATACTTCTGGCAAGTCTGGATCATAAACCACTTGCACTATGCCTTCGCGATCACGCAAATCTAAGAAAATTACCGCACCTAAGTCACGACGACGATTAACCCAACCACATAAAGTGACTTCTTGTCCGATGTGAGATTCATTAACCTCACCACAGTAAAGACTACGCATTTAACTATTATCCTGAAATGAAAAACCCGCTATATGCGGGATAATACCAATTGAATTAAATATTTGATCTTTCAGCGAGAATTAAACCGCTTATAGGCACAGGTTTGATGCTCCTGCAAAACCTAAGCACCTACATCCATGAAGGCGTGGCTTTGATTGCAGGTAATGGTTATTCCCTTATCAAAATCAGCAACGCAGGATATAAGCCGTTTAAACTCGCCCTTCGGCAGCTCTTCAGGAAAGTGATAACTTTACAAATTGTCTTGATGGAGAATGACTACACCGGCAACAATTTGCTTTGTTCTAACTTCCCTGACGTAGCTCTGAACTGGTTAAATATTTAATAAAATTGGTATAAAACATAAAATTGCCGATATTATATAGAACTGACAAGTAAAGTCACCTGTCAGCACGTTAGATTGTTGATAATTTTAACCGAAAATTGCTGATATAAACTGATAACTTTACCTATGCATAAAGTTATTCTTACCACTAGATTTCACTCGGTACATTAAGGTGTCTGCAATTTTTAACAACTCTGTTGCTGAATCACCATCATCAGGAAACATTGCAATGCCAATACTTGCACCTAAGTATGAGCTAGTGTCTGAGACTTCAAAGGGCCGTTCGATACTTTCAATAATCTTCTCGGCGATGTACGCCGCTTCAGCTTTGCTATTTAAGCCAGTTAATAAAATAACAAACTCATCACCACCGAATCGGCAAACAGTGTCCGATTTTCGCACGCATTCAATTAGCCGTGTTGATACCTGCTGTAGCACTTTATCGCCCACTTCATGGCCATGAGCATCGTTAATTGCTTTAAAACCGTCAAGGTCAACAAATAACACCGCTAAGTTTAACGACTGGCGCTGATGCATAGCAATTGCCGTTGCCATTTGCGACTTCATTAAAGTTCGGTTTGCCAAGCCTGTTAATTCATCATGTGTCGCCATATGCTTCATTTTTAACTCAAGCTTTTTCCTTGCGGCAACCTCTTGGTGTAACTTACGGTTCCAAAACAACACAATGATGATCACAATAAAAATCACAAAGCCAACTTGTGCGGCAATTTTTGTGACAAATCGCTGATCAAGCCCAGTTTGAATATTAACATCAAACCAGCGATTAAATATTTCCGCCCGAGTTTTATCTGAGATCACCGTTAAACCGCTATTAATAATGCTTAACAGTGTTAAATCATCTTTATGAACACCAATACGGTTACTTTCTGGTGGTATTTCTGGCACCACAGCAATAGCTAGCGGCACAATACTTTCACGCTTAACATGCCTTGCTGCAACGGGTAAAGCTTCAACGAAACCATCAACTAGTCCTTGCTGAACCGCTAATATGCCCTGTTCAACATTATCGACGATTGAAATAGCAATATTAGGATGGTTTTCCTTTAGCCACTCTATCAGTCGATAACCTCTAACCAAGGCTAACGATTTACCGTAGAACTCTTTTAGGCTTTTTACCTGATTAAAAGATTGCGGATAAATAATGCTCCATGGCATTTGCCAATAAACATCAGAAAACTCCATTAACGCTTTGCGATCTTCATCCGAAGAAATGCCAAGTAAAACATCTACGTCTTCTTGCCTGAATGCGTTAAACAATGAATTCCAATTGTCATACGCTTTAAACTCAAGCCCTAAACCAACACTAGTAGCCACGGTTTCAATAATGTCTTTATTAATCCCCTGTTGCTGGCCATGTTCATCTATAAACTCCATGGGTGCCCAATCACTGGAAATTCCAACCGTTAGTATAGGGTGCGCTCTAAGCCAAGATTTTTGCTCAGGACTTAGTTCGATATCGGTATTTTGTGCTTGAAAGTAACCATCTTTACCATCGGCGAGCCAAGCAGTTTCAAGTTTTTGCAGCTCCTCCACGGGAATTTTATCAAAGCCAATTTGAATAAATTCTGCCAATTTGGGGTTATCAACTGTAACTAAGCTAAAAATATCAATATCGAAAACTGGCGCGTCTAATATATGGAATAACGACTGTAAATTAGCATTAACTAGTTTGACTTGCATATTTTCAACTTCGGCAATAACTGCCGACACTTGTCTATTTTCCGCAGCGCGAAGCATTTCTCGATGATCGGCAAAATAACTTAATTTAATTTGCGGATATTTAGCTTTTAATTCTTCTATGTATGGCGATGTTTGGAAAAGCCCAACGGTATGCCCGCCAAGTTGTTCCATCGACGTAATATCAGGGTAATCGTTTAATACAAAAACTTTCGATAATGATTGATAAATTTTTATTGCTTTTGTAAGCCCAGGCAATGTTATATCACTGGCAGGTAACGCAATCTGAACATCCAAGCCGCCGGTTTTTACCAGCTCGTTTATTCTCGCCATAGTGTCACCAACAAAATTGACTTCTATATCGTTGTAACGTGACCACAAACGCCAAATATCAATAAATAATCCTTGAGCTTGGCCGGAATTAGAGTAATCCATGTAAGGCGATAAACTCACCGCAAAACCCAAGTTTAAGGTGTTTTCTACCCTATCGCTTTTCAACCAACGCTCTTCAATTTCGCTTAGCTCTTTGGACGTTATTTGCGCTAAACCTTGATTAATAAATGGTAACAATTCTTGATTACGCTTTGATACCGCACCTACATACACACTGGAAAAATAATGTAAGCGCCTAAACTTTGGAAATAATGCCTTTAACTGAGTGATTTTATCGTAGCCGTTATAAGGGCTGTCTAAGTCAGCAAAAGCCATCAGCTCATTATTCAGCGCGGCTTCGTATAAGGCTTGACGGTCTTCAAATAGTTCTAGCTTTATTTTGTTATTGGCTGATACCAAAGTTGCATTATGGCTTGAGCCTTTAATAACCCCTACTTTATAGGGAGTTAACTGCTTAACATTGTCTATAAGGGTCAGTGATTTATGCAAATAAATAAAACTATATTCAGGAAAAATCTTATCAGTGAAGCCAAAAACTGGTCGCCGTTCATCAGTAATAATAAGGCCAGCATGAAAATCAACTTTTCTGGTAAGTACCGCCTCTAATGTCTGGTGCCAGTTGCCGGTAACAAAATTAACTTCAACGCCTTGTTTATTCGCCCAAAGTGACCAAACATCTTTCATGACGCCTGCGGGCTTACCTTGATCATCAATAAATTGATAAGGGTAAGAATCAGTACTAAAAGCAATATTAAATTGTTTTTTGGGTGGGGAAATAGTAGTCGGTTCAGCAATAGCCTGCGCTCCCTGCACACTTTGCATATTTGGCATGCTTTGCACAGAGCTGCAAACAAGCGTACAAAAAACTAACAACCAATTGATTTTTAAATAGTTACCACACATTAAAACGCTTAACCAATACCGCACTAATGTTACCAACATTGCAATATTATCTTATCAAGATCAATCTGTTCAGTTAAAATAAGGTCAATTTTTCCATTGTTTCCTGTAACTCATGCAAAAAACTGAAACCGATCTGATCTTTTCCAATCCACAAAGCCAAGTAAAAGACTTTACCTTTGACGCTCAAGTTGTCGAAGTATTTCCCGATATGATCAGTCGTTCAGTGCCGGGATATAACACCATTATTGATACTATTGGCCGTCTCAGCCAAAGTTACGCCCAAGCGCAATCAAATGTATATGACTTGGGCTGTTCTTTGGGCGCGGCAACGCTTGCAATGCGCCGAGCAATAAATCAAGACAATGTTCATATCATCGGTGTTGATAACTCAGCGGCTATGGTTGAGCGTTGTAAAATGCACATTGCTGCTTTTAAAGGAAAAAGTGAAGTAACTATCATTCAAGAGAATATTGAGAATATCACCATTGAAAATGCGTCAATGGTTATACTCAATTTTACTTTGCAGTTTATCGAAAAAGAAAAACGCCAGGCGTTAATGAATAAAATTTATCAAGGCTTGAAACCAGGCGGCATTTTGGTGCTTTCTGAAAAAATTGCGCACAAATCAGCTCAATCAAACGAATTATTGATAGACCTTCATCACGACTTTAAACGTGCTAATGGTTACAGTGAACTGGAAATTGCCCAAAAACGTACCGCACTTGAAAATGTCATGCGTCCAGATGCGTTAGAGTGCCATATCAATCGTTTAACTGAAGTGGGGTTTGTAAATATTACTCAATGGTTTCAGTGCTTTAACTTTTTATCTATGGTGGCATTTAAATGAGTTTTTATAATAATTTTTACCAAGCGATTGCCGCCAACCGTTTAAGCCATTGGTTAAACACGCTACCGGCACAATTAACCGACTGGCAAAATAATCATTTGCACGGCGAGTTTGCGCAATGGCAAAAAGCACTCGATCAATTACCGGTAACTAATACTGAATTCGTTGAGTTAACCAATAGTGTTTCGGTTGGCAAACCAGAGGAAATTGAGCCCGGTCAGCTCAAACGTTTAGAGCATTTATTAAAAAAACTTAAACCTTGGCGCAAAGGCCCTTATCATATTCACGGCTTACATATAGACACTGAGTGGCGCTCAGATTTTAAATGGGATCGTCTTGCCCCCCATATTAGTGATTTAACCAATAGATACGTCTTAGATATCGGTTGTGGCAGTGGTTATCACTTATGGCGAATGCGCGGTGCTGGCGCTAAATTTGTTGTTGGTATCGACCCAACCCAACTTTTTGTCATGCAATTTAATGCGGTTCAACATTTTATCCAAGACCAAGCAGTACATTTGCTTCCACTTGGCGTTGAGCAGCTACCTGAACTAAACGCTTTTGATACCGTTTTTGCGATGGGCGTGTTATACCACCGCCGCTCACCTATCGACTTTTTATATCAACTAAAAGCTCAGCTGGTTAAAGGTGGTGAACTGGTATTAGAAACCTTAATTGTTGATGGCGATGAAAATACGGTATTAGTACCGGGCGAGCGCTACGCAAAAATGCGTAATGTTTGGTTCTTACCGAGTGGCAAATCGATGTGCGCTTGGCTTGAACGCTGTGGTTTTTCCAATGTTAAAATGGTTAATAGTGACTTTACTGATTTTGATGAGCAACGAAAAACCGAATGGATTGATACCGAATCGCTAAGTGACTTTTTAGACCCAAGTGACGCCAGCAAAACTATTGAAGGTTACCCTGCGCCGCAGCGAGCCATCTTTATTGCCAAAAAATAACACTATATTTCAGTGCAAAAAGTTACGCGTAGCCAATGTTAACATAAATAAATCAGCTAGGTATTAGGGTCTGTTGATCTTTCAGTTTATAACTCTGTTGTTTTTGAAAAAGCGGTCAATCGCGGCGCTTAATATAAAGTTTAGTTGTTCTAAATGCATTTTAAGCAACAAAGAGTGACACTTTTTTCAGAACAACCCTTAGGGCTATGGCTAATTTTCAACCTAACTGCGTTGAAAATCGTTAATGTAGAATAACTACATTACACGCTTTTCGACTTGTCATCTTAAAAATTAGCCGATAGCAGAGACTAAAATGAAAGATCAACAGACCCTAATAATTCATCAGGTACTTATCTAAAACATATTGATAAGTACCGTTGTCTTTAATTAATTGCACGCCGCGATCAAATGCGCTTTTTAATGCCTCAGATTTAAACCCAGCCGCATAATGTCGTTTTTCAAACAAGTGATGCACGGTAAATAGCTTGTTGTAACTATCATCTGTATGATTTTTCATAAAATAGCGAAAAATATTAATATCTAAAATAATCACATCGGTGCGGCCAGCAAATAACATGGCTATTTGTTGCTGTTGATCCGCCAGCTCTCGATAATCAATTAAATATGAAACTGTATTGCCATATTCTTCACCCAGAAATTTACGGGCATTTTGAAAGGCAATAACACTTTTACCGCTAAGTTGTTTGAAATTCTCCAGCGTAATATTTTTATCTTCCAATGTAATGGCAACATTTTCGTAGGTGATATAAGGGCGAGAGACAAATAAGCCTGGATATTGAAAGTCAGACAGCAAAATACTGACACCATCAATATGCCATTGTTGATATCCAGTGATATTGCGCCCTAATGGTAAGTGACTAAAGTTAACCTCAATATTTTCGGTGGACAGTGCTTCCCTAATAATTTCCAGCTGAATGCCTGACGTATTTTCTTCTATGATAAAAGGCGGTTTTGGCAGGCCAGCAACCATTTCTATGGTACCACTGTCTTTGAGCTTATCTTTTTCTAGAGCGATTTCGAAATCGTTTTGCTTCGCACTCAGTTGTGCTGAAGACATTAGCACTAAGGCAAAGGTTAAATAATGCTTAAGGCGAAAACTTACCACTAATTCTTTCCAGATAAAAAGAACACTTCTATTGCAATTCTATACATAAATGAGTAATTCTACTCAATAAAAATATTATTTTTTCAGATAAATTTTTATCTCAAACGAAATAAGTAAAATAAGAATCAGGTAACAAGGAGTCAAATGGATAATTTCTGGTTAGCACGACGCTTAACAAAACTGAGCAAACGCCAACAAGATCACCGAACGCCATACCAAAGGGATCGTGCCCGAATTCTTCATTCTGCCGCATTTCGACGGCTACAATCTAAAACACAAGTAATAAGCTCAGGTCAAAGTGACTTTTATCGCACCCGTTTAACTCATTCATTAGAAGCCGCTCAAATTGGCTCTGGTATCACCGCACAATTACGCTCGAAATACCCGACATTGGCCAAAGCATTATTCCCAGACGACGATACCTTAATTGAAGCCCTGTGCTTAGCCCATGATATTGGTCATCCCCCTTTCGGCCATGGAGGCGAAGTAGCGTTACATTATATGATGCGAAAACATGGCGGCTTTGAAGGTAACGGTCAAACATTACGTATAGTTGCGCGTTTAGAGCCATTTAGTGAAGGCTATGGCATGAACTTATCGCGTCGTACTTTGTTGGGGCTACTGAAGTATCCGCAAACTATTGACCAGTTGATTTATAAAAAAGCCAATTGCGCTCCGGTGCATTATCGTCAACTTAAAGCCAGTGACTGGCATCCTCCCAAAGGCATTTATGCCGATGACTGCGATATTTTAGACTGGATTTTAGCGCCACTATCAGACGCCGATCGAATGCTATTTCAAAGCTTTCAAACCAAAGAACAACAACACGCTAAAACGCTATATAAATCGCTTGACTGTTCAATTATGGAACTCGCCGATGATATAGCTTATGGCATACATGATCTCGAAGATGCCATAGTCACTGGTGTGGTAAATCGCAACGACTTTGAACAACACGTTATTAAGCGCTTAGCCAATGTTGGCGATAGCTGGCTGACAGAATATTGCGCTAATTTAACCGATAATTTGTTTTCTGAGCATCACCATAAACAAAAAGATGCCATTGGCGGCTTAGTAAACTACCTGATCACCGCAATTGAGCTTTTAGAAGTTGAAACGCCAAGCCAAACCTTTGAAGAAAATTTGCTGAAATTTAATGCTAAATTACCAATAGCAGCCGCTCAGGTCCTGCAAATTTTTAAAGACTTTGTTTTTGAATTTGTTATCAAACTGCCTTCCATTCAACGTTTAGAGTACAGAGGACAACAAGTTGTTATGGAGTTGTTTGAAGCACTATCTTCAGATCCTGAGCGCTTATTGCCGACCAATACCGTTAAACGCTGGCGACAGGCCTGTGAACAAGGTGAAAACCCGCAACGAATTATTGCTGATTATGTTTCTGGCATGACGGATGGCTATGCCACTCGGCTTTATCAAACGCTGTTTTTACCAATCAGCCATGGCGACAACTATGATGCCCACAGCTAACGATGCCCATAGTTAAAGGTGCTGATGGTCCAATATTCCAATCAACAGTTAAAAATTTATTATTTTTAAGAAACTTAAGTTTGTCTTAAGTTTCTTGAGCCATAATAAATATTATCTGTTAATCAGTATTGTCACTTATAAAAGCAAAACACTTATGAAAGCAAAAGTAGTACTGCCCGTTATATGCTTAGTTATATGCATAGTATCTTTGGACAGCTTTGCCAATGCTGACACTGGCATTACTAAAATTAGCAATATTAACGATCACGCCAATACCTGTGATCAATCTGAACATATCAGTTTTGTGACCAATGATGTTTTCAACTTATCAGAAGCTGACACTATTTTTCTCCATCGCTGGGCAAACTTTCTTCACAATAAAACCAATATTAAAACCCTTGAAAACGAATCGGCATTTTTCATATCAAAATGCACTATCAATGAGCATGACTTACAAGAACTAGAGCGTCATTTACGCAAAAAAAAATATATTCGTGATGCGATTGTTACCCGATCGGCTGATAATAAAATATTGGTCGAAACATGGGATAACTGGTCATTATTGCCCACCATAGATATCAGCCGTAAGGGCGGAAAAAATAAATTTGGTATCGGCATTTTAGAACGTAACTTGTTAGGTTATGGCATTGACTCAGAGCTCGAATATTTTAGTGATGATCAACGTAGCGGTTACAAGTTTAAATCAGAATTCCCACTATATATGGGCAATAATACCAATGCTCGCATCCGTTTAACCGATAATGATGATGGTAGCTCGCAAGCGATATTTTTAGAAAAAAAATTCGTCAGTTTCGATACGCAATACGCCTATAAAGTTGGATTTGATAATTTTAACCAAATTGATACCTTGTATGAACAAGGTGAAGATGCCAATGAATACCATCATAAGCAATCCTATACTACGGCTAGCGGCTACTGGCTTTATAAAAATACAAACAAGTCAACATTACGCTTTGGCTTAGGTTATACCGAAGAGCAACACACTTTTAGAAAGCTAAGCGATCCTGATATTGATATTTTATATCCCAATGCACAACTACCATCAAATCGAGATTTCAGTTACCCATTTTTCTCCGCACAATATCTGCAAAAAGACTATCGAGAACTTAAAAATGTTAACTTAATCAATCAAATAGAAGATTTTAATTTAGGTTGGTTTGCTTCAATTAATATTGGTCACGATTTTTATAATAATGACTACTCGCCCGATTTAATTTGGCAGTCTTATCTGTCTAAAGGCCTTGATTTAGGTAACGAAGCGTACTGGCTATTTGCCGCAAGTTTCGAAGGTGAGGTTTATCAAAATAGCCAGCAAGATGATCGCATATTATTGAAGACCAGCGCTGAATATTTTCATAAATTTAATGACGCTTGGGGCGGCTATTTTAAAAACGCTAATGTGGTGAGCCAACATCAATTTTTAGATAAGCCAGTAGAGCTTGGTGCTGAGTCTGGCGTTCGTGGCTACCCTTTGCAATATCAACATGGCGATCACAGCACGCAATTTACCGTTGAAGCGCGCTATTACCCACACATTAACTTATACAAGTTAATTGAATTAGGCGGTGCCGCCTTCTTCGATGCTGGGCGTATGTTTAAACCATCTACCCCGACTAAAGACTTAGAAACTTGGATGACATCTATCGGCATTGGTGCTCGTTTATATTCAACCCATTCAAGCGAAGCGCGGGTGGTGCACTTTGATTTAATTAAACCGATTAGTTCTGATCCCAATGTTGATAGCTGGGAATTTCGGGTCACCACTAAGCAATCGTTTTAAGGCTTATGCACATGAAGCTTATTCACATGAAAAAAAGTTTAACCTCGGTTAAAAACATGTCTGTTAAAAACATAACTCCTAAAAACATAACGCTCAGCAGTAATCAGTTAATTGTACTAACCTGTAGCTATCTAGTTTTAGGGTTAAACCTGCCCTTTTTATTAAAAAGTGCGCAAGTTATCACTACGCTAGAAGACTACAGCCTGTTTTTCTTACTTTCGCTACCGCTATTTTTATTTAGTTTAAGCGTAATCATTCAAGGTGTATTTGTCATACGCTGGTTAACGAAACCTATATTAATGATCACTGTAGTGCTCTCGGCGCTACTTTGTTATGCCACCTTAAATTACGGCATCATTTTCGATGTCGGCATGATCCAAAATACCATAGAAACCGACTCAGCCGAGGTCCTATCTTATTTAAATATTCCGGCAATATTATTTGTTACGCTATTTGGTTTACTACCTGCATTTTTAATATACAAAGTAAAAATTCGATTACGACCTATTCGTTTTGAGCTTTTTAATCGCTTTAAACTGATCACTGCCAACTTAGGTATCGTCTTTTTTATCGCCAGCCTGTTTTATTCTAATTACGCAGCAGTTGGCCGTAACCATAGAGAATTAGTAAGCTACATTACACCTTATAAAATGATTGATTCTTCTTATAAGTTCATTCGAGATAATTACTTCTATTCCCCATTGCCATTTAAGGTGTTAGATCCGCATCCGCATATCAACCGAAACAGTAATAAAAAGCACGTAACGGTTATGGTGTTAGGGGAAACCGCACGTGCGCAAAACTTTTCACTAAATGGCTACCCGCGCCCAACTAATCAATTTACCCAAAACTTTAATGTCATCTCGTTTAATGATGTTCGCTCCTGTGGCACCGCTACCGCTGTTTCTGTACCTTGTATGTTTTCACGTTTAGACAAAAAACATTATGAAAAACGCGTTGCCCTTGCCCAACAAAATGCTATTGATTTAATCAGTCAAGCCGGTGCCGATGTACTTTGGATCAGCAATAATAATGGGAGTTGTAAGGGCGTTTGTAACCGAGTAGATAGTATTAAAATTTCTACCGACACATCAAACCCACTGTGTGATGGTGAATATTGTTATGACGAAGCTCTATTGGCGCCACTTGCAAATAAGTTAAATAATTTAACTAAAGACGATACTCTTATCGTTTTACATATGATTGGTTCGCATGGCCCGACCTATTACCGACGTTACCCACAAAGCCAGCGGTTATTCACACCAGATTGCCAACGCAGCGATATTCAAAACTGCACCAATGAGCAACTTGTTAACACGTATGACAACACTATTGCCTATACTGATTTTGTCTTAGCTAAAATCATCAACCAGCTCACAGCATTAGCTCAAAATAGCGACATTGACACTTCGTTTTTATACATTTCTGATCATGGCGAGTCACTAGGTGAAAAAGGCGTATATTTACACGGCCTACCCTATGCTTTCTCACCAGAAGAGCAAACCCATGTGCCAATGATTTATTGGGCAGATCAATATCACACAAGTGTTGACTTAAATTGCGTGAACAAATCTGCGCCAAAACATTTAACTCAAGATATCATTTTTGACAGCCTACTCAGTTTGATGTCGGTTAAATCATCAGCTCACCACTTAGGTGCGGAGCCTTTTATGCAATGCATGTCACAAGAAACGTTAGCCCGAGCTAATTCTGTGCACCACCAAGATAATAAGCGAGTTAATTAGTGTTTGATAATACCAACAAGCCAGCTGGCATAAACCGTGTGTATTTAGCCACATTAAATTCATTTCGTGCCTTTAACTGGCTAATTCAAAATGAAGCGGCTTTTAGACAGGAACTAGTTTTATTATTTTTAGCCACTATTTTGGCGTTTAATCTTGATGTAAGCGCTGTTGAACGCTTGCTGCTGATTTTATCTGTGGTCTTTATTTTATTTACCGAAGTGATCAACACCGCTATTGAGGCCGTAGTAGATCGGGTTGGCTTAGAAATTCACCCGCTATCAGGACTGGCCAAAGATCTTGGCTCGGCAGCAGTTTTTATTAGCTTAGTGGTTGCAGCCAGTGTTTGGGCAGTAATTTTGTGGTAACCCTTTATGACAAGCGTTTGTAATATGTATTTATGATCTGTGTTTGCGATAAGCCTTAACTATTCGCATCCCCTTTTTGATAAAGCGCGCAAGCAGCTCCTGCAAGGTCTTTAATCACTACAAACTTATCATTGCCCATTGATTTAACTTCGGTGTATAAACTGCCGCCTAACGCTAGTACTTGTGCTGCGGCAGCATCTGCATCTTCAACTAAGAAATAAGGCAACCACATGGGTGGCAATTCGGCATTGGGACCTCTAGCATGACAAATACCACCAACGGCATTATTAGTTGCCGCACAAAGCATAGTGTAATCATTGTAATCTCCCATCGACACCTCTGCCGCCTGCCAGCCAATTACCGCTTGATAAAACGATTTAAGTTCATCGGCATTTTCTACCGTAATATCTAACCAGGCTATTTCACCTAATTTCGCGTTTTCCATCACTGCCTCCTATTCGTATTGCTTACAAACTTATAAGACTAATTTAGGGTTTTTCGGGTAATACTGCTCTGGCAACTGACTAATGTGCTCAAAAAACCGTGTATCTTTGTAGGGTAGCTTCATAAAGCCAGAAATGCCAAGCCCATCAATTGTCGGTAATAAGTTAAGAATATTCGTTAAACAGGCTTGAAACTCGGCCTTTTTCTGGTGATTTAATAGCATTAAATAGCTGTGAATTTTTAAATGCGTGGGTAACACTTCAAAAATAATGCAGCCGGTATGATGGATCATATTAAGCTTAGCAAGCTCTAACATAATCTCATCTGGTAAATGCAAGTATTCATCCGGATCTTTGCCATCTTCAAAGTAAGAATGCAGCTTAGTGATATCATCCAATTCTGGGACGACACTGACTTCAAATGGAATAAATTGATCTGGCTTCGCTTTAAACGGCAACTCCTGCTTTTTACGTTCAACGTGTAAGGTATTACGGGCATTAAATAAACAGCTTTTAAACATACCGACACGGAAAATGCCCTGTGCCAGCCGGATCATATTATTAACCGCACTTTGAAATGAGTTTTTAAGGGAAGGTTCAAACAAGGTTAAATTCGAGTCAATATAAACGCCGTCTTTTTCCCAGCGTACTGCAAGTCCTCCAACAACAGGAAAATTCCCTAAGCGCGATACTGCGGCAATAAACGCTTTCTCATTATCTCCCATGCCCATTAAGTAATTCTTATAATATTTCTCCAGCTGAACATCATCGACTCTTGATAAATCCTCATCATTACTTTGCTCTCGCAAGAATGATTTACGCGAGCCATAAACTACCGTATCAATCAATTCTTCACTGGCTTTAACCCAAACGGGAATTAGCGGTTCAAATGCTCGCTCAGTCGCTTTAGCCGATAAAACTAACTGCTTAAATAAGGTTAAATTATTAACAAAGAAATCCCCTGCTTTTGCGCGTATTGTTTCGTCTTCACTCAGCATACCATCAAGTACTTGTGCAAGCGGTTTAGGCAAGCCTAAAGAGCTTGCTGGTAATACGTTTTTACCGTATCGACATGATTGACCAGACGCCAACGCATATAAAGTCGCAGCCGCGCCTTGTTCGTCAAAACGAGGGCTAGATAAGCCACCACTAATTTGCTCAGGTCCAATAAAATAAACATCCCCTAAACGCGCATTGGTGTGTTGTAGGTCACTACTCATTAAATCCATGACATTATTGGACGTAGTTTGCCCGTTCACATCAACCTGTGCCAGCACTGCCGAGCCCCAGTCAATCAGTTGAATAGTGTCAGTGTTGGGATCATAAACAATATTCGATGGTTTTATATCACCATGGACAACAGGTTTTTCATTTAATTGCTGTTTGCTATCGCGCAAGTAGCGCAATATCCCAATAAGTTGCACTGCAATGTTAACAACCTGCTCAGGTGGTAATGGCCCATGTAAAAACGAATACTGCTCTAAGTCAATGCCCGGTGCGCGGGTCATTTGTAAAATCGATTGCCGTTTAATTTTGCGATATTCTTTAACTTTGGGTATTTGCGGATGATTGAGTTGCTGTTGAATTTGCGCTTCATCTTCTAATCGATCTTGCACATGTTGTGGCAATGTTAGCCTTGAAAACTTAAACACATAATCACTACCTTTTTGGTCGGTACCGGCAAACACAAAACCATATGCGCCTTTACCTACCAAAGATATGTCTTGATAGCCCATTAATTTCAGTTGCTGCTCACATAACTGAAACCATTTTTTTAATTTTGTCGCATCTTTATGACTGAGTAAGTAGATAGATTGCTCTTCGGCAATATAAAAATGTTGAAGCTTTTTTTCGGTCACAAATCACGCTGTTATAAATAAATTGTAATTACTGATTGTAACCACAAACCTAGTTTAGGTCACAAGGCAATATTTCATCTAAATTTAAATGGTTGGTACAAATTGTCATTTGTCTGTCACAAAACACGATTAGTATTATCCTCGTTGAATGAGCATCCCTCATCTCATCGATTCCCAATCGCGAAAGTCTGGCGCTTACTCGGTAAGAAGCTACTTTCTGGATACTTATCTCAGCTTTGTTCTCGCTGTTTGATGACGCTCTACTTTGTAGGGCGTTTTTTTTTAATTTTTTAAGCTGATATTCGACACAAATTTGCCATAATTAGCCATAAAAAAAGCACCAGATACTCTGATGCTTTTTGCTATTCGTTTACGTAGCTAATCGCTAGCTCATACAAACCAGCATATTATCTGGCTGTTCAAGGAACGACTTCCAAAGGTTGCTAAAGCGAGCAATAGTACCGCCATCAATAATACGGTGATCGCCAGACCAGCTCACCTGCATAATTGAGCGCGCTTCCACTTCAGCTTTATCATTAAATCTTGGCAAGCTTTGTACTTTACCTAATGCCACTATCGCTACTTCTGGCTTATTAATAATTGGCGTGGCAATGGTACCGCCAATTGCGCCAATATTTGAAATTGAAATAGTGCCACCTTTTAAATCACTTGGCGACACACGACCTGAGCGAGCATCATTGGTTAAGCGGGTAATATCGTTGGCTAAATCTATAATTGATTTAGTTTGTACCTGCTTAACATTCGGTACTAATAAACCAACTTTCGAGTCTACCGCCATACCAATATTATGATCGTCAAAGTAGGTTAACTCAGTACAATCGTCATTTGTTTGCGAGTTAACCACTGGGTATTCTTTTAACGCCAATGACATAGCTTTCATAAAGAATGGCATCATGGTTAATTTGATATCTTGCTTAGCGTATTGCTCTTTAAGTTTTAAGCGAAGCGCAATTAAGTTAGTTAAATCAATTTCTTCACAATAAGTAAAATGTGGAATTGTTGATACTGAATTAACCATGGCTTTTGCCATTGCTGCTTTTACGCCACGAATCGGTTCAACGCGAGTACCACCAGTAGCTGTTTGACTTGCAACTTGCGCGTTGCCACCAGCATTTGCTTGACCAGCTGATACTTGCCCGCCTGATTCGTGGAAACGAACCACATCTTCTTTATAAACACGACCTTTATTGCCAGTGCCAGGTACTTGATGAATATTCACCCCTAGTTCACGGGCTATTCGTCTAACTGCTGGGCTAGCTAATGCTTTACCATTAACTGCTGTGTTTGCAGGTTTTGACGCATCAACTGCTGGCGCAGAGTTTGGAGCTGGCGCTGGGTTTGATGCTGGCGCAGCGCTTACAGCTGAGGTTTCAGTTGAAACTGCAGCCGGAGCACTTGCTACTGGCTGGCTGGCATCACTAGAGTCACCTACACGCGACATTGAAAACAGCGGCGCATGTACTTTAGCAACTTCACCTTTGGCATAATAAAGCTTAACCACAGTACCTGAATGCATTGCTGGAATTTGTACTAACGCTTTGTCAGTCATGACATCAGCAACTGGCTGATCTTCTTCGATCTCTTGACCTTCAGCGACTAACCATTCAACAATTTCACATTCAACAATACCTTCACCAATATCCGGTAAAATAAAGTCTTCGGTTATTTTGCCGGTACTGCTTGCTTGAGTTGCTTGAACCGCTGCTTGTGGTGCTGCTGTCGATTCAGCAGCAGCGCTTTGCTCTGCTACGGGCGCCGCAGCATCTTCACCTTCAGGCGTCATGGCAAATAATGGCGAATGCACTTTGGCAATATCACCTTTAGCGTAATAAAGTTTATCAACAATACCGGCATGCATAGCTGGAATTTGCACTAACGCTTTATCAGTCATCACATCAGCAACAGGCTGATCTTCTTCAATGCGCTCACCTTCTTTAACTAGCCATTCAACTAGTTCACACTCGACAATACCTTCGCCAATATCCGGTAAAATAAAATCTATGCTCATGATAATGTCCTAGTAATTTACGGTACGCTTGATTGCTTCAAACACTTTTAAATGATCCGCCATATGCTCACGTTCAAGTGATAATGGGTATGGTGTATCTACGCCACATACACGTGCAATTGGTGACTCTAAATGTAAGAAACATTCTTGTTGAATTGTTGCAGCAATTTCACCGGCAAAACCAGCGGTTAGCGGTGCTTCATGGCTGATTAACAAACGACCAGTTTTCATTACTGAATTGGCCACTGTTTCAACATCCCAAGGAAGAATTGAGCGTAAGTCGATAATTTCACATGAAATACCCGCTTCTTTTGCCAGTTCAGCTGCTTTCTCGATGATCTCCATTTGCGCGCCCCATGCGAGTAATGAGATATCACTGCCCTGAGTGACGACTTCCGCTTTACCTAGTGGCAATTGGTAATCATCTGTTGGCACTTCACCTACAGATGCACGGTATAAGCGCTTAGGTTCGAAAAATACCACTGGGTTATCATCACGAATTGACGCTAATAACAAGCCCTTTGCTTGATAAGGGTTACGTGGCACAACCACTTTTAAACCTGGTGTGTGAGCAAAATAAGCTTCAGGCGATTGACTGTGATATAAACCACCAGCAATACCACCGCCGTATGGCGTACGAATAGTTAACCGACCAACGTTGAACTCATTACCACTGCGGTAACGGTATTTCGCTGATTCATTCACTATTTGGTCAAACGCTGGGAAGATATAGTCAGCGAACTGAATTTCAGCAACTGGACGACTACCTTGTGCCGCTAAACCATTGGCAAAACCAACAATACCTTGTTCAACTAATGGGGTATTGAAACAACGGGCTTTACCGTATTTTTCCTGTAAGCCCGAAGTTGCGCGGAATACACCACCAAAATGACCAACATCTTCACCAAAACATAGCGTTGAATCATCTTCTGCCATGGCGATATCGAGGGCGTTATTAATTGCCTGTAATAAATTCATTTGTGCCATGATTAGAATCTCCCCGCAGTAAATGGATAAGCTTCTGGATACTTGTTAACGTGCTCTTTTAATTCTTCCAATTGTTTTGCTAAGTGCTGAGGTACTTCGGCATAAACATCGGTCACAAGATCTTCGATCGGTGGCTTAGCAATTTTTTCGGCCACTTTTACTGCCGCTAAAATTTCTTCACGTAAACCTTCAAATAAGGTTTTATCCTGATCTTCATCCCACCAGTTTTGAGCGATAAGCCATTTTTTATAGCGCGAAATTGGATCATGTTCATGCCATTTCGCTTCTTCTTCTTTGGTACGATAACCCGATGGATCATCAGAAGTTGAATGGGCACCTAAACGGTAAGACATCGCTTCAACAATTACCGGTTCATTATGTTCAAGCGCATATTTACGTGCATCTTGCATCGCTTTAATTACCGCTAATACATCATTACCATCAATGCGAATTGATTTAATGCCGTAGCCAACACCGCGTGAAGCAATACCGTTACCCACGTATTGCTCATCTGATGGTGTTGAAATCGCGTAACCATTGTTACGACAGAAGAAAATAACCGGTGCTTTATGAACTGCAGCCATATTTAAGCCCGCATGAAAATCACCTTCAGATGCGGCACCTTCACCAAAATAACAAACGGTAATGGCATCTTTGCCTTGTAATTTTTGACCATAAGCATAACCTGCCGCTTGTGGTACTTGTGTGGTTAATGGTGACGAAATCGTCATAAAGTTTAATTCTTTAGAGCCATAATGAATTGGCATTTGACGACCTTTGCCTAAATCTTTTTCATTAGAAAACAGCTGATTCATGATGTCTTCTAATTTAAAGCCACGATAAATTAAACACCCTTGCTCGCGGTATTGGCCCATGATCATATCTTCATCGGCTAACGCTGCAGCACCACCAACAGTAGTTGCTTCTTCACCTAATGCCGCCATGTAAAAGCTAATACGACCCTGACGTTGAGCGGCAATCATGCGCTCATCTAATACTCGATGAAAAGCAAATGCTCGGTAGACCTTCTGAGCCACTTCTTTCGGCAAGGTTGGTAGTTCTGCATTGTCATAAACTGTACCATCTTGCTTTAAGACTTTTAAAATAGGGATCTCTACTGAATGACCGTCAATAAAAGTTGGCGAGTGTACCACAGGCCCTTCTTTATATATTTCAGTGTTCATAACGTTCTCTTTATCTGGCATACGATGAAATTTCGCTGCACTTTTCTGCATTTATATTGCTTAGTAAGTGTTGTAATTATAGTGCGCTTACCAACAATCACTGATTTGCTAATTGATAGTTTTAAGTCGCCAAGACTTTACCTTCACGTAAACTTAGATTCAAGAGAGCCTCTGTTAGCGGGCGTAACCAAGTGTTCTAACTGCCCATAAAAGTTTACATATGCAGTTTTATTGCATAAAAAAGCCCCTAAATTAGGGGCTTTTACGAGGAGGAATGTAAAGAAAGTTACATTTAGTTATTTTAGGTGAATTCTATTCAACGATCGCTTTTCTTAACATTAACGACTACCTAGTCAATTGAAGTCGGTTTTACCGTTAACAGCGCTCGTTGACCAATGGCAACATTGGCATTAGGGAAAATGATTGCTTCTCCCTCAGTTCGAACTTTATATTCCACGCCATTATCACTAGCTAACACGTAGCCAATAGGAAAGTCGGTAAAGTTTTCAACATCATCAGCAAAATGTAATTTAAACGCTTCTGTGGTTTTATTAATGGTTTGATCAATTTCAAATATCGCAAAGTTTTCCGGCTGATATGGGGTTAGCGCTAACGATTGACCTGAAACAAAACGCGTTAAGGTATCGCGCACTTTTTCAAACTTGCCCATATCATTCTCACCAAACGGCATAACTTTACCGAGTTCAACGGTAAAGGCATCGGCACCAAAATTATTTGATGAAAAGTAACTAAATGTCGTGGTTGGAGAGTGCGACAATAAAATAGTACTGACATCACAAGCGTGCAAAAATTCTAGCTGTGACTTTTTCCATGGCTTGCCATGCCTAAACGGATAAACGGCAAACTTATCATTTTTTGAGCCGCGAATAGCGGTATGTAAATCGTAGTGGTAACGTTCACGCTCAGACTCACGCGTTAATTTAGAACCCGCTTGTTTATCACCTTGTTCAAAAAATTCTGCAACCGCTTGTTCTAATCGTGCAGCTCGTATTCGCTCTTTATTGCTAATACCGCCCTCGCTATGAGCGCCAGAAAACAATCGATTTAAATTTTCTTCAACAAAGCGCTCGCCAATATTCATTGCCGCAGGATTACCAAATAAAAACAACACTCGCTCAGCAAGGTATAACTGGCCAGTAATTAGCTGTTGAATAAGATCCGCACAAATTTCAATAGGAGCGGTTTCATTGCCGTGGACAGCACTAGATAAAACAATATCTTTGCTAGTTGCTCGTCCTTGTGGCTCAAAGACAATAATACCGGTATCTAATACCGATACTAGAGACTCACTGCTCGTCGCTTGGTGGGGAACGGTAAATTGAAAAGTTTCTGGTAGCGACCACTCATAGGCACTAGTTAGTGCTAAAAAGTCGCCAGTAGATTGTAATTGTTGCTGTAGATTCACAAGAGCGCTTTATTGGAGAAATTTGGCGAAATTATACGATAAAAATCATAGCGCTAACATGCTAGCAGCCATAAAAGCGCAGGTTAAAATCAGCAGAAGTGTAAACCTGCTCCTAACCCAACATTGACATAACTATTCAGTGATTTCGTTATGACAAGCGAGAACAAACAAGGCCAAGTAATGTGTTTTTTTGCCAACTTATAACAATAAAAAACCAATAAATCAAAGGCTAATAGCCTAGAAATTAATTAGTTAAGAAAGTTTTGTTCGAACAATGTCACCACAGCAGCAACATCTAAAGATTTGATTAAGTATTGCTGAGTAGAGAATATTTCGCCGGCTTTATTACCTAACGCTACTTCAACTGACTCTTGGTCTAAGTCACGTAACAAAAATACTATTTTCTTATCAAGCTCAACCGCATCAATGGTAATTGCATCAGCTGCCATGCCCTGCTTTCGTAGGTTTTTATCAATTATTCCCATAAGGGTGTTAACCAGTTTATGTTTGTCCATAAACTGGTCATTAGCCTTGGCAACCACTTCTGCCATTGCATTTAATTTAGGTGTCATTTAATTAGATACCTGCTTGTTGAAATAAGTCACTGACTATTTGCTCAGCATCACGAATAATGGCTTGTAAGTGTTGCTGATCAACAAAGCTTTCTGCGTAAATTTTATATATTTCTTCGGTTCCCGATGGTCTTGCCGCGAACCAGCCGTTTTCTGTTTCAACTTTTAATCCACCAATAGCGGCATTATTGCCAGGGGCATGGCTCAGTTTATTAATTATCGGCTCACCTGCTAAAGTAGTTGCAGCAATGGATTCAGGCTGTAAATTGCTAAGCACTGCTTTTTGGGCTGTATTGGCCACCGCTTCAACTCGGCCATAACACGGTGTGCCTAGCTGCTCAGCAAGTTCAAGATAATACTGATAAGGGTCTTTACCGGTTACCGCTAAAATTTCAGCGGCTAATAACGCCATAATAAAGCCGTCTTTATCTGTGGTCCAACAGCTACCATCGCGAGATAAAAATGAAGCGCCAGCACTTTCTTCACCACCGAAAGCAAAACTGGCATCATGCAAACCATCAACAAACCATTTAAACCCTACCGGCACTTCGGCTAACGGCTTATTTAGTGATTTTGCGACGCGATCAATCAATGAACTTGAAACTAAGGTTTTACCAATTTTCACTGTTTCAGGCCAACTACGGTGCGTCATTAAATAATGAATGGCAACCGCTAAATAATGATTCGGATTCATTAAACCGCCAGATTTAGTGACAATGCCGTGGCGATCAAAATCAGGATCGTTACCTACGGCAATATCAAATTTATCTTTTAACGAGATAAGCCCTGCCATGGCATAAGGCGACGAACAATCCATGCGAATTTTGCCGTCTTTATCCAGTGGCATAAAAGCAAAACTAGGGTCTACCTCGTCATTAACTAGGGTAATATTAAGGCCATATTTTTCAGCGATCACTGGCCAGTAGTTGATGCCTGAGCCACCAAGTGGATCAACCCCCAGACTAACGTCCGCTTTAGCAATTGCCTCCATATCAACTACTTGATTAAGTTGGTCGACATATTCACTAATAAAGTCGCGCTTAGTTAATAATGGTGACGCCATCGCTTCAGCCAATGGCAAGTCTAAAGCATCGTCTAAATCATTGGCTAAAATTTCGTTGGCGCGAGTTTCTATTTGCTTGGTGATTTCGCCTTCCGCAGGTCCACCATGTGGAGGATTGTATTTAATACCACCATCTTGCGGTGGATTGTGTGATGGCGTAATGATTAAGCCATCAGCAACCGTATCTTGTGATTTATTGTGGGCAATAATTAATCGGGAAATAACTGGCGTTGGGGTAAAACCAAGATCTTGCTGAATCACTACAGGCACATCATTGGCAATTAAGACACTAATAGCACTATTAAATGCTGGTTCTGATAATGCGTGGGTATCTTTACCTAAATAGAGCGGCCCAGTAAAACCTTGAGCTTTGCGATATTCTGCTACCGCCTGAGTGATCGCCAAAATATGATATTCATTAAAACTACTTTTCAATGAGCTGCCACGATGACCAGAGGTGCCAAAACTAACACGCTCGCCGGCATTTTCACTTTCAGGTTGTTTGAAAAAATAATCACTAACAACTTGTGCAATATTAATTCTATCTTTCGATAACGACTTCTGCCCTGCGCGTTCATGAACCGCCATAGTTCTTCCCTCTAATTAATCATTATAATAATTCGCGTATTTTCTCAGCGTCTTGTTCTGTATAACCCAAGGCTAATGCGACTTCGGTTAACATCATTTTTTTACGTGTGGTATTCGAATTGGTAATAACCCAATACGGGCTATCTGGAATTTGACGTGGCTTAGTACTACTACCACTTTCAGCTAACGCACTTTCATTATCTGCAAAATATAAACGATCACGGCCTCTAATGTTATGAACAACATCAAAGTTATTTTGATGAACGCGATATAACGCTTGTAGTATCAACAAGAAACGACCAACAGCGCCACGCTGAATAGCTAACTCTTCACGATTGATATGATCAAACACTGAGCCTGATGGTTGATGGTTAACTTTGGCAGGTTTTACTTCGGCTTCATTAGTTACAGTGGCAGAGTCTTCATCTGCTGGTGATAATGCCGAATTTGATGCGCTAGACGGCTGTGCCGCAACATTTTCTTGCGTATTAACGGCTAATAAGCGACGTAAGATGGATGATGCACTTTCACCAATAAATTGTGTTTGGCTGGCAATGTATTGATATAGCTCTTCGTCTATTTCGATGGTTTTCATTCATATTCCATAAGTATTTACTACGCGAGGTGATTATACTCATCTGAACCAAATCTCTCTAGAGCAAATCCCAGAATTGACTCAATTTTCTGCCAGTTATTTATAATCTTCACTTGCATGTCGTCTTTAAGTTGGAGAAAATTTGCGCCGCTCGCACAGGAGGCATAATGACACTCGTAGCTAACCAATTAAATCATCAAATTCGCGGTAATGGCCAACCACTAGTACTGATACACGGCCTATTTGGCAGTTTAGAAAATTTGGGCATGGTAGCAAAGCCATTATCTGAACATTTTCAAGTCATTAGTGTTGATGTGCGAAACCATGGCAGTTCGTTTCATCAAAATAGCATGACATATGAGGAATTGGCGCAAGATGTCATTTCGCTACTCGATCATCTGAATATTAAACAAGCAGACATTTTAGGCCATTCCATGGGTGGAAAAATTGCCATGCAAATTGCCTTTAGCTACCCAGAGTATGTCAATAAACTAGTTGTTGCCGACATAGCACCCGTTGCCTACCCAGCCCATCATCAAAAAATTATTGAAGGTCTGCTTAAGCTTTACCACACTAAACTTGAAAGCCGAAAACAAGCAGACAGCCTGCTAAGTGACTATGTGCCAGAAGTTGGCGTTCGTCAGTTTTTATTAAGAAATTTAGCCGTAAATGGCAATGAACTCACCTTTAAATGCCAAGTAGAATATATTGCCAATTGCTATTCACAAATAATGCAGGCCTATGAGTCATCGTTAATATTTAACGGCGAGACCTTATTTATTAAGGGCGGCAATTCAAATTACATCACCAGTGAACACCGTGACATTATTACTAAGCACTTCCCTAACAGCTCAGCAAAAATAATTGCCGGCGCAGGTCATTGGTTACATGCAGAAAAAACCGTGGCATTTAATAAAATAGTTACAGATTTTTTAACCAGATAAGTCGATAGCTTTTCCACCTTGTGGTATAGTGCCGCCAGATTTTTCGGGGTAGTAAAATGCTAGCAGAACATTTTGAATTAATAGAGACTATTGGTCTCAATTTGTTTTTTGCTTTTATCTTTATTTTCATAGGCTTATCGATAAACGATGTCATGAAAAAAAACGACGTTCCTAAAATGGGACAAATGGTTGTCTACTTCGTATTATTTCTTGGTTGTTTAGGCTTTATTGCTAAAGGCATTATTCAGGTGATTTGGGAAAGTCAGGGAATTTGATAAATGGCCAAAGAAGCTTCAGATTTAACAACCATAGATTTATTTGGTGAAGACAAACGGCCAGGACGCCCAAAAACCAATCCGCACCCGCGGAATGTCCAAATCAAAATTAATAAACGCAACCAAGTTAAAAGAGATAAAAACAAAGGATTAAAACGCGTAGAGTTTAAAATTCATACGAGTTTGTTTGAACAATTAGATGCGTTAGCGAAAGAACAAGGCGTGAGTCGTGGTGAACTGATCGAACGTTTACTGGTTAAATCGCTAGCCGAAGACAAGTTATAATTTTTTGAGTTAAAGGTTAAATTAAATGGCAATTGTAGGTTTATTTTTCGGTAGCGATACAGGCAATACTGAAGCCGTTAGTAAAATGATCCAGAAAAAACTGGGGAAGAAAATGGTGGAAGTAAAAGATATCGCTAAAAGCACTAAAGAAGAAATCGCTGAATTCGATTTGATCATCCTAGGTATCCCAACTTGGTACTACGGTGAAAACCAATGTGATTGGGATGACTTCTTACCTGAGCTTGAAGAAATCGACTTTACAGACAAATTAGTGGCAATTTTTGGTTTAGGTGATCAAGAAGACTATTCAGAATATTTCTGCGATGCCATGTTACCACTTAAAGAAATTGCTGAATCAAAAGGTGCAATTTTAGTGGGTCAGTGGCCAACTGACGGTTATGAATTTGAAGCCTCTAAAGCATTAATTGATGAAAATACCTTTATCGGTTTATGTATCGATGAAGACCGCCAACCAGAGTTAACCGAAGAGCGCGTTGACAAATGGGTTGCACAAATTTACGACGAAATGTGTTTAGCGGAATTAGCCGACTAATTCATTGCTAACTAACAATTTACAATATCGACAAAGCCGACAATTACGTCGGCTTTTTTATGGGCTATGTTTAATGCTAAAAGTTTAATAGTGAAAATTTAATGCTAAAAATTTAATAGTAATAAGCAAAATGAGTTCTTTCGCTATTATACGAAAATGTTGATACAGTCCTACACTCCCTACCTCGTCATTCCACACTTGAAGTGGAATCTGCCAAGTACTACAAGCCCAAGAAAGTGATTAAACGATTCCGGTCTACACCGGAATGACGTGAATAACAAGCATGTATCGCGAAAATCACCACCAATGACACCAAGCCTGAACATTGCAGAGCTCTGCTTAAAATAACACCGAATATCAACAAAGTAACAATGCTTGCCATCACAGAGGGTGACAAAGCACATTAGCAAATGGGTGAATATATCTAAGTGTTCGACGATTTACTCTCAATGCTTAAACTGAACGTTTAAACGCTAGCCGGTTCAACACATCTAGTCATTCCACACTTGAAGTGGAACCTGCCAACTACTACAAGCCCAAGAAAGTGATTAAAAGATTCCGGTCTACACCGGAATGACATTAATAAAAGGCAAGTACCGCGAAAATCACCACCAATGACACCAAGCTTTACTGCTAAATGTTTATAGCGCCTACACACCTCACCTCGTCATTCCACACTTGATGTGGAATCTATCGGAAATATTACCAACCCAAGCAAATGATTAAAAGATTCCGACTTACGTCGGAATGACGTAAATAAAAAGCAAGTACCGTGAATACTACAAGCAGGATATGACATCTAAGCATGCGTAAAATGTATGAGCTTATTACTGATATGAGATTTTAGCTTTGAAGTTGCGACCTAACCTTAAAGGCAGTATTGGGCTATAAATAAAGTGGATGATTAGGCCAAACCAGCTAAACGAAAATATTAATATGGATGTTTCGATAATGTTAAAAAATTTATTTACCAAGAATTCAAAATTTGATGGCATCAGGCCGATAAACATTTATTTCATGCGGCTGATTTATATTTTAATGTTCTTTGTTTTAGGAAAGGATGTCTTGAGCTATATTTTATCTTATTCTGGCAGCTGGGATGAAAACGAGGCGATGGCTTGGAGCGTATGGGCAGCATTTTCTGCGTTAGCGCTATTGGGAATATTCAGAACAGTTGAAATGATCCCCATTCTATTGCTGGAAATTTTCTACAAAGTGCTGTGGCTAATATTGGTTGCATACCCACTCTGGCAAGCTAACGAGCTTGTTGGTTCGGGTACTGAAGAAACAGTTTTTGCATTTGCTTTGGTTATTTTACCTATTTTTGCAGTGCCTTGGGGATATGTTTTTAAGCGATATGTACTTGGTAAAAGCGCTGCCTAATAAGCTCCAAGTTAAACAAAAGATGAAAATATGTTGCATGAAGTACAGTCGGCGACTTCATGCAACCTCAAGTTTAGGTATTTATATATAATTGATTACTCTGCGCCTAATAATAGAGCTAAACCTAATAACAGAACTGCGCCACGTTATGCCGTTAATACGTTAGGCGCTTAAGACTTAACCTCAGCAAGCTGTTGCTCTAACGCTTTTATTTTTGCATTGGCTTTCTCGACGTTGTTGGTTAATCGTTCAAAAGTTGATACTTGATTATGTCTCATTAACTCTAGCTGTTCTTTGAGTTTTGCTCTTTCTTCTTTGACCGAGCTATTTGCACTTACTTCTAAACTCAGCTGAGATTCAAGCTCTTTAATCCGGGTCATTGCTTGGTCAGACTTATCTGTTAACCGTTCAATTGTCGAAATTGAATTTGTTTTGATCAGATCAAGTTGATTAGCTAATTTGGTATTTTCACTGCGTAAAACCGTGATCATTCGCTCAGCTTTTTCAAGGGCATTTAAATCACTTTCTAGGGTTAAGCCGGTTTTTTGTTGAGATAATTGCTGCTCTAAAGTTGTAGTTTTAGTGTTTGCTTTCTCTAGCAATGCCACTAATTTAATATTAGTTTCCTTGTCTTTGTTAGCGTCGTTACTGACATTAACAAGGCGAGTTTGTAACTGAGCAGATTTTGATTGTTCTTGTGCGAGTTGTTGTTCGAGAATTTGATTTTCTTGTTGTATTTTGCTCAATTGCTCACGGCTATCATCGCTTGGTTGCACACTGTGAGATAATTGTTGAGCAATATCATTTTGGTGAGCGCCGGTTAACTCATTTATTTCTTGTTGGTGTGCATCACGCAATGTATTGAGGTTTTCTTGATATTGCTTTTTAGCTGCTGCGATATCGTGTTCTTGATCTAATTTTTCTTCTGCTAGCTGCTGTTCTAGTTGTGTAATTGTTGATTGTAATTCAACGAGTTCCTGCTGCTGTGTCTCACGCAATGTATTGAGGTTTCCTTGATACTGTTTTTTGGCCGCTTCAATATATTGTGCTTGCTGCGTTTTTTCTTCTGCTAGTTGCTGTTCAAGTTGTGTAATTGTTGATTGCAACTCACCCAATTGCTGCTGACTTGCTAAATATTGCTCAGCTTGTGCCTCTAGTAATGTATTACTTTCAATTAATGTCGTTACCTGTTCGCTTAAGCTTGCGAGTTGCGCGGCATTTTCATTAATCACAATTTCAATGGCTGATTGATGCTCTTGTTGCTGGGCAATTAACGACTGTTGATGTTGTTGCTTTAATGCTTCAATTTCATTGCCATGGTCATTAATTACCTGGTGCAATTGCTCCTGAAATTGCAGCGATTGTTGATCAAGTTGCTGCTTAGTTTCGTCAGCAAATTTCGATTGACTGTCGAGGTTTGCCTGTAGCTCTTGGCTTTTAGCAATTAGAAATTGTTCTATATCTTGTTGCTGAGCAAGTAAGGTTTGTTGCTCTTTAGCTTGGCTGGCTTGAAGCTTAGCTATTTCCTCTTGCAGTATTTGGGTAATGCTAGGCGGAATTACAGGTTTATTTTCTGAACTTTGTGAAGAAGTGGCTAATGATTGGCTCATTCGATCTTGGCGCCACTGATGAAAATAGGCAACAACATCAATCGAGTCTTCAGGAAATTCTGCAAGCAAACGTTCTAAAGTAACCGGGAGATCTGCTTGGAGGGATTGCTCACAAAATAATTTAACATCCTCATAAGTGAGTGACTTAAGCGTTTGTGCCATAGGGTTACCTCCAAAATACAACTAAAACCTCGGATAGTCGTTGTATCATAAAGTGGCGTATAGTGGTAATTATAACGGGTATTAACGATAAAATTTTTACCATAAAGCAAACTTATTCAGCATTGGTGTTTTCTATTGTTTCGATACGTTATCTATGAAGGGCAATGACACTTAAACCTATGCCACCAAAAAACGTTAATCACCTTCGCAAGGCAAATTACCGCTATATAATTTTTAGTCAATGAATCAATTGTTTTCGATATCTTTGTAACAAAAGCGTTAATAATTTATTAGCATTCATTGAAAGCTACTTTGTCTTGATTCAAATCAAATATTTACCCTGTGCTATTTGCTATAAGTACGCCAATTTTAAGAATAGCTAAGAATTCTTACCTTGTTTTTCAAAAAGTTAATCATTGCTGCCGATATTATCCAAACAGATATTTTATCTTGTCCGCCAAATACCCCTATTAGTCGTGCAGCTGAACTCATCTGTAAACACAAAACCAGCTCAATCGTGATTAAACAAGAAAATGACATTATTGGTATTTTAACGGAAGCAGACTGCACCCGAATTCAATTTGTTGATAAGCAGGTGTTTAATCGCCCTATTTCAGCATTTATGAGTTCACCGGTAATTTCAATTGCTCATGATACTGAATATAAGGATATTATTAGAGCATTTAGCCAGTACAAGGTTCGACACTTACTGGTAAAACAGCAAAACCAAGTTATTGGTATCATCAGCCAAACGGATGTCGTAAAGCGCCAAGGTATTGAACATTATTTACAATTAAGAACGGTTGAAGACAATTTTAACCCTCTTGTGCCAATTTTAAATGCTTCTGACAGCTTAAATGATGTCGCGCAAGCCATGGCTCAACAGAAACACTCTTCGGTATTAATTAAAAACCACGTAACTAATGAATACGGCATTATTACCGAGCGTAATTTATTAAAAATTTTAGCCAAAGCAGAAAGCCCCGAACTGCCACTATGGACATACGCCGCGCATCCACTCATTACAATTGGCAGCAATGAATCGTTGTTACAAGGCTTTGTAATGCTGCAGCAGTATCGTATACGCCATTTAGGCGTTATCGACAACCAAGGCGAATTGGTCGGTGTTTTAGCCCAGCAAAATATTTTATCCGGTGTCGAGCATTCATATTTCCAAGAGTTAGAGCAAATTATTTCTCAGCGCGACAAAGCATTAATGATGTCGCAAAAACACCTATTTTTAGCTGAAAAAGTTATCGAATACTCATTAGATGCAGTGATGGTGGCAGATAAATCAGCCAATATTATTTCCGTCAATCCGGCATTTTCTGCAGTAACGGGTTACAAAGCCAGAGAAGTTATCGGAAAAAATGCCAATGTCTTAAATTCCGGTTATCACGGCAAGCTATTTTATCAAGAAATGTGGCAAACCATTGAGGAAACTGGAAAGTGGCAAGGGGAAATATGGAATCGTAGAAAATCAGGTGAAATTTATCCTGAATGGTTAACCATAATAAAAATTGGTAACGATATTGACAATGAAATTCATTACGCCGGTATTTTCACCGATATCACCAACAGAAAGCGAGATGAAGCCAAAATTCGTTCAATGGCCTTTTATGACGACCTCACCAATTTACCTAATCGCCGGTTATTTCAAGATCGTCTCGATATCGCAATCTCAACCGCCCATAGAAATCAGCAACTTGCCGCTGTTCTATTTCTTGATTTAGACAGGTTTAAGCAAATTAATGACGCCTTAGGCCATAAGTTTGGTGATGAACTGCTAATATCTGCAGCTACTCGCATTGAACAATCAGTAAAAGAAGGTGACACAGTTGCCCGCTTTGGTGGCGACGAATTTGTAGTCTTGTTAACAGAAATGAATAGCGCCAATGATATTGAATCGGTTATCAAACGCATTGCTAATGCTTTTAATGAGCCCTTTTTACTAAATGGTCTTACAAACTATGTAACGGCATAAATTGGCGCTGCGGTCTACCCAACTGATGGCATTGAGCCTGATGAATTAATCAAACATGCTGATATCGCTATGTACCAAGCAAAGCAACAAGGGCGAAATGGCTACCTGTTTTATCATCACCAAATGAACGAACAACACAATAGTAAGCTACAATTACAAAACTTGTTGAGAATGGCACTAAAGCAACAGGAGTTTACGCTTAACTATCAACTTCAGGTCAATAGTGATAACCAGCAAGTTGTTGGCATTGAAGCCTTATTACGTTGGTATCAGCCCGAGTTAGGTAGTGTTTCACCGGCGGCTTTTATTCCATTAGCCGAAGAACTAGGTTTGATGGTAGATATTGAAAAGTGGGTATTGCATCAAGCTTGTATGCAACGAAAAATTTGGCTAAACAAAGGTTTATCGTTAGGTCGTATTGCGGTAAATGTATCGGCGATGCACTTTAATGGTGACTTAGTTGAATCGATTAAAACTACGCTTGTTAACACTCAATTACCCGCTGAATACCTCGAAATAGAAATCACTGAATCATGTTTTATAGAGAATATTGATGAAGCGAAGGCTACGTTAGATGAAATTAGGCAACTAGGGATAAAAATTGCGCTCGATGATTTTGGTACAGGGTTTTCCTCATTAAGTTACTTAACCAAGCTCACCATTGACACCATAAAAATTGATGCCAGTTTTATTTACGGCACCCCAAATAATGTCAAAGACTGTCAGTTGGTTAAAACCATTATTAATATGGCCAACGGTTTGGGGTTAAATGTGTTAGCTGAAGGGGTCGAAAATTTAGCTCAACAGGCATTTTTGACCAATAATCACTGTAAGCACCATCAAGGCTACCTATATGGAAAACCTGTTGATGCCGACAGCTTAATTAAACAAATACAAGAACTACACTCTCATTCAGAATTACTAAGCATAAAGGCTAGCCAATGAACTTAACTATCGCCCAGAAAACATATAGCGCTATTGTTATAACAAGTATTACCCTACTAGTTGCAACTCTGACCTTTATTTACCGCGATGAAAAAGCGCTTGCTGAGCAATTAATAGAAAAAAACCTCGCCAGTACAGCGCAAAGCTATTTTGATGCCGTCAATACCATGATGTTAACCGGCACCATCGCCAACCGACAAATTGTTCAACATAAATTAAAAGAGCAAGATGGTATTGTCGATGCACGTATTATCCGCGGTCAAAAAGTCATTGATGTATATGGCCCAGGTTTTGACGATCAAGCACCTTCTACTGACGCAGAAAAACGCGGGTTGTTAGGTGAAAACATTATCGAAGTTATTACCAAAGACAATAAACGGTTAATGCAATATGTTATGCCCATTCAAGCAAGTGAAGATTACCGCGGCACCAATTGCTTAGGTTGCCACCAAGCAAACGAGGGTGACATTCTCGGCGCGGTTAAAATTAGCTATGACCTCTCTGAGGTTGATGGCGATATTTTCTCGTCGATGTTACATGCTGCCGTTATTCAAATCATCATCTCAGTGCTTGGTTTTGGCGCACTAGGCTTAGTGGTTTATAAACTGGTACTGTTTAGGCTCAAACGTTTACGCAATACCATTAACAGCTTTGCCGATAATTTAGATTTAAGTACCGAAATCAAAGTTCATCACCATGACGAATTAGGCTCAGTCAGCCAAGCACTTAATCATATGATGTCTAACTTTAAATCAAGCTTTGAGACCGTCTCTTCGGCTGCTGAGAATATGATTAACTCAGCTCAAGAAGTGGATAATATCGCTGACATTAGTAAAAACGCCGTGCTATCTCAAAAGCAAGCGACTGAGTCGGTTGCGGCTGCAATCAATGAGCTTGATATGTCAGCATCAGAAATTGAAGTTAATGCCACCAATGCGGCAAAACAGGCACTCGATACCAATAATTTAACCAAACAAGGTCATACACTCGCGCAAAATGCCAATCAAGGTATTCACCAACTTAAAGACCAAATTGCCGTCAATGCCGAGATGATTTTGCAGCTTAATGATCAAACTAAAGAAGTTAATATTGTCTTGGATATGATCACTGGCATTGCCGAACAAACCAATTTGCTCGCGTTAAATGCGGCAATTGAAGCGGCGCGTGCCGGAGAGCAAGGTCGCGGTTTTGCAGTAGTTGCTGAAGAAGTGCGATCTCTCGCTATTCGCACACAAAATGCCATTGGTCAGATCCAACAAACCATCTCTAGCTTACAAACTAATGCCGAAGACGCGGTAAGTTCGATGAATCAAACTTGTGAAACCGCGAATCTCAAAGCTGAAGATGTTGATAATGTTGCGACATTACTTATTGAAATCACCGAGCAAATATCTGCATTAGATGACATGAACTGCTTAATAGATAGCGCGGCTAAACAGCAAAATCTAGCCGCTGAAGAAATTAATCAGCACATTGTTAATATTAAAGATATTGCCGAGCAATCGAGCGAAGATGTTATTCGAGGGAAAACCGTCAGCGTACACTTATTAGAATTAGCCTATACCCTTGAAGAACAGGTAAAACGCTTTAAGTTATAACTGGTTAAATACAATGACAACTACTTTAGTTGTTAGCATTTTGGACGCACTAGAAAGCTCCGAGCAATAACAAAAAAGACCAATAACGTTTTTACCTATTGGTCTTTTTATTTGCTTATTTAAACGATTTTTATCTAACGTTTGGAAGTCAAATTTAATCAACCTTAGTCGTATTAGCGAAAGCGTTTCTTCCTGCGAATATATAACGTTCGATTAATTTTAGCGACAACATCCCCAGATTCATCTTTGATATAAGTGATCACTTCCGGCAAATACTTATCGCCGTCAGCAGTATGGCGCTCGATATCGGCAAGTAACTGATCAGTAATTAAGAATTCCGCGGTGACTTTCCCCTTGCCAGGCTTTATAAAATCAATATCGGCTTGTTTATCCCAAATAATATACTCATCTCTTAGCCGTGCCATTAGCATTAACATATAAAACGGATCGGTCATTGAAAACAAGGCACCACCAAATAAGGTACCGACACCATTACTATTCCATGCACTTAATTTCATTTGTGCTTTTGCTTCTCGAAAATCGTCACTTAGTGAAACTAATTTGATGCGGGCAAAAAATAGTGGCGGCCATAAATTAATCATTAACTTAAATAGCCAAGCCCTAGAAAACATTAAATTCATACTACTACTCTAAACAAGTGCTCAATAAACCAACTAAATACTGATGTTTAACATAATCACCAACACATCGTACCAGTTAATTATTCAGCTATTTTATTAAAATTGCAAAGAAAATTACCCGAGTAATTAACTAGGGCTTTCAACATGAGCAATAAACTTCTATAATTTTTGCCAATTGAAATTAAGAACGTGAGAAATATGTCCGAACAAAACGAAGAATTAAAACGCGCCGGTCTAAAAATAACGTTACCTCGAGTGAAGATTTTAAGCATCTTGCAAGATCCTAATAATCAGCACATTAGTGCAGAAGATGTTTATAAAATCCTACTAGAACAGCAAGAAGAAATTGGTCTTGCTACTGTGTACCGCGTATTAAACCAATTCGATGATGCGGGCATTGTTACTCGCCACCACTTTGAAGGCGGCAAATCCGTTTTTGAACTTTCCCATAAAAAACATCACGATCATTTAGTATGTTTAAAGTGTGGAAAAGTAGTTGAGTTTGAAGATGAAACTATCGAACAACGCCAGTTAGATATTGCCAAGTCTCACAATATTAAACTAACCAACCATAGTTTATATTTGTATGGCGAGTGTGAAGATCAAGAAGCTTGCGAGATTTATCGTAAAGAGAATCAATAAACTATCTACTTAGTTCATACGTTTTTAAATAAACATTTAAATGAACAACTAAAAAAGCCCGCAAATCGCGGGCTTTTTATTTACATAAGATTAGGGCGTGTTGATCTTTCAAAATTGTTTTTGCAGCAGCTTATTGGAAATTTATACACGACAGCACTTTTGATGTGTGGTGATTCCCCATGATAAAGTGCTAACACAGTAGAAATGACAACAAACGCTGCCTAAAAGGTTCGGCTAAAAGCGTTTTACTCTTTTTATTAAAAGAAAAGGTTGTGAGGTGGTTTGCTTAGATGACTAGGCGTCACACCTCACGCCGCGATTAAAACGCTTTTATCTCGAACAAAAATCAAACAGAAAAGATCAACACGCCCTAGTAATATCTAGTCAGCAATTTTTGCCCAAGTATCACGTAAACCAACGGTACGGTTAAACACTAATTTACCTTCAGTCGCATCTTTGTTATCTAAACAGAAATAACCTTGACGCTCGAACTGAAATACCACTTCTGGCTTAGCCTGAGCTAAATACGGTTCAACCTTCGCATTGCTAATGACCGTTAAAGATTCAGGATTTAATACCAAGTGAAAATCGTCAGCAGCACCAGGGTTTGGCACATTAAATAAGCGATCGTATAAGCGCACTTCTGCGTTAATCGCTTGTTCCGCGCTTACCCAGTGAATAACGCCTTTAGGTTTAGTGCCGTCTTCAGGGTTTTTACCTAACGTATTTGGATCATATTGACAGTACACTGTGGTGATATTGCCCTGCTCGTCTTTATCACAACCAGTTGCCGTCACCACATACGCACCACGTAAGCGCACTGCTTTACCTAATACTAAACGTTTGTATTTTTTATTCGCTTCTTCACGGAAGTCTTCCGCTTCAATATAAAGCTCTTTGCTAAACGGTACAATGCGGCTACCTTGGCTGTCATCACTTGGGTGATTTTTCACATCAAGCTCTTCAACTTTCCCCTCATCATAGTTTTCAATCACTAGTTTAATCGGGTCAAGTACCGCCATTGCGCGCGGAGCAGTATCATTTAAGTCTTCACGAATACACGCTTCTAACACGCCCATTTCAATGGTGTTATCCATTTTAGTGACACCAATACGCTTTGCAAATTCACGAATTGATGCCGGAGTGTAACCACGACGACGGAAACCTGCGATGGTTGGCATGCGTGGATCATCCCAGCCGGAAACCAACTTCTCTTCAACAAGCGTATTTAGTTTACGTTTACTCATTACCGTGTATTCAAGGTTTAAACGCGAGAATTCATACTGATGAGGCTTAGCTTCAATGCTGACGTTATCAATTACCCAGTCGTATAAACGGCGGTTATCTTGAAATTCCAACGTACACAATGAATGAGTAATTCCTTCGATGGCATCAGATAAACAATGGGTAAAGTCGTACATAGGGTAGATGCACCACTTGTCGCCAGTTTGGTGATGATGAGCGAACTTAACACGATAAATAACCGGATCGCGCATACACATAAAGCTAGAGCTCATGTCGATTTTTGCACGTAAAGAGCACTCGCCTTCTTTAAACTCACCATTTTTCATTTTGGCAAAAAGCGCAAGATTTTCTTCAACCGATGTATCTCGGTATGGGCTATTTTTACCTGGCGCATTTAGCGTGCCGCGATATTCGCGAGTTTGTTCACCATTTAAGAAACAAACATACGCCAAACCTTTTTCAATTAATTCAACGGCATAGCCATGAAGACGGTCGAAATAATCAGATGAATAGCGAATATCGCCAGCCCACTGAAAACCTAACCACTTCACATCTTCCTGAATAGAACGTACATAATCGATATCTTCTTTTTCAGGGTTAGTGTCGTCAAAGCGCAGATTACATAAGCCGTTGTAATCTTGAGCTATTCCAAAATTTAAGCAAATTGATTTCGCGTGACCAATATGTAAATAGCCATTTGGCTCTGGTGGGAATCGCGTTTGGACATGATCATGTTTGCCACTGGCTAAATCGGCATCAATAATTTGACGAATAAAGTTAGTTGGACGGTTTTCTGCTTCCGACATCCAATAAGACCTCTAAACAAAGAAAATAAAAAGATAATTGGCGGCATTATAGCAATAGCTCTTACGTTTTAGATAGCGTAAAACCGGGTTATTTTCGATAATTTGTCGTCAAGTTAAAACTCAGCTAAAAGACAGATACAAAATATCTAAAATCAACTTGTTAGCAATACCGAACTTTTAGCTCAAAAAAGCATTACATTGCCAATAAAACCACAACCTCTGTTTTACCCTAGTGTATAATAACGGCAAGACTCATTTAACGATTAGCGATTGCCCTTTTCGGCACTAAGCGTTTTAAAATTTTAAGAATATATCTATGTCAGAATCGATCGATTATTTAAATAACCCATTACATGGTTTAAAACTAGAAGACTTGCTTGAGCAGTTAGTCACACATTACGGCTGGGAAATTTTGGCGGAATATACCCGTATTCAGTGCTTTAAAAATAACCCTAGCATGGCATCAAGTTTAAAGTTTTTTAAGAAAACTCAATGGGCACGTGAAAAAATTGAGCGTTTTTATTTATATGAGTTTAAAAATTTACCACCGGCACCATTTGATGAATTTGAAGTACCACCGCGTGATAGAATAATTCCTAGTCACCATAAGCCAGGCCAACCTAAAAATCTTAAGTTAGGTCAGGCACCTATCCCTAAAGATCGTGCAGATCAAAAGGGTCAACCTAAAAGTTTTGGTAATTATCGCAATCAACAAAGTACTGCTGGTAGTCCCGATAAAAAGTCGCAACACTCTACTAATGCGAAAACTAAGGCCTCTGATCAAGCTGCTAGTAGTGATAACAGCGATCCTTATGCAAATTCACCGCGTTAACGCTAGCACCTGTTGTTAGTAGGATTTAATATCTAAAGCAGAAAAATACAGCCGTTAAAAAGATAAAATTAAAGAAAAGAATGTGCTAGCTTAATGACTCTAGGGTCTGTTGATCTTTCATTTTAGTCTCTGCTATAGGCTAATTTTTAAGGTGACAAGGCGAACTGAGTGTCATGTAGTTATGCTACATTAACGATTTTCAACGCAGTTAGGTTGAAAATTAGCCATAGCCTTTTGGGTTGTTTTGAAAAATTATCACTCTTTGTTGCTTAATCTGCATTTGGAACAACCAAACTTTATATTAAGCGCCGCGATTGACCGCTTTTTCAAAAACAACAGAGTTATAAACTGAAAGATAAACAAACCCTAAATTCTTTAAATAAATAATTTTGTGAGTAACGGCTAAATGATAACAACAAAAAAACAACTAAAACCTCTTAAGAAAAGCGCTATTGCTGTTGCTTTACCTTTCCTCACATTCACTAGTATTGGCGTCAATGCCGCTAGTGTTAACAATACTGAGCTCAGCCCAAGTTTAATAAAAAAAGCGAAAGCTATTCACGAAAAAGTGATCGTGTTAGATACCCATAACGATTTTAGCGTTGCCAACTTTACTGAAGATAAAAACTATACCATGCGCCTGAAAAGCCAGGTGAACTTACCCAAAATGGACGAAGGTGGTTTAGATGTTTCTTGGTTAATTGTTTATACCGGCCAAGGCGAACTAACCACTGAAGGTTACGCCACAGCTTATCAGCAAGCCATGGCAAAATTTGATGCGATTCATCGATTAACCACAGAGATAGCACCTGATAAAATTGAGCTAGCACTTAGCTCGGATGATGTTAGACGCATTCTCAAGTCAGGTAAAAAAGTGGCAATGATTGGTGTTGAAAATGGCTACCCTATTGGCACTGACATTAGTAATGTTAAAAAGTTTTATGATCTTGGGGCACGTTATATGTCACTAGCTCATAACGGCCATAGTCAGTTAAGTGACTCCAATACCGGCGATAAAGAACAGCAGTGGCTGCACAATGGCTTAAGTGACCTAGGTCGCCAAGTAATTGTAGAAATGAACAAATGGGGAATTATGATTGATATCTCCCACCCGTCTAAAACCGCCAATATGCAAACCATGGCATTATCAAAAGCACCAGTAATTGCTTCGCATTCAGCAAGTCGTGCCATGTATGACCACAGCCGTAACCTAGATGATGAAGAATTATTGGCGCTAAAGAAAAACGGCGGCGTTATACAAACCGTTGCATTTCGTTCGTATATTGATGGTGAAAAATCTAAAGCATTTGCTGATGCCAAAATGGCGGTTTACAAAAAAATAGCCCAACAACAAGATTTTGAAATATTAGCACCAGCCGAGCGTAAAAAGCTTTCGCCAACCGACGCAGAAACTTACTGGGCAAAAGTAACAGAAATTGCCAACCAAGCAGAGCCTGAAGTTCAAGAGCTAGGCAAAGGTATCGCGCAAGTTAATGTCAGTGACTTTGTCGATCATATTGATTATATGGTCAAACTGATTGGTATTAACCATGTTGGTATAAGTTCAGACTTTGATGGTGGCGGTGGCGTTAATGGTTGGAATGACGCCTCTGAAACCTTTAATGTGACCTTAGAATTAGTCAAACGTGGTTACAGTGAACAAGATATTGAAAAGCTTTGGGGTGGCAATTTACTCAGGGTACTTGATGATGTTCAAGCGGTAGCAAAATCAATACAAGCTACAGAAAATAGTAAGGCCTAACCGCTAAACCTGCTCTGATAGCTAGGTTTATAAAAACGGCGAACAAGTATTTATGTTCGCCGATATCCCTTTCAAAATACGCCTACTAAGCTGCAACTATATTTTAACGCTAGATATTTAAGCGCTAGAAATTGAAAACTCTTAATTTAAAAACTCTTGATTTTAAAAACGCTTGTTCTAGAAAATCTGAGTTTTGAAACAAAATTAAGAATTAGCCCAATAAGCAACCTCTAAGCTGTCTTCGCGCTCAGGCAAACCACGTGATAATCGCGGTGAATGCTGCATCAACACTTCGTAGCTAACACGGTTAGCATATTTACTCATTTGAGAAAGCGATGAATAAGTTAATGCCGGTTGTTGGTGTTTACTGGATTTTGCGACATTGTGTTTATGATAAACATTGGCACTTAAATCATGTAATACCGCAGCCAGCGCGGCATCACCCGCACCATTAGTATTTTTTATACTATCAGGCCCCCCCATATATGGCGCAGTATGAGTATAGATTCGCAATGGTTGTTGGCAATCTTTCAGCAACATAGGGCGAGAATATTCATACTGGTTAAAGTCAGTGATAGCGCCTGATAATAACGGATATTCTGTTTCTCGTTTAAATACGTCATCAACATAGCCGGCCATATAAAGCCCTTCTGCCCCGGCAGTACAAATCACCATATCAACCCAATCTAAACACTTATCGGCGGCCTGCAATGGATCACTAATACCGGTAATCGCCTCAGCCTCTTCTTCGTTCATGGTAAGCACATTGACGTGCTTTTGCACAAACTTTCGCCAAAACTCAGGTTCTTTTTCAATTAAATGTTTAGTGCCAAGCGTAAGCACTACTGGCACGCCAGCTTCATTAGCTACTTTAACCGCTTTTATTGTTGCCTCGGTCATGGTATCGCCAGCTTGTGTGCGCATCAAATAAGAGCTGATAACTAACGCAGAAGCATTGCTGATCAAAGACTCATCAATTGAATAAGGGTGTAATTGGTTAATTAAACCGGCATTAATGCCAAATGTACGCTCTCCTGTTTCATCAATTAAGGTAAAGCACCGACCAATTGGCCCATCAACGGGTTGTAGGTAGTTTAAATCGACTCGAGATGAAGTATTACTTAAGTAACGATAGGCGTAATCACCAACCTGTATATTAGAAGACATAACCCCCAATAAAACCGATCTATCATCAGCTAAAACAGAATAGTTATGCATGGTATTGCCAATCGTTCCGCCAGCAAATTCATAATTAACTAACGACTCACTTTTCATACGCTGGTACAGCTTTTCCGTGGTTTCATCTGAAATGACTTGCGACATGCCCCGTTGCAGATCAAATTCATCCAAAAACGCTTGATCCACCTTCGCTTCTATATCAACAAGAATTTGATCAATCCCAACAATGTAATTTCTCACCAAAAAGTCAGGCACATTAATTTGGTTAGTTAATGGGTTTTTATTATCTACAGGAAAATAGTGTTTATGTTGGCGACGACCGGGAAACTTCATGGGCTAACAACATGCATTAATAAACTGGCTGGCAATTATAGCGTATTTGATTTTTATTTGACTATCATTGAACTCGCATAATTTGCGCTGGAGCAATGCTAGTAGCAAAATTATTGTTAAATTGATGCGATATCACATGCACCAATTAGCTGCCGAATTTAACGGCCAATTTGCAATAAACTTACAAACTATTAAAACTAAAAAAGCGCTAATCAACATTAGCGCTTTTTATTTGTAACAGATTAAAGACTCGCCAAGCTATCGACTTGCCGTTAATCCGGCCGTTTCAGCTTTTTCTAGTGCCACGACTTCAATTAAGTGACGCTCTTGATATAAAGTAACCGTAGCAAACACTGGACGCTCTGCTGTAAAATCCTTGTGGGCAAGCTCTTTAAAAAACTCAGCGTTATCAACATTATTTTCTAACGTACTAGCAACACATTGTTGCTCAGCATTTAATGTTTTAGCATCCACACACTGCCAAATATCATTATTAGCCGCTTGTGCCGCTAAACTGACACTTAAAGTGGCTACCACAGTCACTAATGTTTTTAACTTAGCATTTAGCATAGCTTTTAACATATTCATACCCTTTAAGTTTAATGTAGGATTATATTATCAAAGCTACACTTTATGGCGTTAGCATATTTTTATTACATGTTTATGACAATTAAAAATATTTCAAAATAAATTCATAACATGATATTTATTATAAATATTTAATAAAATTAAACGATTTCAAAGTTCTTGGCTGATCTACTTACGCAGCCAACTTAACCTTTAAACCGCCCACTTTAACTATAAAAAATCATTAAATCGCGTTATTTATAACTGTGAATTTTTCAGGTGTATTTAGCAATGGCCACACAATAAGTTATTATAAGGGTGTAAAGGCGCAACAAATAAACTCCTTGTTTCGGCCTACGGTTAGCTAAAGCTTTGCTGATTTATGCCGAAAGCATTAAATCTGCACAACTTTTGTAAGCACAGTAAACCTCAGCATCCGGCGGTATTATGGATTTCTTCAAAAACATTTCATTCAAACTTTCAACGCTTTTACTTCAATATTTATTAGTTAGCCATGTTGTATATGCTCAAACCGAGCTTGATGTGGTTGTGGGCTTAGCAAAACCGCCCTATGTTGCTGAAAATCAAAAGAATGGCTTTGAATTAGAATTGGTTCGTAATGTACTAAATATGATGAATGCTTCGCCCAACTACATTTTTGTACCGTTTGGGCGTTCAGAAAAAATGCTAAGAACAGAAGGAATTGATGCAATTTTAACGGCCAATAGCAACATAATTAAAGATAAAAAGGCATTAACGGATGTGTATATCGTTTATCAAAATGTTGCGATTTCTCTGGCTGATCGCCAGCTGCAGATAAACACAATCAAAGATCTTAGCCGCTATTCGTTAGCAACATTTCAGTCTGCACATCATATCTTAGGTGGTGAATTTGCACAGGCAGCGTTAAATAGCCCTAATTATATTCAGGTCGCTAATCAGAAAATACAACTTGATATGTTGGTTAAGAAACGGGTGGATGTCATTATTATGGACATTAATATTTTCAACTACTACCTGTCACACTATGCTAGTGACATAGATAATTCATCCGTTAACATACACACAATATTTCCTCAGTCAGATTATCATGTTGCCTTTAAAAACCACGAATATGTACCGCTATTTAATCAAGCGTTTGCCCGCTATCAAAAAAGTGAAGATTACACTAAATTAAAAACGCAATACGGCATCATCAATAATTTAAATTAAACTGCAAGAGCACTTATGAATATCACCTGTTCCCAATGTTTTACCACCAATAGAATTCCAGCAGATAAAGACTTTACAAAAGCAAAGTGTGGTAAATGCAAACAAGCTATTTACCAAGCACAGCCAATAAATTTGGCCAACAATACTTTTTACCCATTTATTGAGCGTAATGACCTACCTATTGTCATAGACTTTTGGGCGAGTTGGTGCGGCCCTTGCCAAACTATGGCACCGGTCTTTAACGAGCTTGCCGCCAGCACCACCGCTATTCGCTTTGCAAAACTTAATACCGAGCAAGCACAAGAAATTTCAGCAAATGCTAATATTCGCAGTATTCCAACGCTAATATTTTTCCACCAAGGGCAAGAGATTGAGCGTATTTCAGGGGCATTAAACCCTATGCAAATGAAGCAATGGTTAGCGCAATGCCTAAATAAAGTCAGTTAAAGTAAGTTAAATTTGACTTAAGGTGCGTCTACTTTATATCGGTATTTTTACAACCATGGGCGTTGAATTAAAAAGCGAGCATAAGCTCGCTTTTTAATAACAACTCAATAACTGTTTTAGTTATTTTTGCTGGTCTATTTGCTGTTTAGCTTTTTCAACTGCTGAAAAGTCTAAACCAAGCTCTTCTACCGCATCTTTAATTAATGTCGGATTGGTCATCACCTGCATCATCACCGCTTGCAACTTTTCAGGTGCAATACCAAGACTTGCTATAGTATTCATCGCCATTAATGGATTTTCGGTTAACTCTTTAAATATTGCTGCCGTTTGCTCTTGGCTGATATTTTGTTCTTTAAGTAATTCAATAATTGGATTCATGTAATTACAACTACCGTTAATTTATGTCACAAAGCGATAGTATATCGATATTTAACTTGTTACTGCAGCTTTAGTTGCCGCTCTTTGGTTACTTATTTTTGGGTACTTATCTTTTTGGTTACTTATTTTTTGGTTACTTATATTTTGGGTGCTTATTTTTAGGTACTGCAGCTTAATTAAAATATCTACCTTACCTGTAACTATTAACGCCAAAAACAAAAACCCAAATAATACCGAAATATTATCTGGGTTTAATTGAGCCATTAGCCATCTGTAAAATTAATAATGTTAGCTGGCATGGCGATAACCGCGTACCACCTCAAATATTTTCTTAAATGACACAACCGAATCAATTTCAATAGGTAAATGTAACTTACGAGCAATATCACTTGAAGATATAACACCACGAATATGGTGATAACTACGATCTATTACCAAGCAATGTCTTAAACCATTATCTTTAAGTGCCTGTATTACCTCACTTACTTTGGCATGATGTAGCTCTTTAAACTCAAAAGCTCTTAGCTCATCACGTGGTACCATTAAATCACTTACCAACACATCATTACGCGAAGTACCTTTTGCCACTTCACTGACAATGCGACGCTCGGTCAACTCGTTGGTGCTAATAACACCAAGAAATTCTTCAGATGGTGATATAACAATTTTCATTTTTACGTGTTCTTGTTTCATCATCTCTAAAGCAACTGCCGCAGAAGTATTACCTTCAATAACCAGTGCTCGATGATTTTTAAAATCAGTAAAAACGTCTGTAGCTGGTGAGTCTAATGTAGTTTGGATAAATTTTTCAGGCGAAATAATATGATCGACTTGTTCGATATCAAATAAATTTAGTGTTTTCATAGCAACCTCTGCTGGATCAATGTAATTAAAAAAATGGGGTTAAATTACATTTGCCGTTGGTGGTGCTCTTTGATGTGGTGTTAATCGAAGGTGCTGGCTATTCGAGCTGCTTGGCACAACATCGACAACCAATGGCTGATTTGATAACTCGAACGGACTACTAAATACGGCAAGATCAAACGTATCATCATTATCAAGTTCATCGGCAGTTATATCAGCATAGCCGTTAATATTGGCAATTTGCGCATTTTCGCCAATAAAATCATCACCGCCAGCAAACACAGTTGCTGACAATAACAATAATAAACTAGCAAAAATAAATCGGAACACGCTTATGCCTTAACAAATGCCTTTGTACTACTACCGATACCTTAGTTATATGCCCTAGCCAAGCAGTTTTCAAGCACTTAACTGTAACTAGTTATAAATGAACAAGTTTAAATTTAAGACAATTTAATGATATCGCTATGCTACCACTGAACGTATTTTGCTGGATTAATCACTTTTTCATTTAGGCATAGGTAAATATTCAGGTCGACAAACAATTGAACCCAATTAAACTTGAACCAAATAAGTTACTTACAGTCTATAAATTTCTCTGATCTTATAATTTATATAACTTTGTGTCTGCTAAGTACTTAAATACCATTACCATTTCGATAATGCTTCATTTGGCTTTGTTAATTGCACTGAGTTTTCAAAAAGTTAATATTAAAAGCCAAACAGAAACAAAAACGAAAGTCGTAAACAGTTACTTGTATCAACCCCCTACTAACGACCGAGTAAAAAGCTCAATAAAAGAAGAAAAATTAGATGTTGCCGATAGTGCAACCAAAAACACACCAACACCGGCTCCAGCACAAATAGTAACCACTGATAGTCATAATACTGGGCCCCGCTTAGTACATAACGATATAGTAGTAGAACCATTAACTGAAAACACCACCGATAAGCCGCTGGAGCGTGAAGTCGCCAGTAGTACCACCTTTGATAACCTTCCGGCTCAGCCAATTTCAACCCAAGAACGCCAAGCGCCAGTAACGATTGATGCCAATAAAAGTTTGTCGCAATTACGCGCTAATATCGCTTCACAAAATCAAGTAATTGCCGCCGAAACTTTTAATCAAAATCGAATTTCACAACAACAGCAAATTCCCGTTTCAAAAAGCCAATTCAATGAAGAGAAAATAGTCAAGAAAATCAACGTTGTATGCACTAGCGCAGTAAATAAAGGTATTGCTACCGTTAGTGGACTTTTAGGGGGAACAATTGAGTGCGAAGATCAACCGCCTGTTAATGAGTTTATTAAGCAACGACTGGAAAGAATGAAACCTGCTACCTCAGTCACAGACGAAACTAACTAATGTAGCCAAGCAATAAGCTAGATTTGTTGAAAGTAAAGACTTAACGCTTTAGTAAGCTATATTGAATTGTTAAAATATACAGCTTAATCAAATGTTTCTTTTATTGTTAATGTAAAACGAAGCAAAAAATCTCTTGCAAAAATACTAAGAGCCAAATTTTGGAATATACCCTTGTAACCATTTTACTTATCAATATTGTTGTATTTTTTGGCAGCTTGCTGCAAGGCCTTATTGGCTATGGCATTGGTATGTTTTGCGCACCGCTATTGTTTTTAATTAACCCCAGTTTAGTCCCAGCGCCATTAATTTTAATGTCGTCGCTGTTAACCGTTTTGATGATGCTTCGAGATAAAAGTCATCTACAGTTCAATCAAATTAAATGGGCGATGAAAGGCGGGCTGGTTGGTGTCATATTAGCCGGTATTATATTAACCATTGCAACAAAAGAGCAATTTGAGCTCAGCTTTGGCATTTTAATTCTAATTGCCGTATTAATTTCACTTTTAGGAATTAAACCTAAAGTAAATAAACTCACTAATACCATTGCCGGTTTTGCTTCAGGTTTAATGGGCACATTAACTGCAGTTGGTGGCCCACCAATTGCGTTGCTTTACCAACATGGCGACATTAAAAATATTGTTGCCAACTTAACCGCATTTTTCTTATTTCTAAACGCTATAGCCATAGTAACCTTGATTGCTGTTGGGCAAATTACCTTAGAAACCATAGTGATTGTTTGCTTGGCCGCCCCGGGCGTTGTTTTAGGGCTTTATACATCGACTAAAATGCAAGGAGTAATTCAAGCACACCTTGCCCGCAAATGGATACTAGCATTAAGTGCGATTACTGCAGTAATCGCAATTATTCGATAGCTTTATTAACTAGTCTCAGCTTAAATTTAGTTAAATTGGCAACTAGCTAATTACGGTCGAGTTTTTATTTAAGACGAAAAATTAACTCGCCTTATGCTTTTCTAGCAACACCCCAGCAAAATACCCTATAGTAGAAAACTAATAGTTCTAGTTGCCAATAAGGATTTTTATGGTTGAGTCTCAATGTAGTGCTTGCCAGCACACGGTAAAAGGTAAAGTGCGCCATTGCCCACTATGCAATGGCAGCATGACGGTTATTCAACAAAATAGCACCAAGCAAGGTAACGCGAAAAAATGTCCTCGTTGTGCAATCCCCTTAACCATTCATCACTATCGGAACCATGAGCTAGATAAATGCGAGCAATGTGAAGGTTTGTGGCTACAGCCCGATGAATTTGCGGTATTAACTTCAGAGTTTGATGTTTATCGCGATGATACCAGTAATCCAGCATTTAGCCGACCAGGCTTGCCTAAAAGTGAAGCATACCTACCTTGTGCCAATTGCCAGCAAATGATGTCGAGACGTAATTTTAAATCCATCTCTGGCGTATTGATTGATTCATGTCTGCATTGCGGAATTTGGTTAGATAAAGACGAATTACAGAGTATCCGCAATTTTATCGCCAGTGGTGGTTTAGATCGCGTACAAGATAAAAAGCTGGTAAGCCATGAACTAAAAATGGAAATGTTAGATGATCGCGTATCAGACCTAGAATTAATGAATAAACTAATGGATAAATTTAACCTTAAGCGGATATTTTTTAAGGGCTTTTAAACTGTAAAAGTAACTAACTACAAACGCTGATAAATAGCCGCAAACGTGTCGCTAGCTATTTGTTCACTGCTACCACCCGTGGTATTAACAAATTGTACAAGCACCAAATCTTTCGCCTGATAATAACGAGCAATACTTTGATAGCCGGGTAACCAACCTGAATGATCAAAGCTATAAACCTGTGTGTACGTCGCCCGTTCTTCATCGCTTAATAATGCACCTTTATTCAGCGCCCTAATAAATCTCCCAATATCATCAATGGTTGATATCATAGCGCCACCTGGGATCATGTAAGCTTGCTCACTGCGCTCGATATTATGCCAATAACCTTTAGCCAACAACGATAAGTCAATTTCATTCGGGTAAACATAGGTACTGGTTAATTCTAGCGGCACTAAAATCTGCTCTCTAATAAAAATGCCATGATCATAACCCAGCGCTTTAGCGAGTATTTTTGCTAGCAGTAAATAGTTGGTATTGGAATATTCGTACTTGGCATTTGGCGAGAAATTAGCGGGTTTATCAAGGGCAAAGACTAATGTTTCATCAATATCAGTATGCGGATTTTCCCAGCTAAAACCTTGCTGACTATCAAAATCAGTAATACCGCTACAATGTTGCACCAGCATCCGCATGGTGATTTGTTCGGCATTGGCAATTTGACTGCTAAGTTCTGGTAACCAAAATGCTAAGCTATCGTCTAACGACAATAGATTTTGGTGATGTACTTTGACTACGCTCACGGCAATAAACAGTTTGCTAATACTGGCAATTTTAAGTAATGCCTCTGGGTTTATCGGGGTTTACTGCACTCTGTCATCAACACCAGCATGATAAACCGTTGCTGCACTGTCACCTTTTTGCGCATAAACCAAAATGCCATTTACCCCATCATCAACCGCTTTACTCAGCAATTGCTCTACCGTTAGCGTTTTGTTGTTCGAGTTATCCGAATCGCTTACAGTTGATCCATTTCCACCGCCACAACTGCTCAGTAAACACAGCGCCAACAAGCAACTACTGAGTGTTTTTATTATCGAATGGCTTGGTAAGCGTTTCATAACGTCATCTAAATTAGGTAGTTAAAACCAATCAAGGCTATTTCGAATCGTATAGTTTTTTAAAGTTTTTCAAGTTCCAGCCTATCATCACCTCATTGCCAATTTTAAGTACCGGTATTGAGCGCGCGCCAATAGCGTCGAGTTCTTTTCTGCCTCGTTGCATTTTTGCATTGGTTAATCGGTATTGAATGCCGTTATCGTCAAGGTACTTTTGCGCTTCTTTACAGTGAGGGCATTTATCGGTGATATATAAAACAACACGTTTCATGATTGGCCTTTAGGAATTGTTTATGTGGTTAGTATTTTACTGAATTCCTATTTTGGATAGTAGTGTCTTTTTTTGGGGAAATACTTTCAGATTTGGCTTTTTGTTACTTTAGATTGCGGCGGTGGCCGCAGCACCCAAAGGGCGGCGTATCGCCGTGCCGCCCTTTGGAATCCCACCGACGCCCAGCTCAGCATAAATCCTCAAGTGAAATTTAGGCGATTATGCCGATGCCTTGCGATAAGGCGTCCTACCTTAGCGCAAGCGCTCGATGTCCAATCTCGCGTCGCCAACCCGCTTTCTAAATTTCACTTTCGATGCTGAGATGGGAACTGGTGTTGAATTCAACGCTCACTTTATTTTCTATAAACTAAGCTTTGATGGGTAACGTCATCCCGTGCTACGACATGGGCTCTCCTACCGCTAAACCAAAACCTCGGCTAATTATTATGAGATTCCGGCCTCCGCCGGAATGACGTTACTAAAAACAACATACAGAGAAACCAGCCACCGCCCACACCAAACTCGAACGAAGCATTAATCTACTTTAGCAACTGTTAAATTCAAGGCTCACTTCTTTTTAGATATCTGAAAAGTTGCGTCATCCCGTTCTACGACACGGGATCTCCTACCGCTAAACCAAAACCTCGGCTAATTATTATGAGATTCCGGCCTGCGCCGGAATGACGTACCCCAAAAATCAAGTACATCGAAATTAATCGCCAGTCTACTCCACACTCGAACGAAGCATAAATCTGCTTTAGCAACTGCCTGAATTAAATTGATTTAACCATGTATTGCCATCACGGATGATGGCAAAAGCAATGTAGCGCAGGACGCGCGTTCATTGCTGTTACATCGAAGTTAAATCAATTGAATGAAGAACAGCAATTGCGAGCAGCGCCATGGGATTCCAAGGGGACAGCGGCGCACAAATTCGTCTGGAACGAATTTGAACGTCGAAGATGGCCTGAAAGGTAAAATACATCGATGTATTTTATAACCGTCCTCTTGGGTGCCGTCGAGCACCCTCGACAATAAAAAAAGATAAAACCGACGATTAAAAGTATTTTAAGAAATTATTTACTCTTACCCATTAATTTGTAATGTTTCTCCACATCTATACAAATTTTAAATACCAGCCTTTTAAACTCATCAGAGCAAAATTCTAAAAGTGGCGTTTTATCACGATAATAAGAATATATTTCAGAAAAAAGTCCCAACCGCCCATGATACCAGTTAAAATATTTATCTTGTCCTTTAAAGCTAGTAAGAACTTTAATATCCTTATCCGCATTCAATGGGTAGTAAACTTTGATTAATGGGTTACTTTCTTCAGTTCCAACATTTAACCAGTGCTTATAACCTTTTCTTACACGTTCAGGTCGAGATAAAGTCTCACAACAAATAATTTTACTTGGCGAAAACTGTTTAACATCATTATTAACAAATGCTTTCAATTCATAGGACATAGCTTTCTGCCCATTAATAAAAATAGCTCCTTCTTTGATAACTTTTTCTGCATAGATTTGATTGTCAGCCAAGAGTCGAAAAAATGAACTGTAATGTTTATACCAGCACAGAGAGTTAACATCTTTGCCATAAATGGGACATTCATCACTAATCCAACCATGATAATCTGATGGCGGACCACTGTGCCACCAGTTAAGACATTCTGGATAATTATCTCTCCAATGTTGAGCTACATAATATTCTGGATAATGTTCGTTGTGTTCCCAATGCCAAAGCAAATTTTTATCTAGTACAACCCGTTCGTAGTCTCCTCCATCGCAACGATTAACAGAAAAAGTTATATCTAAAATAGGGTTAAGAACATATAAAGGTCGATTTTTATAATCAACTTCAAGAGCTTCGACTATTATTTCACTAGTTTGAATATTCTCCAAAAGCTTAATAGCATCCATTTTCCTAATATCCCTAGCGTGAGTGTTTCCTCAAATTTATAACACAAAAAACCCGCCTAAAGGCGGGTTTTTCAAATCTTGAGATTCCGTATCAAGTACGGAATGACGACTTAACGTCGCAAGGCGGTTAGCTTACCAACCCGCTTTCTCTTTAAGCGCTACACCGATATCCGCTAAAGAACGAACAGTCTTAACACCAGCCGCTTCTAATGCTGCGAATTTCTCATCAGCTGTACCTTTACCACCAGCGATGATCGCACCAGCGTGACCCATACGCTTACCTGGAGGAGCAGTAACACCAGCGATGTAAGAAACTACAGGCTTAGTAACATTTGCTTTAATGTACTCAGCTGCTTCTTCTTCTGCTGTACCACCAATTTCACCAATCATTACGATTGCTTCAGTTTGTGGGTCGTTTTCGAACATTTCTAACACGTCAATGAAGTTAGTACCAGGGATTGGATCACCACCGATACCAACACATGTTGATTGACCGAAACCAGCGTCAGTTGTTTGTTTAACTGCTTCGTAAGTTAATGTACCTGAACGAGATACGATACCTACTTTACCTGGCTTGTGAATGTGACCTGGCATGATACCGATCTTAGTTTCGCCCGGAGTGATAACACCTGGACAGTTAGGACCAATCATGCGAACGCCAGTTTCTTCAAGCTTCACTTTAACGTCAAGCATATCAAGCGTAGGGATACCCTCAGTAATCGTTACGATTAACTCGATACCAGCATCGATTGCTTCTAAAATAGCGTCTTTACAGAATGGCGCTGGTACGTAGATTACTGTTGCAGTTGCACCAGTTGCTTCTACAGCTTCACGTACAGTGTTAAATACTGGAAGACCTAAGTGCTCTTGGCCGCCTTTACCTGGTGATACACCACCAACCATTTGCGTACCGTATGCAATAGCTTGCTCTGAGTGGAAAGTACCTTGACCACCAGTGAAACCTTGACAGATAACTTTAGTATCTTTGTTAATTAATACAGACATTATTTGCCCTCCGCAGCAGCAACAACTTTAGTTGCAGCGTCAGTTAAAGATTCAGCAGCGATGATTGCTAAGCCAGAGTTAGCTAATACTTCACGACCAGCTTCAGCGTTAGTACCTTCTAAACGCACAACTACTGGTACTTCAACACCTACTTCTTTAACGGCACCAATGATACCTTCAGCGATCATGTCACAACGAACGATACCACCAAAGATGTTAACTAATACCGCTTTTACGTTGTCATCAGAAAGAATGATTTTGAATGCTTCTGATACTCGCTCTTTAGTTGCCCCACCACCAACATCAAGGAAGTTAGCTGGCTTGCCGCCGTGTAAGTTAACGATGTCCATCGTACCCATTGCAAGGCCAGCACCGTTAACCATACAACCTACGTTACCGTCTAATGCTACGTAGTTTAATTCCCACTGTGCAGCATGTGCTTCACGCTCATCTTCTTGAGATGGATCGTGCATCGCGCGGATTTTTGGTTGACGGTATAACGCGTTTGAGTCAACACCGATTTTGCCGTCTAGACAGTGTAAGTTACCCGCTTCAGTGATAACTAATGGGTTGATTTCTAATAACGCGAAATCGTGATCGATGAACATGTTGCCAAGACCTAAGAAGATCTTCACGAATTGCTTCATTTGTGTAGGGTTTAAACCTAATTTGAAACCTAATTCACGTGCTTGGTAAGCTTGAGGACCTACTAATGGGTCGATCGCCGCTTTGTGAATTAAATGAGGAGTTTCTTCCGCTACTGTTTCGATGTCAACACCGCCTTCAGTAGACGCCATGAATACAACGCGACGTGTACCACGGTCAACAACCGCACCTAAATATAGTTCGTTAGCGATGTCTGTGCAGCTTTCTACTAAGATTTTAGCAACTGGCTGACCATTCGCATCTGTTTGATAAGTAACTAAGTTTTTACCTAACCAGTGTTGTGCGAATTCTTTGATTTCTTCTTTAGATTTAACTAGCTTAACACCGCCAGCTTTACCACGGCCACCGGCATGAACCTGTGCCTTGACAACCCACATATCGCCGCCAATTTTGTCAGCAGCTTCAGCAGCTTCTTGAGGGGTATCGCAAGCGAAACCTTCAGAAACTGGTAAACCATATTCAGCGAATAATTGCTTCGCTTGATACTCATGCAAATTCATGGTGTTTTATCCATTTACTTGTGAATGATTATGGTAGCGCCTTGGTCTTCAAGCCACCACCGTGAAAAGTCGACCGATTATAGTACAAAAGCTCTAAGGACGGTAGTCCTTAGAGCTAATACTATAGTCTCGATCTAAATAATATTTAGTAACTAAGCTGAATAACTATGCTTAGTAATTAAATATCTAAAAGCAGACGCGTTGGGTCTTCTAGTAACTCTTTAATTGTTACTAAGAAACCAACTGACTCTTTACCATCGATTAAACGGTGGTCATAAGATAATGCTAAGTACATCATTGGCAAGATTTCTACTTTACCATCAACCGCCATTGGACGATCTTGGATTTTGTGCATACCTAAGATCGCAGTTTGCGGTAAGTTGATGATAGGCGTAGAAAGTAATGAACCGAATACGCCACCGTTAGTAATAGTGAAATTACCACCTTGCATATCGTCCATGGTTAATTTGCCATCACGACCTTTAATCGCTAAATCTTTAATACCCTTTTCAATACCCGCCATGCTTAATTGATCAGCATCACGTAATACCGGAGTTACTAGACCGCGAGGCGTAGAAACCGCAATCGAGATATCAAAGAAGTTGTGATAAACAATGTCATCACCGTCAATAGAAGCATTTACTGCTGGGAAGCGTTTTAATGCTTCAGTAACCGCTTTAACGTAGAACGACATAAAGCCTAAACGTGTATCGTGAGTTTTCTCAAATACATCTTTATATTGTGCGCGTAAATCCATGATTGGCTTCATGTTAACTTCGTTAAATGTGGTTAACATTGCCGTTGAGTTTTTCGCTTCTAATAAACGGTTAGCAATTGTTTTACGTAAACGGGTCATAGGAACACGTTTTTGCGTACGCTCACCTAATGCTGCGGTTGCTGCAACACTTGCTGCCGCTGCAGCAGGAGCTGCTGGCGCTTTCGCTTTGTTTACTGCTGCTTCAACATCTTCTTTAGTAATGCGACCACCTTTGCCGGTGCCAGTAACGTCACTTGCAGATAAGCCTTTTTCGGTCATTAAACGACGAACTGATGGGCTTGCAACATCGTCGCCAGACGCTGACTCTTCAGCTGGTGCACTTGCTGCAGGTGCTGCTGATGCGCTAGCACCGGCATTTAATTCACCAATTTTTTGGTTGCCTAATACCGTTTCACCTTCAGCGTGAATAATTTTGCCTAACACGCCGTCTTCTTGGGCAACAACTTCTAGTACAACTTTATCAGTTTCAATATCAACTAATTGTTGATCGCGTGATACTGCTTCACCTTCAGCTACGTGCCAAGTCGCTACTGTTGCATCAGCAACCGACTCTGGAAGTACTGGTACTAAAATATCAATTACTTTACCGCTAGCTGCGGCTGGAGCTTCTGCTGGCGCTTTATCAGCAGCTGGAGCTGGCGCTGCTGCACCTTCTGAAAGAATAGCGATAACTTGTTCACCTAGTACCGTCGCACCTTCTTCTTGGCGAATTTCAGTAATTACGCCGTCAGATGTTGCTGGTACTTCTAACACTACTTTATCAGTTTCAATATCTACTAACACTTGATCACGAGTGACAGTGTCACCGACTTGTACGTGCCAAGTTGCAACCGTTGCATCTGCAACTGATTCTGGTAAAACGGGAACCTTAATTTCGGTTGTCATTAATTTATTCCTTACTCACAAACTCTTAATCAATAATGTGTTATTCGACGTTAAGCGCATCATTGACTAGCGCTTGCTGTTCTTTTACATGGACTGACATATAACCTACCGCAGGAGCAGCTGATGCTTTACGGCCGGCATACGTCAAATAAGTTCCTTCAGGGATTGCCGCTCTGAAATGATGCTGTGAACAATACCATGCACCTTGGTTTTGCGGTTCTTCCTGACACCAGACAAATTGCTTCACGTGGCTGTATTTTTCTAACTCAGCAGCAAGTTCTTTTTCTGGGAACGGATAAAGCTGTTCTACGCGGATAATCGCGACATTTTTTTGCTCGTTTTTACGACGTTGATCAAGTAGCTCGTAATACACTTTACCGCTACAGAAAACAACGCGTTCAACGTCTGCTGGTTTAATATCGTCAACTTCACCAATAACATTGTGGTATACGCCTTCAGCTAGCTCTTCTAAAGAAGATACCGCTAATGGATGACGTAATAATGATTTAGGTGACATTACAATTAATGGGCGACGCATAGGGCGAACAACTTGACGACGAAGCATATTAAATACTTGCGCAGGCGTTGACGGCACACATACTTGCATATTGTGATCCGCACATAATTGTAGGTAACGTTCTAAACGAGCCGATGAATGCTCAGGACCTTGACCTTCATAACCATGAGGTAACAGCATAGTTAAGCCACATAAACGACCCCACTTTTGCTCACCTGATGAAATGAACTGATCAAACACCACTTGCGCACAGTTAGCGAAATCACCAAATTGTGCTTCCCAAATGGTTAAACCGGCTGGTTCAGCCGTTGTATAACCGTACTCAAAAGCAACTACAGATACTTCAGATAATACTGAGTCGTAAATATCAAAAGGACCTTGGCCTTCACGAACATTTTGTAGTGGCGTATAGGTTGACGCATCTTTTTGGTTATGTAACACCGCATGACGGTGGAAGAAGGTACCACGACCAGCATCTTGACCTGTAATACGAACTCGCTTACCTGCATCAACTACTGTGGCATAGGCTAAGTTTTCAGCAAAGCCCCAGTCTAATAACTTCTCGCCAGACGCCATTTTCTTCCGATCATCGTATATTTTCTTCACACGAGAATGTACAGGGTGATCTTCTGGGTATGTTGAAATTGACTCGGCTAAGGCTTTTAGCTTATCAACAGGCATGCTGCCGTTATATGCATCATCCCACTCATGACCTAAATATGGTGTCCAATCAACAGAATGCCCTGTCATTGGCTGCCATTGCTCTACCGTACATTGACCTTCATCAAGTAATTTACGATAGGTATCAGCTAATTGCTTGCTGTCAGCTTCTGATAATGAGCCTTCGGTCGCTAATTTATTGGCATAAATTTCACGAGGTGCTGGATGCTTTTTAATTTTTTGATACATCAGCGGCTGTGTTGCATTTGGCTCATCCGCTTCGTTATGACCATGACGGCGATAACAAACTAAATCAATAACCACATCACGCTTAAAGGTATTTCTATAATCAACTGCAATTTGTGTTGCTAAAATTACCGCTTCAGGATCATCTGAATTTACATGCAGAATTGGCGCCTGCACCATTTTAGCGATATCAGTACAGTATTCACCACTGCGCGTATCTTGTTGTTTCGACGTGGTAAAACCAACTTGGTTATTAACCACGATACGAATAGAACCACCGACCTTAAAGCCACGTGCTTGCGACATATTAAAGGTTTCTTGTACTACACCTTGACCGGCAATTGCTGAGTCACCGTGAATAGTAATTGGTAATACTAAATCGCCTTGGCTACATTCACGTCGGTCTAAACGTGCGCGTACTGAGCCCATAACCACAGGGTTTACGATTTCAAGATGCGACGGGTTAAACGCTAACGCTAAATGAACATTACCACCTGGGGTGATAAAGTCAGACGAGTAACCTTGGTGATATTTAACGTCACCCGAGCCTAATACGCCATCAGTTTTACCGGCAAATTCATCAAATAATTTCGCTGGGTTTTTACCCATGACGTTAACTAGAACATTTAAACGACCACGGTGTGCCATTCCTATTACCACTTCTTTGGTGCCATAAGAACCAGCACGCGTGATAATTTCTTTCATCATTGGAATAAGCGCATCACCGCCTTCTAATGAGAAGCGTTTAGCACCAGGAAACTTAGCACCTAGGTATTTTTCTAAACCGTCAGCGGCAATTAAGCCTTTAAGAATTTCTTGCTTTTGCTCTTTACTAAACTGCCCTTGTGATTGCACACCTTCTAAACGTTGTTGTAACCAACGTTTTTCTTCGGTAGATGTAATGTGCATATATTCTGCACCAATAGAACCACAATAGGTTTTTCTTAATGCTTTATATAAATCACCTAATTTCATTGATTCTTGGCCAGAAGCGAATGAACCAACGTTAAACTCTTTATCAAAGTCGTTTTCTGACAGGTCATGATGAGATAATTGCAAATCACGAACGCGCTCACGTTGCCAAATGCCTAATGGATCTAAACTGGCATTTTGGTGACCACGAAAACGGAAAGCATTGATTAACTGCAAAACTCTTACTTGTTTTGCATCAGAACCACCCGAAACAACCACATTGCGAGCAGGCTGCTTGGCTAATTCTCTAAATTCTTCACGAATAGCTGAATGTTTATATTCAACATCAGCACCTTCAATTTTTGGTAGGGATTCGAAAACACTACGCCATTCTGCTGACACAGATTGCGAGTTTTCTAAGTACGATTCATACAGTTCTTCAATATAAGCAGTATTAGCACCACTTAAATGGGAAGACTCTAACCAAGCCTTCATTACACCTTCGGGCATTAGCTGTTCCTTTACAGGGTAAAAGCAACCAATAAATGTGTTTAATCAGGGTGGAGCAAACGCCCCACCCCAGCTGATTAAACGGCTCTTTTTAAAAGCATTGACTTGATATGGCCAATGGCTTTTGTTGGGTTTAATCCTTTTGGACAAACATCAACACAGTTCATGATGCCATGACAACGGAATACGCTGTAAGCATCTTGTAAGTCATCTAAACGCTCTTCCGTAGCGGTATCACGACTATCAATTAAGAAACGATATGCGTGTAATAAACCTGCTGGCCCGATAAATTTATCAGGGTTCCACCAGAATGATGGACATGATGTTGAACAACATGCACATAAAATACACTCATATAAGCCATCAAGCTTTTCACGCTCTTCGATAGATTGTAAATGCTCACGCGCTGGCTGGTTTTTACCATCGTTAATTAAGAACGGCTTAATTTTTTCGTATTGACTGTAGAATTGCGTCATATCGATAATTAAGTCACGAACTACCGGTAAACCAGGTAATGGACGTAGCACGATTTTCGAAGCTTTCACGGCAGAAAGCGGCGTAATACACGCTAAACCATTTTTACCATTCATGTTTAAGCCATCAGAGCCACAAACACCTTCACGACACGAACGACGGAAAGATAACGTTGGATCTTGCTCTTTTAACAAAATTAACGCATCTAGCACCATCATGTCTGAACCGTCTGGAATATCCAGCTCATAGTCCTTCATGTAAGGAGCATTATCCACATCTGGGTTATAACGGTAAATTGAAAAAATTTGTTTCATCGCAGTGCTCCTTAGTACGTTCTAACTTTCGGTGGGAAAGCTTCACGATGAACAGGGGTCATATTTACACTACGCTTAGTCATTTCTTCTGTGCTAGGCGTGTAAATTGAGTGACATAACCAGTTTTCATCATCACGCTCTTGGAAGTCTTCACGAGCATGTGCGCCACGAGACTCAGTACGGAAGTTTGCCGCTTTCGCAGAGCAGAATGCTGTTTCCATTAAGTTGTCTAATTCTAAACACTCAATACGCTGGGTATTAAATTCTGAAGACTTATCATCAAGACGTGCATGTTGTAAACGTTCACGAATTTCAGTTAATTCTTTCATACCTTGCGCCATTGCTTCACCTTCACGGAATACCGAGAAGTTCATCTGCATACATTGCTGTAGGTCTTTACGAATTTGTACTGGGTCTTCACCGCCAGTTGACGATTCCCAACGGTTATAACGCGCTAGCGCTGCTTCTAGATCAGAATCAGTTGCATCTTTACCGTTTTCAGTTTCGCTTAAGTAAGTTCCTAAGAAGTTACCTGCTGCACGGCCAAATACTACCAAGTCTAGTAGTGAGTTACCGCCAAGGCGGTTAGCGCCGTGTACTGATACACACGCGATTTCACCAACTGCGAATAAACCTTCAACAATTGTTTCATTACCGTTTGCATCGATAGAAATAGCCTGACCGTTAACATTACAAGGCACACCACCCATTTGGTAGTGACAAGTAGGAATAACTGGAATTGGCTCTTCTGCTGGATCTACGTGAGCAAATGTTTTCGATAAATCACAAACGCCTGGTAAACGTTGGTTTAACGTTTCACGGCCTAAATGATCTAGTTTAAGTTTGATATGTGGACCCCATGGACCGTCACAACCACGACCTTCACGAATTTCAGTCATCATTGAACGAGCTACAACGTCACGACCTGCTAAGTCTTTAGCGTTAGGCGCATAACGTTCCATAAAGCGCTCACCATCTTTATTTAGTAGGTAACCACCTTCACCACGACAGCCTTCTGTTACGAGTACACCAGCACCAGCAATACCTGTCGGGTGGAACTGCCACATTTCCATGTCTTGCATTTGAATGCCAGCACGAAGTGACATACCAACACCGTCACCAGTATTAATATGAGCGTTAGTTGTAGAAGCGAAAATACGGCCAGCACCACCAGTAGCAAGTACTGTTGCGCGAGCTTTAAAGTAGCATACTTCACCTGTTTCAATACAAATTGCCGTACAGCCAACTACATGACCGTCGTCATTTTTAACTAAATCAAGTGCATACCACTCAGAGAATACATTGGTTTTGTTTTTAACGTTTTGTTGGTATAAACAGTGTAGTAACGCGTGACCTGTACGGTCAGCTGCTGCAGCGGTACGAGCCGCTTGTTCACCACCAAAGTTTTTAGACTGACCACCAAATGGACGCTGATAAACTTTACCATTTTCAAAACGAGAGAAAGGTAAGCCCATTTTCTCTAATTCGATAATTGCTTCAGGACCTGTTTTACACATGTACTCGATAGCATCTTGGTCACCGATAAAGTCAGAGCCTTTTACGGTGTCATACATGTGGTATTCCCAGTTGTCTTCATGCGCATTACCTAGCGCTACAGTAATACCACCTTGGGCAGAAACTGTATGTGAACGAGTTGGAAATACTTTTGAGATCAACGCACAAGACTGCCCTGACTCAGAAATTGCTAATGCAGCGCGCATACCCGCACCGCCGGCGCCAATTACGATGGCGTCAAATTCACGAACTGGAACGCTCACTTAAACACCCCACACAATTAGGAAACCTGCCGCTAAATAAGCAAGCAAAGTTACAGAGAAGAAAAATTGCAATGCACCACGTAAGAACGCTGGCTTAATGTAATCTGACAATACTTGCCAAATACCTATCCAAGCGTGTGCTAACAATGCAAATAAAGAAACAAGTGTAAACACCTTCATACCAAGGTTAGCGAACAAACCTTGCCATACGTCATAAGTGACTTCTGGTGTACAAATGAAAAAACCAGCGATAAACAGCACGTAAGCTGCTAAAACCACTGCACTTGCTCTTAATAAAATAAAATCATGTACGCCGCTTCGGCCTACAGTTGCAACATTATTTACCATAACCAAACTCCTACTACTGCGGTCAAAATAACCCATAACGCAATAATAATTTTCGCGCTAGCGTTACCTGAGGCTTTTTCTTCAAAGTGGCCAAGATCCATTAATAGATGACGGATACCGCCAAGTAAATGATAAATAAGCGCTGAGGAAATACCTAACATAATGAGTTTAAAGAAAACGCCATCAAGCATAGCTTGAACTTGAGCGAATCCTTCAGCAGAGGATAATGATAATGAAAGTGTCCACAATAAAATACCGATAGCAAACACCATAATCACACCAGAAATACGGTGTAATATTGAAGCATTTGCTGCTGGGTGCATCTTAATTGTAGTCAGGTCTAGGTTTACAGGACGTTCTTTTTTCACGATTGATGCCTAAAGAGCTCTTAGAGCCTTCAACTTTTTTTTATTGTTACCCATGAATTTGTTAGATGAGCAACCCCCCAAATAGACTACACTTATTAAACTTATTGCACAGCTATGCAGTAGGAAATAAATGTAAATCAGACTGATTATATAGTTGAAGTTTATGAATTACAATTTTCGTGCGATTTTAAAGAGTTGCGGCTAAATTTTGTACTAAACGGTTACTTTTTTACGACTTTAGTCAATTCAAACACACATTTGAATTGACTTTATGGGGGCACTTTGCAGTAGAATAGCCCGCAGTTTTATATTCAAAAAAACTGACTATCTAGTCACTTCTTTTGATTAGCCCAGTCAGTAATTAAAAAATATAGGGGATCAAACATATGGCTGATATAAAAGCCTCTTTAAGTATTGATGGTAAAGAAGTTGCTGAGTTACCAATTCTTTCAGGTACTGCCGGCAACGACGTTATAGACATCCGCACATTAGGTGCATCAGGCTACTTCACCTATGACCCTGGTTTTCTTGCGACCGCTTCTTGTGAGTCTGCAATCACTTATATAGATGGTGGTAAAGGTATACTTCAACATCGTGGCTATGCCATAGATAGTTTAGCGAAAAACGCCGATTACCTTGAAGTTTGCTACATTCTATTAAATGGCGAAGCGCCAAATAAAGAGCAATACGAAGAGTTCAAAAACATTATCACGAACCACACTATGGTTCATGAAAAAATGGTGCACTTCTTCCAAGGTTTCTTACCAAATGCTCACCCAATGGCGATGTTATGTGGTGTAGTTGGCGCAATGTCGTCGTTCTATCACAGTGATTTAGATATTAACGATCCTGCTCAACGTATGCGTTGTGCTCATCGTTTAGTTGCAAAAATGCCAACGATTGCAGCAATGGCTTATAAGTACAGCATGGGTCAACCTTTCGTTTACCCTCGTAACGACTTATCTTATGCAGAAAACTTCTTACACATGATGTTCTCTGTACCTGCAGAAGAATACAAAGTAAGCCCAACGCTTGCTAAAGCAATGGATCGTATCTTTACGCTTCATGCTGATCATGAGCAAAATGCATCAACATCAACGGTACGTTTAGCAGGTTCTTCTGGTGCTAACCCATATGCATGTATTGCAGCTGGTGTTGCATCACTATGGGGCCCTGCTCACGGTGGTGCTAACGAAGCATGTTTAACTATGCTTGAGCAAATTGGCGATGTTAGCCGTGTAGATGAGTTTGTTGCTAAAGCTAAAGATAAAAACGATCCATTCCGTTTAATGGGCTTTGGTCACCGCGTTTATAAAAACTTTGACCCACGTGCAACAGTAATGCGTGAAACATGTCATGAAGTATTAAAAGAGCTTGGCATTAACGATCCATTATTAGATGTAGCAATGGCGTTAGAGAAAGTTGCTTTAGAAGACCCATACTTTATCGAGAAGAAGTTATACCCGAATGTTGATTTCTACTCAGGTATTATCTTAAAAGCAATTGGAATTCCTACTAGCATGTTTACGGTAATTTTTGCAATGTCACGTACTGTTGGTTGGATTTCTCACTGGGATGAGATGTTATCTCAACCTGGTCAAAAAATCGGTCGACCTCGTCAAATGTACACAGGCGAAATTAACCGCGAATTTACACCTTTAGCGGATAAATAAGCAATTTAGTTTATTCTTAATAAAAAAAGCAGCCAACTGGCTGCTTTTTTTATGTTAAAGGCATTAGTTTTTTATACGAATTTTTTTAGGCAAACTTTTGTCGGTAGTCTTTTGGCGTTAAGCCGGTAAAGCGTTTAAATAACTGCCGAAAGCTAGAAACATCTTCATACCCTACTGACCAAATAATGTTATTTATCGTGTCAGTGGTTTTTTCTAAACGCTCTTTCGCCATTTCCACCCGAATACGCTGTAAATAATTAATCGGATTTTCGCCAGTGGCTAACTTAAAGCGACGTTTAAAGGTGCGAGCACCTAAACCAACCTGCTGAGCTAAATCATCCATAATAATTTCTTTATGAAAGTGTGATTCTAGCCATTCTTGGGCTTTTAATATCGCTTGATCATCATGCTTTTTATGTGCTTTAAAGCTAATATAAGGCGACTGTTTGTCTCGTACAGGATCAAAAACAATCAGCTTTGCACTATCAGATGCCACTTCCCGACTTATATAGCGTTCAACAATATAAAGCATTAAATCGATATAGGACATCGAGCCGCCAGAGCAAATAATATCGCCGTTATCGACTAATAATTTATCGCTCTCTAGGCGAATATAAGGAAATACCCGGTGAAAAAGCTCTGCACTTCGCCAATGGGTTGTTGCCACTTTACCAGCTAATAAGCCAGACGACGCCAATAAAAATGCACCTGTACATGAACTAGTAACTAAAGCGCCTTGTTGGTAACAATGATTAAGCCACTGCTTAATTTCATCACGCTGTGCTATTTCAATATCATCACCACAGCAATCAACGACTACTTCAACGGTCGCTGAAACCACAATAATATCAGGCACATCATCAAAGTTTAGTAACTGGGTTGGCATAATTTGAATACCGTTGTAACCAGTAACTGGACGATTATCTATAGTAAAAATTTGGCAATCTAATACTTTATCTGTGCCGTTACCATAGCGCTTTTTCGCACAAAAATTGGCAGCTATAATCACATCTAATATGCCATATATAGCCGATACCATGCAGCCATTGGTTGCTAATACTGCAATTTTCATCAGCAATTCCTCCGCAACACAAAGCGTCACTTTTACCATTAATGATGGCTAATATGCCACCATTAAAAGAGATTAACAAGCGATATGATTGCTACAACTTAATAGTAAAGGGTAAAAGGAAGTGAAAAATGAAAAACCTACTGTTATTAATTAGTGCCAGTCAAAAACTGCTCATTTTATTGACTGTGGTAATTATTGCGTTAATTCCCTCATCATTTGAGTTTTCTATAAAGCAGTCACTAATAGTCGTACCTATGCTGTATCTAGTGATGACAATATTTGCGGTTTATTTTGATCAACGCCTACTCAAATGGCAAGCAACATTACTTGACCATAAACCCGAGCAGAAAAGCACCTGTAAATATAAGTTTTGTCAGTTTCACCAAGTGCAATAGCAGGTTAGCCAAACTAAAAAAAATCTTGGTATAATGCGCGCCTTTATTTTGCTCAGTGGATTTATATGTCTGATTATCAACTTAGGTTTGGCGGCATTTCGCGACTTTATGGCACCAAAGGTGCAGAAATAATTCAACAAGCACATATCGCGGTGATCGGCATAGGTGGCGTAGGCTCATGGGTTGCAGAAGCTTTGGCAAGAACAGGGATTGGCCAGATCACCTTAGTGGATTTAGATGATATTTGTACAACCAATGTCAATCGCCAAATTCATGCTTTAACCTCTACAGTTGGAGAGAGTAAAGTAGAGGTCATGGCTGGGCGTATTAAACAAATTAACCCAGAATGCATGGTCAACCAAGTGGAAGACTTTGTGACCATGGATAATCTCGCCACGCTAATCACTGATCAGTTTGATTATATTATTGATGCAATTGACTCAGTACAGGTGAAATCAGCATTAATTGCCCATTGCAAGCGCCAAAAAATACCGGTAATTACAGTAGGTGGCGCTGGTGGTCAAACCGATCCGACGCAAATTACCATTGCCGATTTAAGCCAAACCTATCAAGATCCGCTGCTGGCTAAAGTTAGAAACCAATTGCGCCGTGAGTATAATTTCTCGCGCAATACTAAGCGTAAATTTAGCATAGATGCGGTATTTTCAACTCAGCAGCTGGTTTATCCTGATAACGAAGGTAACGTTTGTCATGCCAAACAAAGTAATGAAGGTGCAATGCGATTAGATTGCAGTGGCGGCTTTGGCGCGGCAACCCATGTTACAGCAAGCTTTGCATTTTTTGCTGTTGGCAGAGCCATTGATAAGCTTATTCAGAAAAAACCCAGATAGTAAGCACATTAAACAAAATGGTAGCGTTAGCGGAGTCAACTCGCTAACCGCCTTGACTCTGCTGATAAATATAATTGGCAATGGCCTTTACCCCATTGCCTCTTGACGGGCTTAAGTGGTGCATTAACCCTAGCTGGTCAAAATAATCATCAATATTCAACTGCTGAATTTGCGCCGAGGTTTTATCTTGATAAAAGCTCAATATTATCACCAGTAAACCCCGGATCACTTTAGCATCACTATCTGCTTGAAAGTGCCACTGACCATCAGCGGTTTGATTCGCCTTAATCCAGACATCACTTTCACAGCCTTGAATTAAGTTATCGTTAGTTCTTAATGAGTGTGGCATACGCTGCAATTGCTTACTAAGCAGCATAATTTCTCGATGACGACCATCCCAACCACGAGCATTTTGCAATCGTTGAATGATATCGTTAACCAAAGGATTTTTTTCAGGTGCGCTCTGAGTTATCGCTAATCTTGCTTCTACTTTCAATATGGCGTCTTTAGTTTGCTTTTGCTCAGAAGCATTACCTGCAATGAAGTCTTGCAGACATTTAATAACCGAGTCGATTTCTTGTTTGGTATTATATGGCGCTAATGAAATACGTAGACTACCTGGCAAAGATAAGTACTCCATTAAAGGCATGGCACAATGATGCCCTGCTCTTATCGCAATGTTATGAGCGGTAAGGTAGCTCGCAATATCTTGGTTATGATGGCGCTTTACTGTGAATGAGAATAACGGAATATCTGGCATTTGCTCGAACAATAATTGAATATTGTCTATTGCTGCCAGCTTTTGATAGCAATACTTAGTCAATTCCGCTTCGTAGTTAAACATCGCATTACCATGGTGCTGCATAAACTCAACAGCGGCGCCAAGCCCAATAACTCCTGCGATATTTGGCGTACCGGTTTCAAATTTAAATGGAAGATCAGCATAGCTAGTGCCAGAGAAGCTAACTTTCTTAATCATCTCTCCGCCAAACTGATAAGGTGGCATTGCTTCTAGCAGCGCTTGCTTGCCAAATAAAACGCCGACTCCCGTCGGGCCATACATTTTGTGCCCTGAAAACACCAGAAAATCGCAATCAAGCGCGCTAACATCAATTCTTTCATGAACAATTGCTTGTGCCGCATCAAGGACAACAATAGCGCCGACACTATGCGCTTTAGCAATAATGGCGTCAACGTCATTACGTTTGCCAATAACATTTGAAATTATCGCTAACGAAACAATTGCTGTTTTATCGCAAATAAGTTCATTAACACCTAACGTATCTATTCTGCCATCGCTTTCTAGTGGCATTACTTTAATTACAGCGCCGGTTTCTTTCGCTAGCTCTTGCCAAGGTACAATATTGGCATGATGTTCACTGACGCTAAGCAAAATTTCATCACCCGATTTAATATTTGTGCGGCCATAGGTTTGAACAATTAAATTAATCCCTTCAGTTGTACCTTTGGTCCATACAATTTCTTTCTCTGAAGCTGCGCCAATAAACCGCTTTACTAGGTGTCTAGCTTGCTCAAATTTTTGAGTTGCGACACTACTCAACTGATGGGAAGAACGATGAACGTTAGCATTGTAGTCTTGATAAAATTCACTGCAATGCTCTATAACCGTTTTAGGCTTGTGAGTAGTGGCAGCATTGTCGAAGTATATTAACGACTGACCATTGCTATTGTTTTCGTGAAAAAATGGAAACTGTCGCTTAAATTCTTGCGGGCAAAACTCAATCATCAAAAATCTGACATTTCACAGTAATAAATTTTCAACAATTATATCTTATTATCGATAAAATAATTCGTTAATTAATTGTTAATTTAATCAAGTTTGAGCTATACCTAACAGACAACAATGAAGGATGAGAAATATGGCACTATTCTCTTGGTATAAAAACAATCTCGATGCAGATAAGCAACCGCTTGAAATACAAGAACAAGACTCCCCAAATCAAGCAATGTGGCCAACAGCCAGTGTAAGAAATGTTCCTCGCATAGAGGTTAAAAAACTACATTCGTCAAAGCAAACATCCTTAATCGAGCGACGTATAGATATACTTAAACGTACGTAAGGCTTTACATTAGAACTTTGCACAATTTAAAGCAAAGCCTAGGCAAATTAAACTTAAGTTAAATTAAGTAAGTTAATAACCACCTATTAATATTTTCGCTTTTGTTTGTTGGTCACTTGTGTAAGTAGCTGACTGCTTCAAAAACTCCCTTGCAGCTTCATTATTACCTTGTTGATACAAGGCATAGGCAATATTGTAATGAAAGCTTGGACGATTAAACTTTCTTGGCGACTGCTTCAACAAATCGACATAAGTTTTCGGAAACTTAGTATTGTGATTACGCATAATGGTTAACTGTGGCAATGGCTTTAATGCGACATGTCCAGTTTCTTCACTACAGGTTTCTGCAACAAACATTCCCACTCCAGACTCGGACAGCGCTTGGTTGATTGGCAAATACTGCTTTATTTGTTCGCCAGTTTCATTAGGTTTGCTAACCAAATATTCATTGCTATTAAGACTGGTGCTAAGCATCGCAAACCAAGGAAGTTGTTTTACTTGATCTAGGTCCAACCTATTATTATTAATGTCATCTAAATTTACGATGGCAATGTTATAACCTAATGCCATATTCGGCAAACGACAAACTGTATGGCTATTAGCTAATTCATATTCATCAACAAAACCAAGCAAATGGTTTAATTCATGTTTAAAAACCGTAAAGTCATCTTCTTTATCCAAGTACAAAATACCATAGTGAACATTTGCTCCACCTTCATCTAACATCACAGCTAAATATTCACTCGCTAAAACATCTGTGTATTGCTGCCAAAATAATTCACTACAGCTTATTGCTTGCCCTTTTTCAGCAACGCAATTTTGAGCAATATCAGGCACGTATTGAATCTGCTGCACACAGATAACCGAGGCAAGTTCACTGTGTTTAAGCTGTTTAGCAAAAGTGGCCCATTTTGTTAAAGACTCCCAACGACTGCCGACTAAGGTAATAGAAGCTGAACAGCTTGCATTAGCACTATTGGGCTTATCATTTAGTAGGTTAAACATTCGAAGTTCACTAAACAAAGGCGCATATCCAGAACTTTGACTTTGAGGCAGGTTGTTTAATGTGTTCACCAAACGATATAGTTCGGCATCCTTTTCTTCTGCCATTAACGACTTGATGACAAGCTTAGTTAATGCAGGGGTTGTTATTAGTTGTTCGCTTAACTCATTAGCAATATTGGCGCTATTAACGCTATTAGTCTGATTAACTCTATTGCTCTGATTAACAAAATTGGCCAACTTGTAAACTTGCTGATATTGATTTTGACGATATAAAATTGTCGCTAACTCAACCAATGCTTGTTGTCGATTATAAGCATAATTCATGCGACTGGTGGCCACGTTGAAATTTGTTAAAGCTTGCTCTGAAATAGCCTGTTGGCCATAAAAACTTGCTAACGCTAAATTTCCCTGCTGATGAAAATATTGCATCATTGCAAAGGCAACCTCAGGGTGTAAATTGGCGATAGCATTACCGCTAGCTAGCCATTGTTGGCTGCCAATTTTTACTCGATTGAAATTAATATAATGTGCTAAGGGCTGGTTATGCGCTAAAGCATAATTTAAAACTTTTGTCTTTTTGTAGAGGTAAGCGCTGTGCTGTTCAAGGTAACGCTGGGAGGAAAATGAGCTTGAAGATAATAATATCACCAAGCTCAAAAAACATAATAATCTAGCAACCATTACAAGTTACAGGTAAGTGTCTCGTAATAAATCAAGCTCTAACTTGGCGTAACGATGCTCGACAAACTCATAAACGTTAGTACTAAGTGCTAATTTAAAAAAGTTCATGGCAGCATGTTCATGGCCATTAAATAAAGCGTATTTACCTAAGTAAAAATAAGCTTCGCACAATCTGTCGGTTAATGCTTTGTTAGTTTCAACATTTTCGGTAAGTTGCGCAATAAACTTATCTTGAGACAACTCGCCTAAATAAAGCCTGATCACTTGTTTCGCCCAAACATGGTCGCCAACCATTTTTGCACGCTCAGCTAAATTGACTAGTGCGAGTTCTTGATCAACATCCTTTTCTGCTAAATATAACCAAAGTACACGGTAAGGATCGTTAACTTGTTTACTTAGAAACACTTCAAAATCGTCAGCAGCAAGCTGCGGGCGACCACCATAATACAAAGCAATGCCTCGATTTAGGAAAGCAAATTCGTGCTCTGGCGCTAAATCAATTGCAGAATCAAATTGGTCATAGGCCTGATTAAACTCTTGAAGCTGTGTAAAATGAATACCTAGAAAATTATAAGCATCAACCAGATCAGGTTTTAATCTAAGTGCTCGGTTAAAGTCTAAACGGGCTAAATTTCGCAAGCCAACGCTGTCATAAATCACCCCTCGATCATAATAAAGCTGAGCTTTTTGCACATCATTAATTTCTGCACGTTGTATAACTTCAGTCAAACGCGCTAAGGCGACTTCACTTTTATAATTAATTGGTAAAGGCTCAGCAATTACTAAATTGCCGACAGTGTCATTGGCGCTGTTTGTTGAGGCACAACCTTGTACGGTTAACAAAATAGCAACGGTTAGAGTAGTCAATAATTTATTCACTTAAAAATACGTCCTCACTAACTTCTAGGTGATATTGTGATAATCAGTATATAAAAAAGGGAGCTTTATAGCTCCCTTTTATTTTACCGAGTAGGTGAGAAAGTATTATTCTTCTGTTGGTGCTTCTGCTGGTGCAGCTTCACTTTTTTCAACAGCTTCTTTCATACTTAAACGCACACGACCTTGACGGTCTACTTCCAGTACTTTAACAGTCACTTCCTGACCTTCACTTAACACGTCAGTAACAGCGTTAACTCGCTCATCTGAAATTTGTGAAATGTGAACTAAGCCATCTTTGCCTGGTAATACGTTAACGAATGCACCAAAGTCAACAATGCGCACAACTTTACCTGTGTACACAGAGCCTACTTCAATTTCAGCAGTTAACGCTTTAATGCGGTTGATTGCATCTTCAGCTTGCTTGCCGTCTGTTGCCGCAATTTTCACCGTGCCATCGTCTTCAATTTCAATGGTTGTGCCCGTTTCTTCAGTAAGTTGGCGAATAGTTGCGCCGCCTTTACCGATAACGTCACGAATTTTATCAGCACTAATTTTAAGTGTATGAATACGTGGAGCAAACTCAGAAATATCGTCACGTGCACTGTTAATTGCTTGGTCCATTACGCTTAAGATATGTACGCGCGCGCCTTTAGCTTGGCTAAGTGCAGTTTGCATAATATCTTTAGTAATACCTTCAATCTTAATGTCCATTTGCAGTGCAGTGATACCATCTTTAGTACCTGCCACTTTAAAGTCCATATCACCTAAGTGATCTTCATCACCTAAGATATCTGAAAGTACAACGTGGCTATCACCTTCTTTAACCAGACCCATAGCAATACCAGCTACCGAATCTTTAATTGGTACACCAGCGTCCATTAACGCTAATGAAGTACCACAAACAGAAGCCATTGATGATGAACCGTTTGATTCAGTGATTTCAGAAACCACACGTACCGCGTATGGGAATTCTTCCATTGTTGGCATAACCGCCATAATACCGCGCTTAGCTAAACGGCCATGACCGATTTCGCGACGCTTAGGAGAACCGATAAAACCAGTCTCACCTACTGAGTATGGAGGGAAGTTATAGTGCAACATAAAGTTGTCAGTTTTCTCACCTAATATAGTTTCAACACGTTGTGCATCACGTGCTGTACCTAAAGTAGCTGTTACTAACGCTTGAGTTTCACCACGAGTAAATACTGCGCTACCGTGAGTTCTTGGTAATACGCCTGTCATTACGTCTAACGCACGAACCATATCTGGTTCACGACCATCGATACGCGGATGACCTTGCGTGATACGACCACGTACAACAGTTTTTTCTAAATCGTGGAAAATGTCTTTCGCTTCTTGAACGTTTAATTCTTCGTCTTCAGCTAACAGCTTTTCAACAACTTCATTGCGGATTTCAGCAATGCGCTCATAGCGTTTTGCTTTTTCTGTAATTTGGTATGCTTCGTTTACTTGTGCTTCTGAAAGCTCAGCAATTTTCGACGCTAATGCTTCGTTCTTAGCTGGAGCAACCCAATCCCAAGATGGATTATTCACTTCAGCTGCAAACTCTTTAATAGCATTGATTGCAACTTGTGACTGCTCATGACCATAAACTACTGCACCAAGCATCACTTCTTCTGATAATACATCAGCTTCAGATTCTACCATCAATACCGCAGCTTCAGTACCTGCTACAACTAAGTCTAATTGGCTAGTTTCCAGTTCAGACTGAAGAGGGTTTAAAATATATTTGCCGTCAGTGTAACCAACACGGGCTGCACCAACTGGACCATTAAACGGTACACCAGTAATCGCTAAAGCAGCTGACGTACCTAATAATGAAATAATATCTGGGGCAATTTCTGGGTTTGCAGAAACTACTGTAATAATCACTTGAACTTCGTTGGTAAACCCTTCTGGGAATAACGGACGAATTGGACGATCGATTAAACGTGCAGTTAGTGTTTCTTCTTCAGAAGGACGACCTTCACGCTTGAAGAAACCGCCTGGGATTTTACCCGCTGCGTACGTTTTTTCTTGATAATTAACTGTTAACGGGAAGAAGTCTTGACCTTCAACAGCTTCTTTTTTAGCAACTACGGTTACCAAAACGCTAGTGTCATCCATTGATGCCATTACAGCAGCAGTAGCTTGACGCGCGATAACGCCTGTTTCTAAAGTTACGGTGTGTTGACCGTATTCAAATGTTTTTGTTACCGGAGTAAACATTTATTTCATTCCTTAGTTGAGACACTAATTTACCTATTTAAATTAGCTCTTTTTCTATCATTTAATTTTGCACGGTCATTATAACGGCAAGTGTGGCTTTTGCTAGCTTTAATACCAATTGAATTAAAGATTTGGTCATTCAGCGAGAGTTAAATGGCTTATGGGCAAGGCATTGATTGCCGGTAATGGTTATTCCCTTATCAAGATCAATAACGCAGCATATAAGCCATTTAAACTCGCCCCTTGGGAGCTCGCCAGGAAAAGTGATAATTTTGCAAATTGTTTTGATGGACGACTGCATGGATGCAGGAGATAGGGCGACTCAGGAGACAAAGCCGAGAATAGCTACATCTGCATCAATTTACTTTATTCTAACTTCCCTGACGTAGCTCTGAAGTGATTAAATATTTAATAAAATTGGTATAAGGCAATTAAAATAATATTGTCATAAAAATATTTGCGCTAAATCAGCAATTAGTGCTTTTTCGCTTTATTTCCTTCCAGCGGCGTTGAATTGTTCAAACCAATCCGAAGCAAATTGCCATAAATTCGACGCCCTGCGACTAAAGAATTTCATATGTCCAATTTCAGGCAAATTAAATTGCTCTGGTAATAACGTTAAGCGCCTTTCGCGAATTTGGCTAAAGACACTTACCATATCTTCAACATTATCGTTGATGGCTATTTCATCATCACTAGCATTCACCCAAAGCGATGGTACATCGATTTCATGATACCAGTGACGATGAATAGTTTTACCAAAGGCGGTTTTTGCATACCCTTGGCCATTACACCATTGTCGCCACTGCGCAGCGACATTTTTAGGTAAGGGCTCGCCCATGCCTAACCATTGTGATTTCACATGACCAAAAAGCAAATTAGATAATGGAATAAATATATTCATAAAAATATGTGCTTTTATTTGATAAGGTGCAGGCATGTTGCGCAATTGACCTGATGAACAAGCATAGTTAAATACTGAGGTAAGCTCCTGACAGTTCGCCATCAAACCTAATAGTTGGCCACCAGCACTGTGCCCAACAAGATGATATAAAGTGTCTGGAAAACGTTGCTGCAATTCACTGAGCACCGCAGGCATATCTAACTCGCCCCAGCTTTGTAAATTAACCTCACACTTGCTGATATCGCCAACTAATGACTGACCAATACCACGATTATCAAACGTGATAACGCCGTAGCCTTGCTCAGCTAAATATAAAGCAAAATAATGATAAAACTGACGCTTAATACCTGTTGCAGGGCCGATCATCACTGCCCCCACTACTGGTGAGCTTGGACAATACAGGCTAGCTGCTAATTTAACACCATCCTGACAGCTGATGGTGATATCTTCGGGTGAGATGGTCATGACTATCGGTTACCTAATTCCTATACCTTTCCATTAGCGATTAACGCTTAATTATCAAAGGTTGTATTTTGCTATAGTAGCGCAAATGACTAAGTGGTCAAACCAGAAGATGAGCTATAAAAGTTAAGAGAGTCAATGAGATTGGCAAAGGCCAAGTGAGATCAAAAAAGGCGCCATTTGGCGCCTTTTCTTCGAGTAAAGCTAGGATTAACGACGTAAACCTAATTTACCGATTAATGTAGTGTAACGCTGAGCGTCTTTACGCTTTAAGTAGTCTAAAAGCTTACGACGTTGGCTAACCATACGTAATAAACCACGACGTGAGTGATGATCGTGGATGTGAGCTTTAAAGTGACCTTGTAAGTGGTTGATTTGTGTAGTTAACAAAGCAACTTGAACTTCTGGAGAACCAGTGTCACCTTCTTTGATAGCGTATTCAGCAACTAATGCTGCTTTTTGTTCAGTAGTTAAAGACATAATATGTACCTTAAAATATTTTAGTGTAAAAAATCGCGTCAAGCCGAACACTAAATCAGCAAGACGTTCCAAAGAGCGCGTATTCTATCACTACGCCCTACGATTGCAAGCAAGATTAACAGTTATCTTCGTGCTCAACGACAATACGCTTTGGCGCAACCAAACCGTCTCGATTTATTTGACCGACACCAAGAAACTCACCGTTGTCACAATACACTTGTACAAAGCCTGAAACTGGCGCTTGCGCTACTTGCACAGGATTACCGTTACGCAAATACATCGCCGAACTTTCATCTACTTCTACTGAAGGCATGCCTACTAACGCAGACTCCATCGGCAATAATACTTCATCCAAATAAGTAGACGGCTTAACATCTTCAGTTTTTGCCTTTTCTAGTAACGCTTCAAGTTGTTCAATAGTCACCATTTTATCGCGTGGATAATGACCAACGCTAACCCGGCGTAACATTGCCACATGAGCGCCACAACCTAACAGCTCGCCTAAATCATCCACGATAGTGCGAATATAGGTGCCTTTCGATACGTGTAACTCTAAATCTACTTCATCAACATCAAAACGTAATTGCTTTAAGCTAAAAACCTCTATTTCTCGAGCTTCACGTGGCACTTCAATGCCTTCGCGAGCATATTTGTATAAAGGCTGACCTTGATATTTCAACGCCGAGTACATCGATGGTATTTGTTGTGATTTACCACGGAATTTATCAAGCGCCGCTGAAAGTTGCTCTTGGGTAATATTCACTGGTTTTTCACTAACAATCTCACCATCAGCATCACTAGTGGTTGTACGTATACCTAATTTAGCGGTGACTATATAGGTTTTATCAGTATCAAGCAGAAACTGAGAAAACTTAGTGCCCTCACCTAAACATACTGGCAGCATACCTGTAGCAAGTGGGTCAAGCGCACCAGTGTGACCTGCTTTTTGGGCAAAATATAAGCGCTTTACTTGTTGCAGTGCTTGATTAGAAGAAATTTCTAACGGCTTATCGAGTAACACAATGCCGTTTATTGAGCGACCTTTTCTTCGTTTAGCCATTAATGATTAGTCCTCAGCACTTTCATCAGTTTTTTGACTACCCGCTTTACGCTCATCGTCGGCAACCGCTTGATTAACAAGATTAGTCATGCGAACACCTTCAACTAATGAAGCGTCATAAACAAAACGCAGTTCAGGCATAATGCGCGCTTTTAAACGTTTAGCAAGTAAGCTTCGAATAAAGCCAGCCGCTTCATTTAAAATAGCTGCCGACTGCTGCTCATTTTGCCCTTCTAAGGTAAAAAACGTGACAAAAATTTTGGCGTAAGCCAAATCACGTGTTACTTCTACAGCATTTACCGTAACCATTCCTAAGCGTGGATCTTTCACTTCACGCTGAATAATCGTGGCAATTTCTTTTTGGATTTGCTGTGCAACCCGATCAGTACGAGAGAAATCTCTGCTCATAATGACTCCTAACTTATTCTCGTTGAGAGAAAAACGGGGGCTAAGCCCCCATTTCATTAATTTTTCGTCATTCCTGTGTAGGCAGGAATCCCCTTATCATTAAAAACTTCATTAAAGCGGAAGAAGATCCCGTAACGAATACGGGATGACGTTAAATTTAATTACTCAGCAAAAGATCGCTACTAAAGCGTTCTTTTAACTTCTACAGTCTCGAATACTTCGATTTGGTCACCCACTTTAACGTCATTGTAGTTCTTAACACCGATACCACATTCTGTACCGTTACGAACTTCCTGAACGTCATCTTTAAAGCGACGAAGTGATTCTAATTCACCTTCGTAAATTACTACGTTGTCACGAAGTACACGAATTGGCGCACTGCGTTTAATCAAACCTTCGGTAACCATACAACCAGCAATTGCACCAAGTTTCGGTGATTTAAACACATCACGTACTTCAGCAAGACCAATAATTTCTTGCTTAAATTCTGGTGCAAGTAAACCGCTCATTGCTTGTTTAACTTCGTCAATTAGGTTGTAGATAACGCTGTAGTAACGTAAATCAACACCTTCAGCTTCGATTACTTTACGCGCAGAGGCATCAGCACGTACGTTGAAACCAACAACAATCGCATTTGATGCTGCAGCAAGTGAGGCATCAGTTTCGGTAATACCACCAACACCTGAGCCGATAATTTTCACTTTCACTTCATCTGTTGAAAGTTTAACTAACGCATCAGAAATTGCTTCAAGTGAACCTTGAACGTCAGATTTTAATACCACGTTAACTTCAGAAACATCACCTTCAGCCATGTCAGAGAACATGTTCTCCAATTTCGCTTTTTGCTGACGAGCAAGTTTAACATCACGGAATTTACCTTGACGGTAAAGCGCAACTTCACGAGCTTTCTTCTCATCTTTAACAACAGTAGCTTCATCACCTGATTGTGGTACACCAGAAAGACCTAAAATCTCAACAGGAATTGATGGGCCAGCCGATTTAATTTCACGACCTAACTCATCACGCATCGCACGTACACGACCGTACTCTAAGCCACAAAGAACGATATCGCCTTGCTTCAATGTACCTTCTTGAACAAGTACCGTCGCTACAGGGCCGCGACCTTTATCAAGTTTTGACTCAACAACAACACCACTGGCCATTTGGTCAACAACGGCTGTTAACTCAAGTACTTCTGCTTGTAACAATACAGCATCAAGCAATTCATCAATGCCTAAACCAGTTTTTGCTGAAACATGAACAAACTGTACATCACCACCCCAGTCTTCTGGAATAATATCGTGTTGTGAAAGCTCAGTTTTTACGCGATCCGGATCAGCGGTTTCTTTATCCATTTTGTTTACCGCAATAACAATCGGCGCTCCAGCTGCTTTAGCATGCTGAATTGCTTCAATTGTTTGTGGCATAACACCATCATCTGCAGCAACAACGATAATAACGATATCAGTAGCTTTAGCACCACGTGAACGCATTGCGGTAAACGCGGCGTGACCTGGTGTATCTAAGAAAGTTACCATGCCATGGCCGGTTTCTACGTGATATGCACCGATATGCTGAGTAATACCACCCGCTTCACCTGCGGCTACTTTCGCTTCACGAATGTAATCGAGTAATGAAGTTTTACCATGGTCAACGTGACCCATAATGGTTACTACTGGAGCACGAGTAATCGCTTCACCTACTTCACCGCGATCAGATAGCACAGCTTCTTCTAATGCGTTTTCTTTAACCAGTACCACTTCACGACCCATTTCTTCAGCAACCAATGCTGCTGTTTCTTGGTCAATCACTTGGTTAATGGTCGCCATTGCGCCCATTTTAAACATCACTTTAACAACTTCAGCACCTTTAACAGACATCTTGTTAGCTAATTCAGCTACTGAAATTGTTTCACCAATACGCACTTCTTGCATTTTGATCTCTACTGGCTTTTGGAAGCCATGCTTAAGGCTTTGTGGGGCTGATAAGGTTTTTTTCTTACCTTTACCTTGATAAGCTGGCTTTTCTTCTTTCGCAGGTTTTTTCTTGCGACGACGACGACCACCCTCATCTTCAGCATCAACTTTGTCTTCAGCTTCTTGAGCATAGCGAGAAGAGGTTACATGTACGACATCATTTTCATGCGCCTTACGCTCTTCTTCTTCTTTTTTCCAGCGCGCTTCATTTTCTTCAGCAAGCTTTTTAGCTGCTTCAGCAGCCGCTTTTGCTTCCGCTTCTGCTTTAGCTGCAGCTTCTGCTTCTTTTTGCTTTAAGATGCGCTCAGCTTCTGCAGCTTCTTCGCGCTCTTCTGGCGACATTGCCTTCTTCGCGTCTTCTATCTCTTTCGCTTTTGCTAGTGCTGCTTCTTTCGCCTTTTGATCCGCTTCAGCTTTCGCCTTTGCTTTTGCTTCAGCTTCCGCTTTAGCCTTAGCTTCGGCTTCTACCTTGGCTTTAGCTTCCGCTTCAGCTTTTGCTGCTGCTTGTGCTTCAGCTTCTAAACGCGCTTCTTCTTCAGCTTTAGCTTGTGCTTCCGCAAGCTGTTGTTCTTCAACATCACTTCGCTTAACGTAAGTGCGTTTTTTACGCACTTCCACTTGAACTTGCTTAGCTTTTGAGCCGCTACCAACAGAAAGGGTCGTTTTCTTTTTACGACTTAATGTCATTTTGCTCGGCTGAGCATCAGATTCGTCACCATGTTGCTTTCTTAAATGAGTCAACAAAGTTTCTTTTTCTTGTTCAGTAACCGTGTCCTGCGCTGATTTTTTTACACCAGTTTCTGCAAACTGAGTAATTAAGCGGTCTACCGGAGTGCCTACTTCATTGGCGAGTTCTTCAATCGTTACATCTGCCATCTATACAATTCTCCCGGCGTTATTATTCTTCACTAAACCAGCAGATGTTACGAGCAGCCATAATCAGCTCACCTGCTTTGGTTTCATCAATTTCTTCAATTTCAACTAGGTCATCTACACCTTGTTCAGCAAGGTCTTCTAACGTTGAAATACCTTTACTTGCCAACACAAACGCCAAGTGACGCTCTAAACCTTCAAGTGCTAATAAGTCTTCGGCTGGCTCAGCACCTTCTAACGACTCTTCACTAGCTAGTGCCTGTGTCGTTAATGCTGCTTTTGCTCTTTCACGTAATTCTTCAACGATTTCTTCGTTCATGCCGTCAATTTCAAGTAATTCATTGACTGGCACGTAGGCAATTTCTTCTAATGAAGTGAAGCCTTCATCTACTAAGATGGTGGCAAAATCATCGTCGATATCGAGTTTGTCGGTAAATAGGTTAAGTACCTTATCGTTTTCCGCTTGATGTTTTTCGTTCATATCATCAACGGTCATTACGTTTAATTCCCAACCAGTCAGTTGGCTTGCTAAACGAATGTTTTGGCCATTTCGGCCAATTGCCATTGCTAAGTTGCCTTCTTCAACAGCGATATCCATAGTACCTTTGTCTTCATCAACAATAATTGATGCAACTTCAGCTGGTGCCATAGCATTGATAACAAACTGTGCTGGGTTATCGTCAAATAATACGATGTCAACACGCTCGCCACCAAGTTCACCAGAAACCGCTTGTACACGCGAACCACGCATACCAACACAGGCACCAACAGGATCGATACGCTTGTCATTACTTTTAACCGCGATTTTAGCACGAGAACCTGGATCGCGAGCAGCACCTTTAATCTCAAGCATTTCTTCGCCAATTTCAGGTACTTCAACACGGAATAGCTCAATCAGCATTTCTGGCTTAGTGCGGCTAACAAATAATTGTGCGCCACGTGCTTCAGGCTTAATTGCATATAACAAACCACGAACACGGTCACCTGGACGAAATACTTCGCGTGGCAACATATCGTCACGGTAAACAATCGCTTCAGCATTGTTACCTAAGTCTAAAATGATGCTGTCACGATTGGCTTTTTTCACCACACCAGTTACTAGCTCACCAACTTGCTCTTGGTATGCGTCAACGATTAACGCACGCTCTGCTTCACGCACTTTTTGCACAATAACTTGCTTGGCAGTTTGTGTGGTTATACGGTCAAACTTTACTGACTCAATTTGTTCTTCAACATAATCACCGGCATTTAATTCCGGGTTTTCATATTGAGCTGCGGCTAAACTAATTTCCGCATATGGGTTTTCCATTTCTTGCTGACTGTCGTCAATAATTAACCAACGACGGAAGGTATCAAACTCACCGGTTTTGCGATCAATAGATACACGAACTTCAATATCGCCTTCATATTTCTTTTTAGTGGCTGTCTCTAATGCTGTTTCCATTGCTTGGAAAATACTTTCCCGTGGAACCGCTTTTTCGTTCGACACCGCATCTACGACCAGTAAAACTTCCTTACTCATGTTTTTTAGCCTTCTACTTACTCAATAATGTTAAAACTGGGGAACTAAGTTCGCTTTATCGACATTGCCATATGGCAATTCGTATTCTTGGCGATCAACTTCAACAATTAAGGTTTCACCTTCGATCGCTAATAATTGACCTTTAAACTTTCGGCGTCCATTAAGTGGCACTCCAAGCTTAACTTCAACCACTTGACCTACAACTGCTTCAAAATGAGCTAGGTCAAACAGCGGTCTATCCAACCCTGGTGACGAAACTTCTAAGTTATATTCAGTGCTAATTGGATCTTCAACATCTAAAATAGCACCTACTTGACGACTCACTTCCGCACAATCGTCTACTGTAATTCCGTTCTCATGATCGATATATAACCGCAACACTGAATGATTACCGGCACTTATAAACTCGGTACCAAGTAATTCTTTGCCAACCTCTTCAACTGCAGGTCGCAACATTTCAGTGAGTTTTTGCTCGAACTTTGCCAATCCTAAATTCTCCAGATACAAAAAAAGGGCATAAAGCCCAGCGAATTCTTGCTGTTTATTCAGTTAATAAGCCAACCAAATAAAAAAGCCCCAAAACAAGGGGCTAATAATCACTGAGCCCATTGTTTTCATCAAAATGCATTGATGAACACAATACGATTAAAGGAAATAACTTAATTTGCATTTCATTTGCTTTAGGTTATTTACTTCTCAGTGCAATCGTATTGCTTAAAGTTGCAGCGGATTATATAGCTCGGAGCTACTTTAAGCAAGTATAAATGACCAATCTCTGATGATTTATTGGTTATTTTTTACTAGGTTTTAATCAAAAAATTAAAATGACTTTATTCAGATCTTTACAGGTTTAGCTAAACAGATATTTTTATGCATTACAATAGGTTAGAATTGGCTATACTTTCATGTTATAAATAGGTTATAAACCTGTTTAAATTTTTCGTAGGAACTTCAAGAGATCATGTACTCATTCTCTCAATTATTGGCGAGAAATATCGTGCTAGGCGTTGTTTTTGTCGTAATTACGTCAATTATCTCAATTGTATTTTTAGCCGACTTTACGGCTGATAAAGATAAACAGCACCAAACAGCCATAGCAGCTATTGCTCAACAAATAGGTAACAATAAAGAGCTAGCCAATACGCTAAGGAAAAATGCTGATTACAACATTTTGAACATTAGTAGCTACAACGGAGAAAAAATATATAGCTATACAAACCCCAAACCTGGTTTTACATTTCCTTTTGTAGAGCAGCCAATAAATAAAGTATCGCTGCAAACGGTTAATCTCACCATAGACTATCAGCTTAACCACTCTGCAGAATCACTATTCATATTAAAATTTATTGCGGCATTAACCGCGCTTATCGTTGCACTTATAGCCTTTGCGACATCAATGAGTATAAAAAATAATACTCGATTTATGGCGGTGATTAACCAACAAATTAAAAAAGACCTGTCAATTGTCTCTGATGCCCAATTAGATAGTGAACATGACATTATTGATATTCCTGAATTAAAGCAAGGTATGCTAGCAATTAAGCAGCTTATTGAGTCTCAGGTAACCAACTCATCAATGCTGCAAAAAGAAGCCTATACTGATCAAATCACTGGCGTTGATAATCGCAATAAATTTGTCCAGTTTTATGAATCCATCATGGACAGTAAAAGTTCGCTAAAATATGGGGTATTAGTTATTACTCGCTGTAGCGAGTTACAAACGGTTAACCAAATACATGGTTATAACGAAGGTGATAATTATATCAAGCAAGTGTCTGAAATTTTAAAAGAGACTATTAGCCGATATAAGTCTGGTCGCCTATTTAGGTTAAATAGTTCTGACTTTGCCACCATTTTGCCGAATACACCAATAAAAGAAGCAGAAAGTTTTGCCACAGATCTGACCAATCGCTTTAATGAGTATCAACAAACGTCAGATCTTGATTCAATCGCATATAGCGGTTTAGTTCACTTTGATCAAACTAAACCGTTAGGTGAGTTATTAGCGTTGGCCGATACGGGGATTAGCATTGCGCAAACGCAGCGAATTAATGCGTGGTATGTGCAAAAAGACGCTGAAGCGCTAAAAAACGCAGATTTTAATCAAGGCAACCAAAATTGGCGTCAAGAAATTGATAACGTTATTGAAAATCAACGAATTAAATTATTAGTTCAGCCTATTCAACCAACAAGCAGAAATAGCCGAGTCTATAGCGAAGTGCTGGCGCGCTTCCTCAACTCAAATGAAGAGATGCTACCAACGGCCTCATTTTTCGCTATGGCTGAAAAGCTCGATAAAATTGCCGCGGTTGATAAATTAATTATCGAGACCGCAATCAACGAAATTGTTTCGAAAAACTTAATCGACCACAGCTATGGGATTAACGTAAGTGCGCGTACTATTGCCGATGAGCATTTTATAATTTGGCTTGAACGCAGATTACTACGTGAACCTAAAGTAGCCCCTCGCCTTGTTTTTGAATTAAGTGAATTTGGCCTGCAGCAAAATATCCGCACCAGTAAACGCTTTATCGACATGTTACATCGTGTTGGTTCTAGAGTTACTGTAGAACGCTTTGGTGTTGGTTTAACCTCATTTAAGTTTTTCAGAGACTTAAAGCCTGACTTTATCAAAATGGATAGCACTTATACGCGTGATATTGATGATGATAAGAATAATCAATATTTCTTGCGACTAATGGTAGATTTAGCTCACCGCCTAAGTATTGGGGTGCTAGCAGAAAGCGTTGAAAGTCAGGAAGAAAAGCATACGCTAGAACGTTTATTTATTGATGGTTGCCAAGGTTTTTATGTAGGAAAGCCAAAACCACTATAAACCCATCAGTTTACTACCTTAATCACTGGGGGTTTTCGTTAAAAAATTGAAAATCCCTACAATCCATAAGTTGTTAATTTCGTTATAAACAAGGATAATAAGCGGAATTTTCCTGATTTCACACAACGTTATGACCGAATATTTGCTGTTGCTTGTTGGCACAGTATTAGTAAATAACTTCGTTTTAGTACAGTTCCTCGGCCTGTGCCCGTTTATGGGCGTGTCATCAAAAACTGAAACCGCTATCGGCATGTCATTTGCCACAACGTTTGTTATGACATTGGCATCAATGCTGAGTTATTTAGTTAACACCTATATTTTAACGCCGCTAGGTTTAGAATATTTAATGACCATGGCTTTCATACTCGTCATTGCCGTTGTCGTTCAGTTTACCGAAATGGTGGTTCATAAAACCAGCGCAAATTTATACCGTTTACTCGGCATCTTTTTACCATTAATAACCACAAACTGTGCGGTATTAGGCGTTGCCTTACTCAATATTTATGAACAGCATAACTTTTTTGAATCTATTGTTTATGGCTTTGGTGCAGCAGCTGGGTTTTCGCTAGTGTTAGTCATGTTTTCTGCAATGCGCGAAAAACTTGCCGATGCAGATATCCCACAAACATTTAAAGGCTCAGCCATTGCTATGATCACTGCAGGCTTAATGTCTTTAGCCTTTATGGGCTTTACTGGCTTGGTGAAATTCTAATGACTGTCATCATTGCTATTATTGTTATTGGTGTGATTGCCGCATTATTTGGAGCACTACTTGGCTTTGCTTCAATCAAGTTTAAAGTTGAAGGCGACCCGATTGTTGAACAGCTTGATGCGCTACTACCACAAACGCAATGTGGTCAATGTGGTTACCCCGGCTGTAAGCCCTATGCTGAAGCAGTGGCAAATGGCGAAGCAATTAATAAATGTGCACCTGGTGGTGAAGACACCATAAAAAAAATAGCCGATTTAATGGGGGTTGAACCTCAACCACTTGATGCGACCCATGAGCAAGATAACACGCCGAAAGTTGCTTTTATCATTGAAGAAGACTGTATCGGCTGTACTAAATGTATTCAAGCTTGTCCGGTTGACGCTATTATTGGTGCGGCCAAGCAAATGCACACGGTAATTACCGATGAATGTACTGGCTGCGACCTGTGTGTTGCCCCTTGTCCAGTTGACTGTATTGAAATGCGCCCTATTCCACAAACCACCAAAAATTGGCAATGGGATCTTAATGCGATTCCTGTTGTGGAAATAGAATAGGAAGTAAAAGTGCAATCTATTATAAATCGAATTGAACACAATCACTTTTGGAAGTTCTCTGGTGGTGTGCACCCGCCAGAACAAAAGTTTTTAACTACAGACAAACCTATTAAGCCGTTACTGCTGCCTGAGCAATTAGTGATCCCAGTACAACAGCATATTGGTGTCGCTGGTGATATTTTAGTAAACATTGGTGATCACGTATTAAAGGGCCAACCACTTACCGCCCCTAGCTCGCCGATGGCAGTACCTGTTCATGCCCCAACCAGTGGTACGATAGAACAAATAGCTAATCACATGACCGCTCACCCTTCTGGGCTATCCGAGTTATGTATTTTTCTCAAGCCTGATGGCTTAGACTCATGGCGACCGAGAAACCTGTGTGAAGATTACCATTCAATAGATAAAACCGATATTGTCCAAAAAATTGCCAATGCCGGTATCAGTGGTATGGGGGGCGCCGGCTTCCCAACCCATATTAAGGTAAATAATAAGCCTAATATCGATTTTTTAATCATTAACGCTGCGGAATGTGAGCCTTATATCACTGCCGATGACTTACTTATGCGAGAACACGCCGCGACCATAGTCGATGGCATCAATATTCTTAAGCATTTATTAGTCCCACAAATGGTGTTAATTGGTATTGAAGATAACAAGCCAGAAGCCATTGAGTCACTGAAAAAAGCGGTTGCCGGTATTAATGGTATTCATGTTTGCGTGTTGCCAACTAAATATCCGACGGGTGGTGAGAAACAACTGATTAAAGCGTTAACTGGCCGAGAAGTCCCCAGTGGCAGTTTACCTATCAGCCAAGGCGTGGTTATGCAAAACGTCGCCACTTGCTTTGCCATAGCAGAGGCGGTTATCCATGATACACCGTTAATTAAACGTGTTGTTACTGTGACAGGCCAAGGTTTAGCTAAACCACAAAATATCTGGGCAGCAATCGGCACGCCAGTTAAAGATTTAGTTGCACAATGTCACAATATTCAAGCTAAAGACAAACAAGTGATTATTATGGGCGGGCCGATGATGGGCTTTACTTTGCCATCAGATAAGGTACCGGTGATCAAAACCACTAACTGTTTGTTAGTACCCAATGACAAAGAATTAGCGCTTGATAACAAAGAAGTTGAATGCATTCGTTGCGGCCAATGCGCCGAGGTATGCCCAAGCCAATTGCTGCCGCAAGAATTACAGTGGTACGCCAAAGCGAAAGATTTTGACAAACTGAAGCAACTTAATTTATTCGACTGTATTGATTGTGGCGCATGTGCTTATGTTTGCCCTAGTCATATTCCTTTGGTTCAATATTACCGGGTAGCAAAAGCAGAAATTCGTCACCAAGATTTACAAGATATAAAAGCTGAAAAAGCAAAAGCACGCTTTGAAGCACGCAAAGCGCGATTAGAGCGCGAGCGTAAAGCAAGAGAAGAAAAGCAACGTAAAGCTTCTGAAGCAAGGCGTGCAGCAATGAGTGCTAAAACGGAAGAAGGTCAACAAGCGCAATCTGCCGTAGCAGCAGCATTGGCTAGAGTTAAAGCGAAAAAAGCACAAAGCACTGGCAATACAAATATAGAAGAAAGTGCCTCGCCAACAGTTGAACCGCAAGCTAATGAGTCAAATAGCGACAAGCAAGGTGAATCACCTGTTGCCGCAGCCATTGCCCGCGCTAAAGCCAAAAAAGCAGCTAAAGCTGCCGAACTTGCCGCTAGCCAGCAGAGCAGTTCAGCGTCAGTCGAGCAAAAGACTGAGAATACTCCCGACAATGCTAACCGCCCTACTCAAGCATCATCTTCTGCCGCTGACAACACAGATAAAGCCGACCGAGTAGCTCAGGCAATTGCACGTGCTAAGGCGAAAAAAGCGCAAGCCGCTAACAAAGCTGAGCAAGAAATTGATCAAAAATCTGAGCAAAGAACTGAGCAGGCAACAAATGCAGCCGAGCAAGCGATACAACCCAACTTAGCACTTGATACAAATGATTCAAGCGCTAAAAGTCAACGTGTTGCTGCAGCTGTAGCCAAGGCCAAAGCAAAAAAAGCAAAAAAAGCTCAAGAAAATAAGTCACCAGAATTAGTTGATGAACAGCATCAGCAAACCAGCGCAAGCTCTGAGCAGAATGATATTGCTACAGCAACTGAACATGAGCCGGAAACAGCATCGGATAGCAACACGCAAGACAATAAAGCGGCAAGTGCAGAAGTTACACCTTCAACCGAGGCTGAGACAGCTGCACAGAAAAAGCAACGTATTGCACAAGCTGTCGCCAAAGCGAAAGCAAAAAAAATAGCGAACTCGCAACCAGCCAAGGACACAGGTGATAATACTGAGCATCAAGCAAACAATGCCCCTGAGCACGATAAACAAGCAAAAATTGCCGCAGCAATAGCCAAAGCGAAAGCAAAAAAACAAAAACGAGAAGAGTCGAATTAAGTCATGGCATTTTGGATAGCAAGTTCACCTCATAACCATATTCAGCAAGAAACTTCAGCGTTAATGCGCTTGGTTATTTTAGCTACATTGCCAGGTATTTTCGCACAATGGTATTTCTTTGGTTGGGGCAACCTGATCCACATCACACTTGCCATTGTTACCGCATTAATTTGTGAATTTTTAGTATTAGCCCTTAGAGAGAAACCAATCAAACCGGCATTGTTTGACGGTAGCGCTATTTTAACCGCTGTACTATTAGGTATCTGTTTACCTGCGGTGGCGCCGTGGTGGATTTCGGTGTTAGGCGCTATGTTTGCTATCGTGGTAGTTAAGCAGCTTTATGGTGGTTTAGGTTATAATCCGTTTAATCCTGCTATGGCAGCCTATGTCATGTTGCTAATATCATTTCCGGTACAAATGACCACTTGGTTACTGCCATCGCCGCTAGTCAGTATTGAATACGGATTTAACGATACGTTAGCGATGATTTTTACTGACAGCACAAGCTTAGGATATTCAGCCGAGCAACTGCGAACGCATATTGATGGCTACACTATGGCCACACCGCTAGATACCTTAAAAACAGCCATTACTACAGGTAAAACCGTTTCTGAAGCTATGGCATCCCCAGTATTTGGCGATAATTTTGCGTTAGGCTGGGAATGGGTAAATTTAGCTTTTCTAGCTGGCGGTTTATTACTGTTAATTAAAAAAGCTATTCACTGGGCGGCGCCGTTTAGTTTTCTCGCCAGCTTATTTGTTTGTTCATTAATCGCTCACTTTATCAGCCCTGATTTAAACCCTTCCACCATGTTTTATTGGTTGTCTGGTGCCACCATGTTGGGTGCATTTTTTATTTTAACCGATCCAGTTTCTGGCGCTACCAGTGTTAAAGGCCGACTAGTTTTTGGTGCCTTGGCTGGCCTGCTGGTATTTTTAATTAGAAAATTTGGTGGTTATCCTGATGCCGTAGCCTTTGCCGTATTGCTTTGTAATATGGCCGCGCCTCTGATCGATGTTTACACCAGACCGCGCACCTTTGGTCACAAGTTAGGAACTAAATAATGCGTATTGCTATTGAAAAGAACGCTAAAATTCTTGCCCTATTTGCAATAGGCTGTACGGCGTTGGTTGGTTTAACTTATGAATTAACTAAAGGGCGAATTAAAGCGCAAGAACAAAGTGAATTATTATCAACACTTCATGCAATAGTTAGTGATGATGTTCACGATAATATTATGTCAAACCATTGCATAATCGTTCAGGATGAATTACTTGGCACTAATGAACCACATAAGGCTTATTTAGCAACATTAGCCGAACAACCGGTTGCTGCAGCCATCACTACTACCGCTCCTGATGGCTACAATGGAAAAATTGAGCTCATTGTTGCCGTCAACATTGATGGCTCAATTGGTGGCGTTAGAACGTTAAAGCATCAAGAAACTCCGGGGCTTGGCGATAAAATAGAAACGCGTAAATCAGACTGGATTTATACCTTTACTGATCGCACAGACAGTGAAGTGCAAAGTAACCGTTGGAAAGTTAAAAAAGATGGTGGCATGTTTGATCAATTTACTGGTGCTACCATTACCCCACGAGCTGTGGTCAAAGCAATTAAAAACACCGCGCATTACTTTGAAAAAAATAAAACCACGCTGTTTCAGCAAGCGCATAATTGCGAGGTTTAACCATGAAATTAACTGACGAATACAAAGAACTTGCATGGCAAGGCCTATGGAAAAACAACCCTGGTTTAGTTCAGCTACTAGGTTTATGTCCACTGCTCGCAGTAACCTCCACTGTTGCCAACGCACTAGGCTTGGGCCTAGCGACAATGCTAGTACTAATCTGCTCTAACGCCACCGTATCAGCCATTCGACAATGGGTACCTAAAGAAATACGTATTCCTATTTTCGTGTTAATTATTGCCGCGTTTGTAACCTGCGTGCAGTTACTGATGAATGCCTTTACCTACGGCATCTACCAATCACTTGGGATATTTTTACCGCTGATTGTGACCAACTGCGCTATTATCGGCCGAGCGGAGGCTTACGCATCAAAAAATCCAATTAAACAAGCAAGCTTTGATGGCTTAATGATGGGTTTAGGCTTTGCAGCAGTCTTAGTCACCCTTGGTGGCATTCGTGAAATTTTAGGTCAAGGCACATTGTTTGATGGCGCAGAGCTATTGCTAGGTCAATGGGCGACGGTACTGCGCATAGAAGTATTTAGTTTTGACAGCCAATTCTTGCTAGCAATATTGCCTCCGGGTGCCTTTATTGCAATGGGCTTTTTGATTGCGGCAAAAAATGCCATTGATAGCCATCAAGCCGCCAAACAGCCAGTAGTTGAAGAACAACATATTGAACGTGTTCGGGTAAATTTTGACTCGTAAATTGATCACCAAACCATAATTTGACTCACAAACGATAAAAATGAATAAGAGTAAACGACTAGAAATATTAACCCGATTAAGGGATGATAACCCGCATCCAACTACAGAGCTTAACTTCTCGACACCTTTTGAGTTGTTAATTGCGGTTTTACTTTCAGCACAAGCGACAGATGTTGGGGTCAATAAAGCCACTGACAAACTGTTTCCGGTAGCCAATACCCCACAGGCGATATTAGATTTAGGTTTAGATAAGTTAAAAGACTACATCAAAACCATAGGTTTATTTAATACCAAAGCTGAAAACACCATGAAAACCTGCCAAATGTTGGTCGACTTACATGGTGGTGAAGTACCAGAAAACCGTGCAGCACTAGAAGCCCTACCCGGTGTCGGCCGCAAAACCGCCAACGTAGTACTAAATACAGCCTTCGGCTGGCCTACCATAGCTGTCGACACCCATATCGACCGTGTTTCAAACCGTACTAAATTTGCTTTGGGTAAAAACGTAGTTGAAGTTGAACAAAAATTATTAAAAGTAGTACCTGCCGAGTTTAAAGTCGACGTTCATCATTGGCTGATACTTCATGGCCGTTATACCTGTGTTGCCAGAAAACCCAAGTGTGGTGCTTGTATCATTGAAGATTTGTGTGAGTTTAAAGATAAGACTGAGTAACGTGTAATCGTTCCTCTGCCTTTATTAATAAAGCTTAGTACAATTACGGCCATTCATTTTGGCAAAGTAAAGAGCGTCATCAGAACGTTTTATAATCCTATCAAATACTTTGTCTAGGCCCAGCTCATTTTCCTTTAACTCTGTAACTCCAATACTAACCGTTAAGCTTTTACTGTCTGGCAATTTAATAAGGTTAATTTTTTTATGCAAACGTTCACAGAATATCTTGGTGTTAGAGGCGTTCGAGTTGTATAACAACATTAAGAATTCCTCCCCTCCCCAGCGAGCAACAATATCCGAATCCCTTGCACTTTCCTTTAATTTAGCTGAAAGCGCTCGGATTATTTTGTCACCTTCATTATGGCCATAACCGTCGTTAATTTTTTTGAAAAAGTCAATATCTATTATCACACATGAAACAGGAACAAAAACCCTCTTTAACTGCTTGATTATATTATAAAAGTCATCAATAGTAGCTCTACGGTTAAGCAATGAAGTTAACGGATCTACTCGAGTTAAATCTAATAATTTTTCATTTTGACGCTCAAGACTCTCTCGCGTAACTAAAAGCTCTTGATAAAATTTATCTCTTTCTTCAGCCAAAAATATTGCCCAATATATTCTTTCTCCGCTCGATGCAATATTTGCTACTGCCGGTAATTTCGCTCCATTACTAGCGATTAATGTTATCTGAATTTCTTTGCACTCCCCATGGCTAAGCAGCATGGGACTAATATAACTTTCAAAAAAAATTGACGTAGCCTTAGACACTACATCAAACAAACTGATACTTTTATCTGGTAAGATTCCAAGAAAATCTTGTGCAAAATGATTGGAATAAATTAGTTCGTTTGTTTCCAATTGAGTCGTGATAAGTAAACACGGAAAACAATCTGTACTTATATCAATCAATCAATAAACCTCATAAGCGCATCAAATACCTGCTCAGGACTTGTTATATGTAAACAATGCCCATTTGCTTCCAAAATTTGCAATTGACTGTTTGGAATATGTGCATCCATATACTGACCTATTTCTTTTGAAGCTAAGTTATCATGACTACTTTGCAGAATTAACGTCGGAACTGAAAGTTGTGGTAAGGATGAGCGATCGTCAGAGAAAAACGTGGCTTTGGCAAAAGGTTTTGCATATTTAGGATCTGTCGAGCAAAAGCTGTTTTCTAATTCTTCTATATATGATGAATCATTTTTTTGTCCCATTACAAGAGGAGCAAGATAACTAGCCCACCCGATATAATTCTTATCCATAAGGTTTATTAACTCTTCTAAATCTTCCTTATCAAAGCCTCCCATATACGCAGGAGGAAAGTTCAAAAAACATGGAGAAGGACACACCATAACCAATTTTGAAAATAGTGTCGGTGATTGAATAGCAGCATGCATACCGATCATACTGCTGACAGAATGCCCGACAAAAATGACATCAGACACTGCTAACTCACTACAGATCTCGATAACGTCTTGAGCATAGCCCTTTAATGTTGAGTAGCGATTTTTTTCGTAAAAAGAATAGTCAGATTGGCCACACCCAACATAATCAAATAAAATGACTTTAAAGTCATTTTCTAACATTGGTGTTAAAAAACGCCACATTTTTTGGTCACATCCAAAACCATGAGCAAGCATGATGGTTTTGCTACCCTTCCCCAATATATTAATATTATTTCGTTTAGTGATATCGAAATCGATAAACATAAAAAGCAGTACCTACTAATCAACTTTAAATTCTTAATCTTTTAGCAAAATTTTTCTTTTGTAAAGGAAAAACAAAAAATTTAAATCAATATCTGTAAATAAGGAAAAATGTAGAGCATGCAAATTGAGTAAACAGTTTTTCTTCTTACTTATTAAACACCTGAAGTCATCTACTTCCGTTATACTTCGGCTGGCCTACAATTGCAGTAGACACTCATATTGACCGTGTTTCAAACCGCACAAAATTTGCGCCAGGAAAAAACGTAAAAGAAGTCGAAGAGAAACTACTCAAAGTTGTGCCAGCTGAATTTAAAGTTGACGTGCACCACTGGCTTATTCTGCATGGTCGTTACGTTTGCACTGCACGTAAACCCAAGTGCGGCGCTTGTATTATTGAAGATTTGTGTGAATTTAAGGATAAAACTGAATAAACTAATGACTGCTATGTGTCATTTGCAGACGTAGCCGATTAGTTTACTGAAATAGTTGATATAGGCACATCGTTACTATTCTATTGGTTCGTTATATTAGAATTATTGCACATCAATCCCAACGCTAACAATCCATTAAGTTCTGCCGCTTGGTTTTCTCGCGCATCATTGCTGGTTATTCTTTACCTTATATCTATACACTGCCTATGAGGCGTTGTTCTATCAAGGCACAGGTATACCCTAATTAACCGCTTCAACGCAGATTAATAAGAAATTTTGCAACCCTATTTAGGGTTTCTTTACTTCGGTAAACGTATATGTGTGTTGAGAGTCAATAACACTAAGAGTACTTAAGCCCTCTGATTCACCAACAACCAATTCAAGCCCTAGAATAAACGGCGCAATCGTTACTAATGACACTCTGCCATCAGGACTGACTTTAGTAGCAATAGGCGTTGTCCATACGCCGGGGTCAAGTATGACTTCTCCACCAGTTTTCGTAACTGTCATCTGGCCTAATTCTGGGCTGATGTACAAATTAGCGAGTTTAGTCACGACATCGGGAGCGGGTGGATAGGTGACTTCTTCACGCAATTTACCCACGTATAAAGCATTTGTTTCTACTGTAACTGCCACTTGGCTTTGGGCTTGTAGTTCCGCGTCATACAACAGTTCAATCATGCGACGTGTAAATGGTTTAAGTAAGGCATAACCTTCATCGGAGTTGGTTAAAATAACGGCTCCGACATTAGCAGATGGCACGGCGATGAAGTTAGACAGGTAACCTGCCAAGCTGCCGCCATGTTCTATAATATCAATCCCGCCTATTTTTACAGATGATAACCCCATGCCGTAACTGCTACTTGCTCCAGTAGCGACGGTTGATTCCCGGCGTTTTAATACTGATTCTGCAGAAAACAATCGCGTACCGTCTGGAGAAAGCCCTTCGGACAGTTCATTTTGCACATATTTTATCATGTCACTGGGGGTTGACCACGCACCACCAGCGGGGCGATATGGCGTAACCGTATGATTAAAACCTTCGGTCGCAGATTGGGGGATCAATTCAGTTTTACCAGCGAGATCTAAGCCATGTGGCGAGGCGGCATCACCTGCTAACGCCTGCGCAAAAGAAAAGCTAGTGTGTTGCATTTCTAGAGGGTCAAAAATGTATTGCTGCATCGCTTTATCATAAGCAGCACCGATTTCCATTTCAGGGAATAAAATGTGCGCAGCGACATAACCTGCGGCAGATGCCATCTGGTTATTATATTGGTATAGTTCCCCAAAACTACTAGTCGGAACCGTATTAGCTAAATCATCAAAGGTCACCGTAGCAGCCACATTTGGTCCGCTATTAAATACCCAGCCTAAATCTTTGCGGGGCAGACCGGTACAAGCACAAACAAGGTGTTTGATTAACACACTTTGCGTGGTCTTCTCGTCACCCAATTTAAAATCAGGATAATGGCTGATGACTTGATCATCCCAGTTTAGATTGCCCAATTCGACAAGTTTAGCCAATAATAAAGTTGTCATTCCTTTAGTATTAGAGGCAACCATAAAAGCAGTATCTTTATTTACAGGCTGTTGAGTTGCAATACTTTTGATGCCTACCCCACCTTCAAACAAAACCTTACCATCTTCAATGACCGCCACGCCCACGCCCGGAATATTGAGGGCATTGGCTGATTCTTCAACAAATTTGAGCAGCGCTGTGATTTTTTCGGGGCTGAGTTTTTGGGCTTTACGTTGTGACAAATCTTCAGGCTGGTACCCGGCTAATTCGAAACTCTGTGACATTGCTCTTACGGCTGCACTACGTTTCGCATAAGTTGCATAGTTACCATCAAAAAGTAGTACCTGCCATTGTTCACCCAATTGATAAACGTCAGCAAAGGCGAGCATTTCTTCACTTATAGACGTTTGGTACTCAATACTTCTTATTGCATCCCAACCACCTTTTTTTGCTTCTGGCAAATTAATTCTAATTTTGCGGGAAAAATCAGGATCATGTGCTTTCCACGCTTTTAATGCTGCCTCTTCTGCATCGTTTGCACTCGTAATGGCTACCACAACCAACGACAAATCTTTCTCTGGTGCAACAAAAGTGGTTTGGTTACCTTGCACAGACTTAGCCCAGCCTTCAGGTTCTTGATATTGAACTGCCAAACTAACGACAGCAGTTGCGATGTTTTCAGTATTAGGAGTTTGCTGAAGTTTAGCGCATGCATTTATCACACAGCATAAAACTAAGATTAGCAGTCGCATACGTGTTGAATTCATTGTGTTTTCCTTAACATTAGGATTGACCAAATTACTTTCGCAACACTGCTGCTTTCAGAGGTTGTTTTTTGAGCATACGCCTTTCCTTTCACTTTATCAATGAACAACTTACATCAAATATAAAGCCAGATTTCCTGTACTCTAGCATTGAATAATTCAATTATTAGTAGGCAATGTTAGTAGGCAATGTCGGCATTAAAATGTATTTGAGGATATCTGCTTCAGGGTCAGAATTTAATGCAAGAAGCTGGCCTTTAACGAACTATCGGACTCAGAACAAAGTTAAACTTTTTGTGATGTAACAAACAACATAATTGGCGATAATCTTAGACAACTAATGACTTGTTTGTCGGAACAATTGACGTTAGTAAAATTAATATTAACGGCCACTTATAGCTCAAACCAACCTTATAAAACTATATATATTTACACCTACTTTAATTATCATTCGGATTGGCCTACATAGCCGTTGACACTCACATCGATCGCGTTTCCAACCGCACAAAATTTGCGCCAGGAAAAAACGTAAAAGAAGTCGAAGAAAAACTACTCAAAGTTGTGCCAGCTGAATTTAAAGTTGACGTGCACCACTGGCTTATTCTGCATGGGCGATACGTTTGCACTGCGCGTAAACCCAAATGCGGCGCTTGTATTATTGAAGACTTGTGTGAGTTTAAAGACAAGACAGAGTAATTGTTTAATACGATTGTAAAAATAAATAAACAAACGCCTGTACATATAACGTTCAATAACGTACCATGGCGGCGCTTTAGAAATTTAAAGCTTTATCTACTACTGCACTTTGCGTTTCTCTTTCTTCTTTTATTAGTTTAGGTCGAACTTGTATTTTCATTTGCTCTACTGGTTAATGTTTTACTTGTATATATCTATTGCTTTTACGGTGGCTAATCCACCAAAATATTTAATTAATAAAAGGTTTCAAATATGTCTAATACTGTTCAAGGCGTAGTTAAGTGGTTTAATGAAGAAAAAGGTTTTGGTTTTTTAACACCAAGTGAAGGTGGTAAAGACGTTTTTGTTCATTTTCGTTCAATTGTTTCTGAAGGTCATAAATCGCTATTTGAAGGTCAGCAAGTTGTATTCAATGTTGAGCAAGGCCAAAAAGGCCCTCAAGCTTCAAACGTAACACCTGTTTAAATCAAATAGCATTATCAAAGGCTAGTTGTCATTAGCCTTTTTATTACTGTAATACTCTCTCCTTGAATTAATCCTCAGCTTTTTGTCTTACCGTTCACCCTCATAATTTTAAAAAGTATCAAACATGACACATATATATAATGGCAACAGCATTAATGCTCAGCCACCAATTTCGGCTATATCCGTAAATAAATTTAACGTTGTTTTTAAAGACAACCAAAAAATAAAAAATATCCGCTTTCAAAATTCGCTAGAAACAAAGAAATTTTTAAACTGGTTAGTCACAATCTAAGTTGTGACAGCCAGAGCTTTATAACAGTTAATACTGTAAGTCTGTTAATCGCACAATCGGTTACACCTACTTTCCTTACCTTTCGGCTAGCCAGCCATAGCGGTTGTTACTTATATTTTCCGCGTATCAAACCGAACAAAATATGCCATGGGTAAAAATATCGACCAAGTAGCAGAAAAGCTACTTAACGTCGTGTCTGCTGAATTTAACGTCGATGCTCACCACTGGTTTTCTAAACGGCCGTTATGCTTGCGTGGCTCGCAAACTTAAATACAGAGCCTGTATTATTGAAGATTTATATGAGCTGAAAGCTAAAACTGAGTAGCTAAAGTCTGCTGCAAGAATAGCGAACGTTGATCTCGAGGTTACTGAGAATGCTCAGTAAATTCCCAAGGTACCACCTTAAACTCCTTTAACCTCATGAAATAGTTGAATAAAAGTTGCTAGTTACAATTGGATATTACTAAGAAGTCTCAGTAATATTCTGTTCAAGATAAATTAACACTTATATTTCTTCGCTAACATATTGAATAAATTAAAATTTATGTTAGGTTTAATTAGATATTCATAGACGGACATTACTGAGACGTCTACATAGTAACTGTTAACGAGACAAACAAGGAGAGCAATGTGCCAGACATAGCTACTATCGCAGCAGCATTGAGCAGTTTGAAAACTGCTACAGACATTGCCAAGTATTTTAGAGAAAGTGACTTTTCACTTGAAAAGGCGGAAATGAAACTTAAATTTGCCGATCTTGTAAGTGCATTAGCAGAGGCTAAGCTTGAGCTAGCTGAAGTCCAAGATGTGATTATTGAAAAAGATCGGATTATCGCTGAGTTAAAAGAAGCATTTGAAGCAAAGGGTGATTTGAAGCGCCATAACGATGCATACTATGAGGTTAATTCTGAAGGTGAGCCAATTGGAATTGCTTATTGCTTGCGCTGTTGGGAGGGCGAGCATAAAAAGAGGCAGCTAGTTAGGGCTGCCAAAGAGCATACTCTAAATGTTTGCACAAATTGCGGACAGCGCTATGACGATTGGATGTCAGCTCAGATTCTACCCTCGGATGGTAAATGATATGAAACAGGAATTATGCAAAGCAATTGAAAATGTGAGCCTAATTGAGCTTCGCTACAGCGGATACTCGCGAACTGTAGAGCCCTATGCTTATGGCAGAGATAAAAAAGGCGATGAAATTTTGCGCTGCTATCAAATATCCGGCGGCAGTAAAAGCGGTGAGAGAGCGGGCTGGAAGCTATTAAAGGTTAGAGAAATTTACTCGCTACACCCAACATCATCTCCATTTGAAATAAGAAGAGAATATAAGCGTGGCGACTCCGCAATGGAATATATATTTTGTCAGCAGTGAGAGCGTTAACAAGTCAAGCAAGCGGGACGCCGTAACCGGCGCCGCTTCTTGAAGCGTTACACACATCAAGGATTTGGTTTCAATGGAAGCTCATGCAATAAAAATTAAACGTAGTACTTTCCTCATTAAATTCGCAATGGCTTTTGTGGTATTGATGCAAGCGGTCGCTTTTTATCAAACTAATATTATAAATTTGGGTTCAATTGCTATGGCAGTTGGTGTATTAGCTTTACTTCGTGGGCTGCTTTTATCTCCACTAATGTTCAATACGCCAGTTAAGGTGTGGTTTAAAAATAATGTTGGCGTTAGTACCGATAGCTATAAATATTTTGCCTTGGCATTTATATTAATTGTCGTTGGTTTAATCAGGTACGTATAACAAGCGGTTAATAGCTAGGAGTATTCATCGAGCATTGACGCTAAAATTAAGTTTCTGAATACTCCAAGGCCACCATATAGTTTCAGTCCGAGTAGTTACAACATTATTTATAACTTGTTCGTTGGCAACTTGGCAGATATAACCGCTGCAATAACAATAAAGCCAAAAGAAATAGCCAAGCACGCGGCTAAGCCATAAAGCTGAAAAACCCAACCTGATAAAACCGTACCGATAAGTCGTCCCATGGCGTTCGCCATATAGTAAAACCCGACATCCAATGAAACACCATCAGCATCTGCCATGCTCACGATCAAATAACTATGCAGTGATGAGTTAATGGCGAACAGTACGCCAAATACCATTAAGCCAGCAATGAGTAAGGTTTTAACCTGCCAGTTGAAATATAATGACAAGGCAATACCCAAGGTTACCAGTGCCAGTAAGCTCGCCCATTTCACCGTTTCAGTTGCCGGTGAAAGGTTTTGTTTAAAGTTGATTAACCTAGGAGTAATCGATTGAACAACGCCATAGCCAATAACCCATAACGCCAAAAATGCACCCACGGTCCAATGTTGCCAACCAAACGCTTGTGAAAGAAATACAGGTAATGCCACCACAAACCAGACATCGCGCGCACCAAATAAAAATAATCGAGCAGCCGATAACAGATTAATCGAACGACTCTTAGAAAATATGTCGGTAAATTTGGGTTTGTTCTTTGCCTTTCCTAAATCGTTTTTTAACGCATAAAGGCTGTAGCACCACACAAGTGATAAAACTCCCGCCATTAGCAACATAGCGCCTTTAAACGATAACAGCGTTAACAGCAGGCCGCCTAGGAAAAAACCAACGCCTTTTAGCGCATTCTTAGAGCCTGTTAGCACTGCCACCCATTTAAATAACGTGCCCTCCTGCCCCACTGCGACCAACATTTTGATAGCGCTTTTGGCGCTCATTTTATTTAAATCTTTGGCAATACCTGAAAGCGCTTGAGCAATCATGACATAAACAACGGTTAACCATTGGGCAGGAACTGCCAACATGAGTAAGGCAATAACTTGCATGGCTAAGCCTATGTTCATGGTTTTATTTAGGCCTAGACGAGCACCTAAGAAGCCGCCAACCAAATTGGTTACCACGCCAAAAATTTCATAAAACAAGAACAACATGGCAATGCTAAGTGGACTATAGCCTAACCCATGAAAATGAAGCACCACTAACATACGCAGTGCACCATCGGTTAGGGTGAACGCCCAATAGTTGCCCGTTACAACAAGGTATTGCTTAATATCGTCAGACAAAGATGCCAAGCGTTTCATAGCGTTACATTAACCCTGAATTGATAACCCAACCTTACGGGCAAGCTCGGCGGTTCTGTTAGCGTAGCCCCATTCATTGTCATACCAGGTATACAGCTTTACTTGAGTGCCATTTACCACCATGGTTGAAAGTGCGTCAATGATGCTAGAGCGCGGGTCGGTTTTGTAATCAATAGAAACAAGTGGTTTTTCTTCAAATCCTAAAATGCCTTTTAATTCGCCTTCTGCGGCTTGTTTCATCCAAGCATTAATTTCTTCAACCGTTGTTGCGCGCTCGACTTCAAATACGCAATCGGTAATTGATGCATTGGCTAGCGGTACACGCACTGCATGCCCATTTAACTTGCCTTTTAATTCAGGGAAAATATGGGTAATAGCCGTTGCTGAGCCGGTGGTGGTTGGAATAAGGCTCATGCCACAAGCACGCGCTCTGCGTAAATCTTTATGCGGAGCATCCAAAATGGTTTGAGTGTTGGTAATATCGTGAATGGTAGTCATTGAGCCATGCTTAATACCAATATTGTCCTGCAATACTTTTACCACTGGTGCTAAACAATTAGTGGTACAAGATGCGGCGGTGACTATGTTATGTGACTCAACATCATAAAGGTGGTCGTTAACGCCCATCACCACATTAAGCACACCTTGTTCTTTTACTGGCGCAGTGACCACTACTTTTTTAACGCCTTGGTCTAAGTAAGCTTGAAGTAACTCAGTCGTTTTCATTTTGCCTGAAGCTTCAATCACTAAATCACACTCAGACCAATCAGTATCGTTAATTGCTTTATTTTGAGTCACTCGAATAGCTTGGCCATTGATCACAATATTTTGGTCGTGATGTGTAACCTCATGCGCCCATATCCCGTGTACAGAGTCGTATTTTAATAAATGCGCCAGTGTTTCAGCATCACCAGCTGGATCATTTATTTGCACAAATTCAATGTTTTGCCAATCAAAAGCCGCTCTTAGCGTTAGACGTCCCATTCGTCCAAAACCGTTAATACCAATTTTAATCGCCATTTTTAAGCTCCCATTTACTGATATTCATTTATTTATTCATTAAAAAATCTTCGAATAATTTATTCGTTAAACCAATGTTTTGTTCTGTTCACTATCGCCACTAGTGACAACATAACGGGTACTTCAACAAGTACGCCAACTACGGTTGCCAATGCCGCTCCCGAATGTAAGCCAAACAGAGAAATTGCTACCGCTACTGCCAATTCAAAGAAGTTTGAGGTACCTATTAAACAGGCCGGTGCCGCGATGTTATGTTTCAGTTTGATTTTCACCGCAATAAAGTAGGCAATGATAAAAATGCCATAGGTTTGAAGAATTAACGGAATAGCGATAAGTACTATGTTTAGCGGTTGCGCAATAATAGTCTTGGCTTGAAACCCAAACAAAAGCACGACGGTCGCTAACAAGCCAATAATGGATAATGGCTTTATTTTATCTAATAAACTCGTAATTGCAGTTTCATCACGCCCTGTGCTATTTAAGATTTTTCTAGTGAATATTCCTGCAATTAACGGCAGTAATACATACAAAACAACTGATATAAATAAGGTTCCCCAAGGCACATGAATATCTGTCACGCCAAGCAGCAACCCTGCAATGGGCGCAAATGCAAATATCATGATCACGTCATTAACCGACACTTGCACTAACGTGTAATTTGCATCACCTTTTGTTAATTGTGACCAAACAAAGACCATTGCCGTACAAGGGGCTACCCCCAACAAAATCATACCAGCAATATACTCTTGTGCGGTTTGGGCTGAGACGAAATCAGCAAACAAGCCCTCAAAGAACAACCAACCTAGTGCCGCCATAGAGAATGGCTTTATCAGCCAATTAATGACTAACGTTAATACCAGCCCTTGTGGGTTTTTACCCACTTCTTTAATGGTAGAAAAGTCCACCTGCACCATCATTGGATAGATCATCACCCAAATGAAAACGGCGACAACCAACTTCAAGCCTTGCAATGGCTTCAAAAAGCGGTGGATAAACAATCCCCAATGCCACACCGACAGCTATTGATATTGCTACCCATAACGATAAATAACGTTCAAAAATTCCCATTGTTAGCTTCCTTAATTACAACAACTTGCAACACGAGTTGGTCGATCACCCATTGCATTTAAACGAGCTAACTCTTGTTCAATGAAAATAGGATCATTGACCACTGTTGAAGTTATCGTTTTTTTCATCCACTCAGGTAGTGTTGGATTAAGCGAGTAAAACACCCATTGTTGATGTTTCCGATCAGACAAAATGCCTGTTTTTCTAAGTTGTGCAAGATGACGAGAAACTTTCGGTTGGCTTTCTTCACCCAAAGCGGTCATCAACTCACAAACGCATGCTTCTTTTTCCACCGCAATGATCAACAGCGTTTTCAAGCGAATATCATCAGCAAGCGCTTTGTAAAAAGTGGTAGGCGTTATTGCGGCTGTTTTTTGCTGTGCCTTTCCTTTTTCTTCTAATTTTTCTTGGTTTAGCAAAAAGAGTTTTATCCGTTCATTTAACTCTTGCAGCGTTTTTTCATAGGGGTTGGGCTCTTTGCGTGAACTAGGCTCAAGAAAGTCCCAAGCTAGGCAATTCGTACCCTTGATTCGACTATCGCATTCTTTTGCCGCCTTATCACAAAGTGTAATAACAAAATCGAAAGAGGTATTGGCTAGTTCATCAAGATGTTTTGAACGCAAACCTTCTGTAGACAAGCCAAAATGTTCAATAGCTTTTAAGGTGCGAGGATCAACTCTGTTTGGCTCAGTACCTGCACTATATACTTGGTATTCGTCTTTGCCGTGATATTTTAACAGTGCCTCTGCCATGATAGATCTAGCCGAGCTTTCTGTGCCCAAAAAAAGAACTTTCAATGACCAACCCTCAAAACACATAATCAGAACATAACAAATTCATTATATAATAAATTTGTTATACACTAGTTACAAGCTAAACTTCAAGTTACTGCCAAACGTAAGATTAATGTTCATCAGTAGCTGATGTATATGGCTGATACACTTGCGCCGCTCGTAAACCAGCATTAAGCGCCTGTATTATTGAAGATTTGTTAGAGATTAAATAGAAGACAGGTTAAAGGGCATTTTAACATGCCCTTTTCTTTATAGCGTCAAGTTGTAGACAGTGAAATCATGTGTGCCTAAGCACTAACCATCACCTGCTCAGCGGCAACTTCGTTTAGTACTATCATTTGTGCACGTTTAAAAAAGTTAAAATCAGTTGCCGTGCAGCTGGTGTATGCGCCCATCATGGTACTAACAATTAAGTCACCATTAGTTAGTTTTGGTAATAAAATTTCTTCGCGAATCACATCAATGCTATCGCATGTTGGTCCTGCTAATACTGCTGGAAAAACTTCATTTTCAATGCTTAAGGCGCTGATTTGATAGTTTGCTTCATCAAACATTAAGCCACTAAATGAACCGTAAATACCATCATCTAAATAGTACCAAGTTTTGCCATTACGCTCAGCTTGGCCCATTACAGAAGCAATATTAGTCACCGCAGGTGCCACAATAAAACGCCCTGGTTCTGCTATAACTCGAACAGTATCTGGCAATAATGCTAGCGCTTGACGAATTGGCGCGCAAAAATCACTAATATCAAGGACATCGTCGGTATATTTCACCGGAAAACCACCACCAATATCTAGCGTACTTAACGCTGGTAAACCGGCATCAACCACTTGCAACATAATATGGTGGCATTTAGTGATTGCATCAGCATATTTAATACCGTTTTTAGTTTGTGAACCTACATGGAATGACAAGCCTTTTACACGAATTCCTAAACTATAGGCGTGCTTAATCAGCACTAATGCATGCTCAGGCAAACAACCAAACTTTTTCGATAAATCAGCTAGCACTTCAGGGTTAGGAAAACTTACACGAACCAGTAATTCCACTTGCTCTTGGTATTTAGCAAATTTGTCGATTTCATTAATATTATCAACAACAAAAACATTGCAACCATATGCCACCGCATGAGCAATATCGCTATCACGCTTGATCGGGTGAGTTTGAATGGTACGTCCGCTAGGTACGCCAACTGACGCCACTAAATCGACTTCGCCATTAGTGGCTAAATCAAAATAAGCGCCTTCTGCCAATAACGTGCTAACTACTGCCGGATGTGGCAATGGCTTTAATGCGTAATGAAGATCAACACTAGGTAGTGCTTGCTGCAGCGCGCGATATTGCGCTCGAATCAGATCACAATCTAACACCATTAACGGCGAGCCAAATTGTGCAACAAGTGCTTCAGCTTGCTGTTTATCAAGCTGTAAGCCTAAAGATGAATCAGCAACATCAGTGTGCACTGGTGCTAACATAGAGTGTAAAGACATAGCTATTCTCCGAGCATTGTCAATAAAGCTAAACTAAAAAACTCAGCTAACACCTTAATGATCAAGTAGCAGAGTTCGAGCGATTTAAACATAACTAAACATTCAAGTTCACTCTTGGATAGTTGCTCTATCGCCTTGCTGCAATCTGGTTGCAATGTACTCGGATTGGCTATCTACAAGAAGCTGGCGAATAATATCTCAAATTTTCGCCAATGCAATATTTTTTATTAAAATTTCAATGGTTAAATTAATTTTTTAATTGCGACCGGCACCAGTGGATTGCGCCTTCAATGGTATTAAAATCTTGATAAGGAATTTTTGCATGGTTATAGACGCTTTTGTATTTAGGCTTCATTAACGAACTACCTTCTACCCCTTCTTGAAAAACAAAAGCCGTGGGTTGTGCCAAGCCATGTTCATATAATTCTTTAAGGTAACTTTCAAGCTCCGCTAAGGCATCTTCGAGCATCATGCATGAATCATGAAATATAATGACTTCACACCACTTTCCAAAATTTTGCTTAAAGGAGGCTAAAGCGCCTTGTTCGACTTCTTCAAGAGCCTTCATTAATTCTCGATTAAATGGCCCTAGTGCATCGTATTGAATTATCCCTTCTTCAAAAATAGTCAGTTCAATTCTGCCATGAGGTCGAAATTTTCGAGGTGATGTGTTATCGGTACTAAATTTCATTTCGTACTCTATTGAAGATAATTAGTTAATTATAGCTTGTACAATTATAGGCAACGCTAACGACAAACATTAAATACAAGTTGCTTTTATAAATTCATATTTCCAATAGTGGGTTTTCAAGTGATTTACTACAAGAATTGGTAAGGTTTAAGGCTAATTAACAATAAGGTATGTTAACATTAGTCAATATTATTGACATGAAATCTTGATATAGGATCAAAAATGAAATTACTCCACACTATGGTTCGCATTCTTGATGTGGACGCTTCGCTGCACTTTTATTGTGACTTATTGGGGTTAAAAGAAGTGCGTCGCCATGAAGTGCCTGAAGGCAAATTTACCTTAATCTTTTTAGCGGCCGAAGCAGGTGGCCATGAAATTGAATTAACCCATAACTGGGGAGAAACCGAAAACTACTCGCAAGGAAGAAACTTTGGTCATATCGCGCTACGCGTTGATAATATTTATGACACTTGCCAAAAGTTAATGGATGCTGGCGTTACCATTAATCGTCCACCGCGTTGCGGCCATATGGCATTTGTTCGCTCGCCTGATGGTATTTCAATTGAGTTATTACAAGATGGTCACCTGCCGCCACAAGAGCCATGGCTAAGTATGGAAAATACCGGTAGCTGGTAATCTAGCAACGCTCGATTAAAGGTAAACATTAAAAAAGGAAGCTAATGCTTCCTTTTTTATTTCCCGCCTAAGCAAGATGCGAAAGTTTTAACGAAACTTAGTAATCGCATCTTCAAGCGCGGTTAGACATAGGGCAACATTTTCTTTACGTGCAGCAAACCCCATTAAACCAATGCGCCACGCATTGCCGGCAAACTCGCCTAAACCTGCACCAATTTCAAGGTTATACTCATTTAATAAATAACTACGCACCGCAGCATCATCTAAATTAAATGGAATTTTAATGGTATTAAGCTGAGCTAAGCGCTCGGCTTCTGGCACAATAAATTCAATGTCTAATTCTGTTAAACCTTTGGCTAAAAGCTGATGCATATCTGCATGGCGTTGCCAGCTATTTTCCAAACCTTCTTCTTTGAGCATTAACAAAGATTCATGCATCGCATAAAGTGAGTTTACTGGTGCGGTGTGATGATAAGCTCGCTTGCCTTCACCCGACCAATAACCCATTACTAACGATTGATCTAAAAACCAGCTTTGCACAGGTACATTACGCGCCTTTAATTTATCAATCGCTTGTTCGCTAAAGCTAACCGGTGAGATACCCGGCACACACGATAAACATTTTTGGCTACCAGAATAAATGGCATCTATGCCCCACTCGTCCACTTTTAATTCAGAACCACCTAATGAGGTAACCGCATCAACAATGGTTAAACAGCTATGCTTACGAGCAATTTCACACAAGGTTTTGGCATCAGAGCGCGCACCAGTAGATGTTTCAGCATGAACAAAAGCAACAATTGTCGCTTGAGGGTTGGCCTTGAGCGTATCTTCTAACTGCTGTGGGTCAACAGCTCTGCCCCAAGGGCTATCCACAACCACTAACTTGGCACCAATACGCTGAACATTTTCAATCATACGCGCACCAAAAACACCATTACGGCAAACCACTACCGTATCTTCTGGTGTCACTAAATTCACAAAACACGCTTCCATCCCTGCTGAACCCGGCGCTGATAATGCGATGGTATAAGGGTTTTTCGTTTGAAATGCGTATTGCAATAAGGTTTTTACCTCATCCATCATGCCGACAAATGCTGGATCTAAATGGCCGATAGTAGGACGTGCTAATGCCGATAATACCCGGGCACTGACATCTGATGGGCCAGGTCCCATTAACGTGCGTTGCGGCGGATTAAATGAAGTAATAGTCATAATAATTCTCTTCAAAATATAAATGGGCTGATAGTACGAGTAGCTGTACGGTTAAAACTACAGTTTAAAGTACGGTTGAGCGCTTTTTATCAATTATGGTGCCTAAACAGTGCATGTTTAACACTAGTCAGCTGGTCAGTTCAAGCTACTTTAACATGCGATTTAGCCATCACCTAAATCAATCAAGGTAATATGAAACATTCACCACATTAATTTACAAAATTTCTTCAAAATAACGTTACTGATGTCATTAAATCGCTTGAGGCATGTGCCTAAAATAGCGACAATGCTTGAGCAACTTCGCCAGAAACACACCAGAAATAAAATAATAAAGCCGCCAATTTAAAACTAAATACTAAAACAAGCACACAGCAATGCGTAGAACTAAGCATTGAAATAAAAGCGGCTAACAACAAGGTTTAAACAATGTCACGAACAAACACTCGCTTTACTAATAGCACGCTAGCTACCTTACTTAAATCCGTTTTGCTTGCGCCAGTTTTACTTGCATCTGTTTTCACAGGCGCGACATCAATAAGCTTAACGGCAAATGCTGCCAATATTGATCTTGAAAGCGTGAAACAAGATATTGAAATGTTAGCCAGTGACGAGCTTAAAGGTCGTCGCGTATTTACCGAGGAAATTGACCAAGCAGCAAATTATATTGCCGAGCGTTTTAAATCTTCTGGATTAGCGCCGTTTAATGGCAGTTATTTGCAAGGCTTTAACATAGCAACCATCACTAATACCCAACTTGAAGTGACCATTAACAATCTTACAATTAATCAAGAACTAGTCACTATCGCCAGCAGCAATACCAGTATTAACTGGCAGCACAGCGGCGATGTTGCAGGTAGCACAGTTAAAGTGACTATCATTGGTGAACACGATAATTTAAGAAAAGCATTAGCTGATATTAATATGCAAGGAGGTGAACATTTAGCACTAGTTCACCCTAAGCATCAAGCGCTGTTTAAACGCTATAAAGCGTATTTTGATCAAGGCCTGACTAAACTTAACACTCAGGATGCCGGCACTCTGATCTTGGCATTGTCGGAAATAGATAAGATTGAACAGTTTTCCGTTATTGCACAATCAAAGATTACAGAAAAACAATTAACTAACGTGGTAGGCGTGCTACCTGGTAAAACTCGCAGCCAAGAAATCGTGCTGTTTTCTGCACACTATGATCATTTAGGCACTAAATTAACCGCTGAACATTCTGACCAAGAAAATACGGGTCATCAGGCAAGTGATACCATCTATAACGGTGCTGATGATAATGCCTCTGGTGTTACCGGCATTCTCAACTTAGCCCAATATTATGCAAAGCAAGCAAACAATGAGCGCAGCCTATTATTTGTTGCATTTACCGCCGAAGAAATTGGTGGTTTTGGCTCAAAATATTTTTCCCAGCAGCTTGCTGCCAGCGATGTGATAGCCATGATTAATCTAGAAATGATTGGTAAAGAATCAAAATTCGGTCAAGGAAAACTTTGGATGACAGGAATGGAACGTTCAGATTTAGGGACAATTATGAATAGTGCCTTAGCCGAAAAGTCGTTAGTGATAGAAGCTGATCCTTATCCAGAGCAGCAACTGTTTTACCGCTCAGATAACGCCACGCTAGCGCGCCTTGGCGTACCGGCTCACAGTTTTAGCTCTGTACAGTTATCACAAGACAAGCATTACCATGCCGTATCTGATCAAGTAGATACCATTCAATTATCGTCATTGAAAACGGTATTAGAAACCATTGCCGAAGCTGCTAAGCCAATTATTAGCGGCCAAGCAACCCCGTCACGTATCGATACCAGCCAAGTATCTGCTGACGGTAAAATTTATTAATGATTTTAGCGCCAAACAAAATATTCAACCATGAACTATCGCCGCCAAATATTGCCTTTTTTGGCGCTGGCTGTATTGGCACTTATCTGTGCAACTTGCTGAACAAAAACAGCAAGGCAGCCTCGGTTTATCGGCAAAACAGTTAATTAAATTAAAAAGCAGTTAAACTAAAAAGCGTTAACAAGCCGTTAAATCAGTGCAACGCATAAAGTGCTGTAATTCATCGGTCGCTTCAATAACAAAACCTTGGCGCAAATAAAGCTGTTGCGCAGGGTTATTCGTTAACACATTTAGGGTTAACGAAGTCTGCTTTTCTCGGGCTTTTTTCTTGCAAATATTAAGCACATGACCGCCCAGCCCTTTCCCTTGATATTGCGGAAGAATTTGGAATTGACGAATATGCAACGCACTGTTTTCAATACCTAATTTAATGACACCTACGCTTTTTTCATTGAGTAAAATCAGATACGACTCATTAAAAAACTCTAATACTCTATTAGTATGCTGCACGTCGGTTAATACAAGCCCTGCTTGTTTTAAGTAATCATCCATCGTGATTTTGCGCAAATAGGTTAAAAAACCGACATCACTATAACTGGCTTTTTTAAAGGTAATTTTTATAGAGTTATCACGAGCTTGATTCAAAACAACACAGACACTTAGGAGTTTGGCGTCAAATATCGCGTATTTTCATCAACGAAACAAGACCGCAACAACCATTTATCTTATCCATGAGGCTTTTTATCGACACACCATTGAATGGCGCTACATTACAAGGCACACTCTTTAGGTTTAATTTTGAGGGAAGCACTATGATATATAAAAAATCTTTATTGGCTTTAGCTATGACCAGCGCACTTTTAGCTGGCTGTGGTAAAGAGCCTGCAACAACGACATCAACAGACACGCAAGCGCCAGTAAAACAAGAAATGACTCAACAAACTGAGTCTGAAAAAGCAAACGCGCTATTTGATCAAATTTTCGACGAGGGTGTTGACCGTAGCCCGATGATGCAAACTTACCTTGGCATCAAAAAAGACTACGATAAGTGGAATGATATTTCAGAAGAAAACAACCTTAAAGAGCTTGAAATAACTAAAGCAGACTTAAAACGTATTCAAGCATTAGATGTTGACAAGTTAGATGCTCAAACTAAAGTGAGCTATGCACTGTTAGAGCAAAAGTTAAAACAAGAAATCGAAGATTTCAAATGGCGCCATCATAACTATCCTGTCAACCAAATGTTTGGTTTACACTCACAAGTGCCAGCATTTTTAATTAACCAACACAGCATTGCCGATGAAAAAGAAGCACAAGACTATATTGCCCGTGTTAATGGTACTAATACCTTAATTAATCAATTAATTGACAATTTAAAAGTGCGTGAAGAAAAAGGCATTATTGCCCCTAAATTCGTGTTCACACACGTACTTCGCGATTCAAATAACATCATTTCTGGTGCGCCATTTAGCGACGGTGAAGATAGCCCTATTCTTGCTGACTTCCGCAAAAAAGTGAACAAGCTTGAATTAGATGATGCTAAAAAAGCATCGTTAATTGCTGATGTTGAAAAAGCATTAGTTGAACAATTACAGCCAGCATACCAAGACTTGATCACTTACCTTACGGCATTAGAAACCAAAGCTGATACTCGCGATGGTGCATGGAAGTTCCCTGAAGGTGAAGCGTTCTTTAACAACGCCCTTAACCGCACAACCACCACCGACTTAACTGCCGAGCAAATTCACGAAATAGGTTTTAGTGAAGTTGCACGTATTCATGACGAAATGCGTGAAATTATGAAAAAAGTGGGCTTTGAAGGTGACTTAGCCGCATTTTTCGAGTTTATGCGTCACGACAAACAGTTCTATTACCCTGGCACTGAAGAAGGTAAAGCGCGTTACTTAAAAGAAGCTACTGCACTAATCGATACCATGAAGGGCCGCTTAGACGAGTTATTCTTAACCAAGCCTAAAGCGGATATGATTGTTAAAGCAGTAGAAGCTTTCCGTGAAAAATCAGCAGGTAAAGCCTTCTACCAACAGCCTTCAATGGACGGTTCACGCCCAGGTATTTATTACGCGAACCTTTACGATATGGAAGCAATGCCGACTTATCAAATGGAAGCATTGGCTTACCATGAAGGTATTCCAGGTCACCATATGCAAATTGCTCTTAAGCAAGAGCTAGAAGGCATTCCTAAATTCCGTAAATTTGGTCGCTACACCGCATACACAGAAGGTTGGGGATTATATTCAGAGCTTATTCCAAAAGAAATTGGTTTTTATCAAGACCCATACTCAGACTTTGGCCGTTTAGCAATGGAGTTATGGCGCGCTTGTCGTTTAGTGGTTGATACTGGTATTCACGCTAAGAAATGGACGCGTGAACAAGGTATTGACTTCTACGTAACAAATACACCAAATGCCAAATCTGATGCAGTAAAAATGGTTGAACGTCATATCGTTATGCCATCACAAGCCACTGCATACAAAATTGGTATGTTAAAAATTGTTGAACTACGTGAACGGGCCAAAGAGAAATTAGGTGATAAGTTTGATATTCGTCAGTTCCATGACGTGGTATTAAGCCAAGGTCCTGTGCCATTAAATGTGTTAGAAACTATGGTTAACGACTATATTTCAAAAAATAGTTAATATAAAATAAGCGTATTGTAACTAATACCTAATTTATGCAAGGCCTCATTATGAGGCCTTTTTTATATACGGCTTTTTATTATTCCCCTGATATTCACACCACGACCTAAGTCAGTTACAATTAACATATTCGTTTCAACTATTTAACTTTTGTTCTCCTTATGAAAAAACGAATTGTCTTAACGGGCGGCCCTGGTGGCGGAAAAACCACCGCACTTGATTTAATTCGACGTGAATTCGCAGGCAAACTGGCGATAGTGCCGGAGTCTGCCACCATGATCTTCAGCGGCGGTATTGAGCGAGCGACTAACGATAGCATTTTAAAAGCTCAACAATGCGCGATTTTCCATCTACAAAAACATTTAGAAGATATTCAACGAGCTACCTACCCCGATTGCGTTATTTTATGTGATCGTGGCACGCTTGATGGGTTAGCCTACTGGCCCGGCTCTGAACAAGATTTTTTTACTCAGATGAACACCACTCTTGAAGCAGAGTTTGCCCAATATGACGCGGTTATTTTTCTTGAAACAGCGGCAAAATCTGGAGAAAGTATTCGCAGTAATAACCCAATTCGTAACGAATCAGAGCAAGCAGCCATTGATCTAGACGATAAATTACAAGCGGTATGGTCAAAACATTCTAACTTTAATTTAGTCGCAAGTTCTGAGTCATTTATCGATAAAGTAATGTTCGGTATTGCTACGGTTAAAAATGTAATAGCCCAATATAAATGACACACAAGTAACACACAAATGACATACAGTATAAGTAATAGTTAGACTAAAAATCGAATAAAGTCATCGGCATAATTAAACGGCTATCAAGCCTAAACCAAGGAATATTAATTTGTTTAAGCAAATTCCACTCTCAGCAAAAATCATTTTCGGCATGATTTTCGGCCTAATTTTAGGCGCCAATTTTTCACTATTTCCGGGCATTACCAGCTTATCCTCAGCTTTTGTCTTGCTATTGCAGATGACAGCGCTACCTTACATTGCCTTATCATTGATGGTTGGTATTGGCAGCTTAACGCCAAACAAAGCAAAGTCTGCGGTAAAAGCCAGTATCACGATATTACTTTTGTTAACTGTTATCAGCATACTGTTTATCCTACTGACCACAATTGCTTTCCCTGATTGGAAAAACGCTTCATTTTATAGCGCTGCTACGGTGAAAACCGAAGCGGAATTTGACTTGGTATCATTGTTTATTCCAGCGAACCCATTTAATGCTTTTGCCAACGCCATCATTCCATCTGTGGTGTTATTCAGTATCTTTTTCGGCGTTGGTTTAATCAATATCAAAGGTAAGCGACATACTTTAGCGGTATTAACCAGCTTACAAAATGCCTTAGGTAATATCAGTGGCATAGTCATGCGTTTTGCGCCAGTCGGGGTGTTCTGTATTGGTTATAAAGCCGCAGCAACCATAGACCCTAGCTTAATAGAGGGCTTAGTGGTTTATATTTTTAGTGCCAGTATTTTAGTTATTTTACTGGCGTTTGTGGTGTTTCCTATATTAGTAGCAACACTAACGCCGTTTAGGTACCGCCAAGTGCTCAAAGCTTGTCGTTCCGCCATGATTACGGCCTTTGCCACAGGTAGCTTTTTTGCCGTGTTACCTGTGATTATTGAAAAGCTAAAAGTTAGCTTTGCGGAGCTCCCGAAGCAATCGAATGATAATGAAAAACTAGCCGATATTTTGGTGCCAATCTCATACAGTCTCCCTGCTGGTGGTAAGCTACTGGCCTTACTTTTTGCCTTGTTTGGCGCATGGTTCTCCGGCGCTTATATCGGCCCACAAGAATATGCCAAGCTGATCTTTATCGGTATTCCACAGCTATTTGGCTCAACAGTTGTTGCTATGCCAACACTGCTTGATTTATTTAATGTATCAAGCAGCATGTTTGAGTTGTATTTAGTTGCTGATAACCTAATTGCCAGCCGTATAGGTGCCCTGCTATCTGTTAGCTTTACGGTGTGTTTTGTTATGCTAATTGCCAGTGTTCTTGGCAAAACTTTACGCTTAAAAATGCCGTATATTATTCGTAATTTGTTGGTATTACCGTTTGTTTCTATTTCACTGTTTATGTTGCTGCAATTTGGCTTAACCAAGCTTGATATGCAATACCAAGGCTACGATAAATTTATTGAACGCCAGCGCTTATTCGATTCAGTTGCAACCAAACATCTATCGGCTCCAGAACCGCAAAACGCCGAGTTATTCCCTGAAATGGGCGTTTTACAACGTATTAAACGTCGCGGCTTTATTCGCGTAGGTTACTTTATTGATGATCTACCTTATGCCTTCCACAATAAGCAAGGTGAGTTAGTTGGCTTTGATATTGAAATTATCAATATGCTAGCGGCAGATTTGGTAATTGGCATTGAATACGTGCGAATTCGCCATAGCCAAGCCGAAGATATGCTGCGCTCAGGTTATCTTGATATGACGACAGGTTTCCCATTAATTCCAGAAAATATCAAAAAATATACCATGACTGCACCTTATACTGAGCAGCCGTTAGCATTCTTAGTGAAAAACGAGCGACGCGACGAATTTACCAAGTGGCAAGAAATTACCAAACAATCAAATTTAATTATTGGTATCCCCGAAACCTATCACTATGAAGATGATGTTAAAAGACGATTCTCCAATATAACAGCATGGGAAATTTCAACGCCACGCTTATTCTTTAAAGATCAGTATCAACATATTGATGCCATGTTAATTGGCGCGGCAGCAGCTTCTGGCTGGTCGCTTATCAACCCCTATTACAGTGTTGTTGTACCTAAGCCTAAACAAAACGATTTATTCATGTCATTTGCCATCAATCATAACGATCATAAATTTGAACGCTTTATGCGGAACTGGATCAAAATGAAGGAACAAAGTGGCAGAATTGACCAGCTATTTAATTACTGGATCAAAGGCAAGCAACCTAATTTTCTAAGAAGTGAAGTTAATGATCAAATCCCACATTAGTCGATTAATCGCAGTTACCACCAGCTTACTAGCTGTCAGTTGTGCACCTATTTCCACGGTTGAAACCAACTTAGACCGCAAAAATTTTGAACATTATTTTTCACCGGGGCAAGTTACTATTTATAAACAAGAAAGTGAATTTGATGGTAAATACAAAATGCTTGGCATGGTTGAAGGTGAAAGCTGTCAGGTTAAGCCGCACCATGCAGCGCCCGATGTTATTGATGCCCGAACTGATGCACGCCGAGCAGCTTATCAGCTAGGCGCCAATGCCATTGTTTTTTCAGGTTGTACTCAAGTGCAAACCAAAGAATGTCATGCGGTGGCGATTTGTTATGGCAAAGCATATCAAGTTGAACAAGCACAATAATGGCAATTAACGCGAGTTATTCCATCACCCCAATTGGCACCGTAAGCTCACCTTATAAAGAAAAGTTTGCCATTCCACGACAGCCGGGGTTAGTTACTGCCGCTAAAGGCTTTATCACGCTAGATAATCAACTTGATGGCGCAGCTATGGTTAGCGGGTTGGAAAAATTCAGCCATATTTGGGTATTATTTATTTTTCACCAAACCCTTGAACAAGGCTGGAAGCCAAAAGTACGGCCACCACGTTTAGGCGGCAATCAAAAACTTGGCGTACTGGCAACTCGTTCAACGTTTCGGCCAAATGGTATTGGTATGTCGGTGGTTAAGCTTGATGGCATTGAACATAATGCCGGTAATGTTCATTTGCATATTTCAGGGTTAGACTTACTTGATCAAACCCCTGTTGTTGATATCAAGCCATATATTCAATATTCAGATGCTCTGCCCGATGCTGAAAGTGGTTATGCCAACGAGGCCCCTTTAACGCAAATTGACGTTCATTTTTGCCAACAGGCAATGCAGCAACTTAACGCATACCCAAGGCATTTAGCGCAATTAATTACTCAAGTATTAAAACAAGATCCTAGACCTGCCTACAAACAAGGAAAGCCAGATACAAAACAGTACGGTATGCACTTAGATAATGTTAATATCCTTTGGCATTTTACTTCGCTAACTAGGATAGAGGTTGTTGAAATATCACCTCGATAAAACCAGCGGCGTTAACCAACCCCTAGCTAATCTCTTGATTAGTAAATAGTTAATACAAAACTCATCAACGGAACTGCCAAAAAAGATGCCGACAAAATCATTATTCGAGCTTGTATTCTTAGCTTCTCTTTGGGGAGCTTCATTTTTATTTATGCGTATTGGTAGCCCAGAGCTAGGACCAATATTATTAATGGCACTTCGTACCTTAACCGCCAGCGTATTTTTAGCACCAATAATGATTTTGAAAAAACAGCACCACCAGTTTAGTGGTCGCTGGCGACAAATATTTATTATGGGGCTGTTTAATACCGCTATCCCGTTTTCATTATTTGGCTATGCCGTGCTGTCGTTGTCAGCGGGCGTTTCGTCGGTACTCAATGGCACAACGCCGATTTTTGGCGCAATTGTCGCGTATTTTTGGTTAAAAGATAAAATTTCAATTTACGGTGTTAGTGGCTTATTACTGGGTTTTATTGGGGTATTTGTTTTAGTTTCAGGAAAAGCCGAAATCAGCGGCGAAATGTTAATTCTGCCTGTTGTGGCAATACTTTGTGCAACGCTGTGTTACGCCATAGCGGCCAATTATACCAAGCTTTATTTGCATGACTTAAAACCGCTAGTATTAGCTGCCGGTAGCCAAATCAGTTCAGCAATATTACTTGTGCCGTTAAGCTTATGCTTTTTGCCGGAACAATTTCCGTCAACGAAAGCGATTTATGCCGTACTTACCTTAGGGGTACTATGTACAGGGATTGCCTATATTTTATTTTTCAAACTGATCACCGAAGTGGGCCCAACCAAAGCAATTTCAGTCACCTATTTAATTCCGGTATTTGGGCTATTTTGGGGTTACTTGTTTTTAGACGAAGTAGTTAATACCACCATTATTGCCGGCAGTTTTTTGATCATGATGGGTATCGGTTTAACGACGGGCTTATTTACCCGCGGTCGGTAATTGCTAATTAAGCAATGATTCATTGATAGCAGCTTTATACGGCAAAGCGGCTTTAGCTGCTTGATAATACCCTTTGTTGTGATGGCGCTCTTTAGTTAAAAACTGACTGATGGCCGCATTAAAACTAGGGTGATAAATTTGATAGCAGCCATGAATAAACACAGGTTCAAAGCCGCGTTTAATTTTATGCTGGCCTTGAGCACCGGCATTAAAGCTAGTTAATTGGCGCTTAATGCAATACTCAATACCTTGGTAATAACATAGCTCGAAATGTAAAAAATCAAACGCCTGATTACAACCCCAGTAACGACCATAAAGCGTGTTTTCATCAAAGAAAAATAACGAACCCGCAACTAATTCACCTTGATGATAAGCAAAAATCACTAAGGTTTGTGTTGGCACAACTTCAGTTAACTGCTTAAAAAATTCCAGCGTTAAATAGCCGTGATGACCAGAGCGCTTTAAATAGGTGTTGCAGTAGAACGAATAGAACTGTTGCCACAGTTGTTCTGTTACATCACTCGCCAATAGCCGCTCAATAGTTATGTGCTGAGCAATAACTTTCTGTCGCTCTTTAATGATATTTTTACGTTTTCTCGCGGTAAATAACGCTAAGAAATCATCAAAGCTTTGATAGTTTCGATTAAACCAATGATATTGAATATCGCTGCGCCCTAGCCAGCCTTGTGCTGTTAATGCCTTTTTTCCTGCGTTATCGATAAATAAGCACTGGCTGGTTTGAGCGTTGATTTGTTTCGCTAGTACCGCCAACAACTCGGTGATATAACTGATGATATCGGTGGTATTTTGACTAAAAGCCTGATTAATTCCCAGGCGCTGTCCGGTCACTGGGGTAAATGGTATTGCCGTGACTAACTTTGGATAGTAATCGATACCATGCTGGTGATAAGCATCGGCCCAAGACCAGTCAAATAAATATTCACCATAGGAGTGGGATTTAATATAAAGCGGTAAGATAGCAACAATTTCTTGCTTATCCGTCAACACCTCTAGATGTATCGGTTGCCAGCCGGTTTCGCCACAAACTGATTTTGACTGCTCCAATGCCAGTAAATAGCCATACTGAGTAAATGGTTGCCCAGAAGGAAAGCACTGTCGCCATTTTGTGACTGAAATTTCACTTATTGCCGCAACAAATTGATGAGTTAACTGCATATGAGTTAGTTTGTGTTATCAGATTAAACTGCATTTCTATAAAGCATTAAATTACACTTCCTAAGCGTTGATTAAAAGCTTTTAAACTCAAGCGAAATTTACGTTAACCAGCCCTAATATTTCACCACTTTAATTTTATAGAAAATACTATAAAGCACAGGTACCGCTATTAGCGTTAACACAGTAGCAAATGCCAATCCCCCCATTATCGTTACTGACATATCGGCAAAAAATGGATCGGTTATTAACGGCATAACCCCTAATATTGTGGTGATAGCAGCTAATGAAACGGGTCGCAAACGACTTAAGCTAGCTTCAACGATTGCATCACCTTTAGCTTTACCTTCGTCAATTTGTAAGTCGATTTCTTCCAGTAAAACAATGGCATTTTTAATCAACATACCAAATAAACTTAAAAAACCAAGCAATGACATAAAGCCAAACGGCAAGTCGGCCAGTAATAAACCCGCGACCACACCAACGATAGCCATAGGCACAATTAACCAAATAATTAGTGGCTGTCGAGCGCGGGCAAATAATAAAACACTAATGATAAACATCACTAGAAAGCTTAATGGTAAACCTTTACCTAAAGCCGCTTGCGCATCTCTTGAAGATTCATATTCGCCCCCCCAAGCTATTTTGTAGCCATCGGGCAATTCAATAGCTTCTAATTTTGGCTTCATTCTAGCAAAAGCTGCTCCGGCGGTTTCTTCATAGCCGGCTTCTGCCATTACCGTGATCGTACGAACGCGATCACGTCGGTTAATCAGCATTTCTTCACTATCGTAAGAAGTTTTGCCGCTAACTTGTTTAAATGGAATATAAGTACGTTGGCTTGCACTCCAAACTAGGCCATTTTCTAATGCCTTAAGTTGGTCCATTCGCGCATTATTTTCTACTTGCGATTTAGCAACTATCGGATATAAATAGTCGCCATCTTGCAATTTACCAACAATTAAACCACTGGTATAAAACTGTATCGCTTGATTAAAATCACTACGAGACACGCCAGCAATGCCCGCAGCATTTTCATCGTAATCGGGCATCAATACGATACCTTTACCTCGCCAGTTATCTCTAACGTCGCGAATAGCACCATCGTCTAAATATATCGCTCGTGCTTGTTCAGCTAGGCTGCGCAGCACTGTTGGCTCGGGGCCAGAGAAACGCACCTGCAGTTTTGCCCCAGCTCCTGGGCCAAATTGCATAATTTCGGCATAATAAGCGGCATTAGGGTTAACCGCTTTAAGTTTTTCAGTCACTTTTTTAGCAATAGCTGGAATTTCTTTCGCGTTGTGTACGCGCACTAAATACATGCCATAGCTCTCATTAGGCATGGTCGGCTTATAAACTAAGGTAAACCTATCAGCACCTTGGCCTATAAAGCTGGTTAATGATTCAACGCCTTCACTTGCCAATATAATATCTTCTCCGGCCTTCATATATTTAGCGGTAGCGCGGATATCATTATCTTGTGGTCCCCAATAATGAATAAAAAAGTTAGGCGTATTAGAAGCAGGAAAGAAACCTTTTTTAATTAAACCGAAACTCGAATAGGCGGTAATAGTAATGGCAATTAATGCCACTACAGTAACACCACGGTGATGAAGTGCGTTGCGTAATAAAAACAAGTAACCTTTATGGAACGCTGACTGACTTTGCGCACCCTCTTGTTTATTTCCAACTTGATAGAAATATTTACCCAACAATGGCGTTAGCGAAACCGCCAATACCCAACTTAACATCAGTGAAATTAGTACCACGGCAAAAAGTGAAAATAGAAACTCACCGGTTTTATCATCAGATAAGCCAATACCTGAAAATGCAGCGATGCCGATAACGGTGGCCCCAAGTAATGGCCACTGTGTTCGTTTAACAATAAAACTGGCAGACTCTAGAGCGGACTTTCCTTTTTCCATCCTTAACATCATGCCTTCAGCAACGACTATGGCATTATCCACCAACATCCCCATGGCAATGACCATAGCGCCCAATGAAATTCGCTCTAATTGCAGTCCATAAAGCCACATTATTAACACGGTACCAAGTACCGTCACTAATAATGTCACACCAACAACAATACCTGAACGCCAGCCCATAAATAGGCATAAAGCCAGAGTGACCACCAGAACGGACATTTCAAGGTTAAAAATAAAGCCATCAACGGCTTTATCGACAATATTGGCTTGATTGTAGATCGGCGAAACTTCTATGCCGGCTGGTAATGTGGCAAGAATATCGCTAAGTTTTTGTTCTATTTTTGCTCCAACATCAACAATATTAATGTCATTTTGTGCAGAGATACTTAACGTAATGGCGCTTTTGCCATTAAAACGTTTTAAGTTATTTGGAATATCAACAGCTTCAATAGATAAGCTAGCAATATCTTTCAATTTAACTGAGGCGTTTTTTCCTGGCAGCACAAAGGTAATGTTTTCAATTTCTTCCAGTTGATCTTTAGCGGCAGATACTGGAATGCGAATTTGTTTATCACCTATATACAAGCGACCACCAGCAAAAGGTCGTAAGTTAATGGCAAGTACTTGCTGAAGATCAGGAAATGACAGGCCTAATCCTGCAACCTGATACATATCAATTTCTGCCACTATTTGTTCTGCCAAAATGCCACTAACAGCCACTTTGGCCACGCCATCAACAGTTAATAATTCTCGGCGAATAATGCGTGAAAACTCGCGCATTTGATAGGCACTATAATCTGGAGCGGTTAACGCGTAATAAATACCAAATACATCACCAAAGTCATCGATCACCTTAGGTGCACTGGCTCCAACCGGTAAAGACGGCTGAACATCACGTATACGTTTACGCAATTCATCCCAAATTTGTGGCAATAAAGGGCTATCGATATTGGATTTTACTTCCATGGTTACCCGTGAAAAGCCAGGCTTGCTTTCCGATTCAACCTTTTTTAATTGCCACATTTGCTGTAAAGCAATTTCCAGCTGCTCGGTAACTTCCCGCTCAACCTGCTCGGCGCTTGCTCCAGGGTAATATGTCATAATTACCGCTTGTTTTATCGTAAACGCGGGATCTTCTAAACGACCGATATTGCCCATCGCGACCACGCCGCCAAGTAGAAAACATAGGGTGATTAACCAAATATTTATTGGCCGAGTTAACGAATACTTAGCAATATCCATCCTAAAAGTCCGCCTGATATTCTTTAACTTTTAAGTTATCACGCATTTGGTTAACTGCAGCTGACACCACTTTATCTCCTGAAACTAACCCAGATGAAATCGCTACATATTTTTTAGTAATATCCGCCACCGTTACCTTGGCTTTTTCAACGGCATTTGTCTCTGGATTAAAGCGCCACACATAAAAGCCGCTGGCAATATCACCAACCAGTGCATTTAATGGAATTATCAAGGCTTGTTGCGTGCGCTTACGGTCTTCAATTTTTACTGTGGCTCGTGAGCCAGGATAAAATAAATTAGTGACTTCACCGTCAATGGCAAAGGTTAAACCATAGGTTTGGCTAATTGGATCTGGCGTAGTTTCGTGTTCAACATAAGTAATATCAAACACAAGATCAGGATGACCAATGATATGTGCGGTTGCCTTAACGTCACGATTACCAGCATTGGCGGTCATAATGCGCTCAGGCACTTGGAAGCTAAAATACAGTTGGGATCTGTCCTGCAAATTAGCGACGGTATCGCCAGCGCGAATATAGCTATTATTTTCTATAAACCGTGCGCCAACGACCGCGTCAAACGGCGCGCGAATAGTACAATAACTTAGATCTTGTTTAGCATTTTCGAGGGCAATTTTAGTAATAGTATACAGTGACTTAGCATCATCTAACTCCCGTTGTGACGCCACGTTTTTACTAAACATCTCTTCAATACGCTTAAGGTTACGTACTGCATCTTGATGGCGAGTCGCATTTTCTTCTACTTTTCGTTGAAATGGTGCGGGATCTATTTTCGCTAATACTTGCCCTTGCTCGACAAGACTTCCTTCAATTAAGTTTTCTTCAATCAAGCGACCAGATACTTCAAACTTTAAATCAATATCTTTGACCGCAGAAACTGTCGCTGGAAATTCATAAGACTGGTTAAAATTTGTTTGCTTAACTTGAGTTAATTGCACCACTAATGGTTTTACTTCCTCAACAACATCCGCCTGCTCTGAGCAAGCTTGTAAAAACACCATTACACTGATAGCTGAAACACGAAAAATAAGTCGCAACACCGACAATCCCCTTTAAATAGCGTCGATAATAAGTGGTTTTTTATAAACAAGGCTGTTTTTCGCTCATTTTCTAAACCGAATATTCAGTAAACCATTGCATTAAATTTAATCTAACGGACTTAACGCAATGTAACAGGATCCTAGCACAGGTTTACACTTTTACACAATCTGTAAACCTGTTGTTTATTTGCATAGTAAAGATTAAAATGGCCTAACAGTTGCGGTTTCTATCGGAGATAAATTTTGCAGACCACGGCAATTAAAATCATAACAGCGGCAAAAGAATGTTTTTTTCAGCACGGATTTAGTGCCGCCAATGTTTCTTTAATCAGTCGTTATGCTGGAATATCTCGCGCCACTATATATAAAAACTTCAACTCAAAAGAAGCTATCTTTCGTGCCGTTGTTAGCCATCACTTTCAACAATATAAATCATCGTTAGCGGCGTATGCTGCATCTGAAAAAGCTTTTTGGCTGGAAACAGAATCATTAATTTTAAGTCGTTGCGCAGACCTATTTGACGGCATTCCTAATCAACTTATTCGAAGCGAGCTAAAGCACGTTGGACAAAGCTGTTGTGAAGACATTATTCAAACAGAGCAAAAAAAGGTGCAATCAGCAATAAAAACGAGGTTACAGAAAGAAATCGTATTGGGTACTATTTCCTTGGAAAATTTAGGCATAACTATCGACGAATTTGCCCAGCTTTTAGAGGCGGCACCAATCAGCCTAGCATTTTCCAATATGGTTGATGACCATATAAAAATGATCAAACAAATGTTTTGTATTTTCCGTACTAGCTGCCAATAAACTTTATATGAATAAGCAAGTAAGCAAATACATTCACTTGCCAAATTTATATTTTATAAGCCAGTCTAGGTCTTTAGGTTATTCGTTCTAAGCGCTTAAGCTAATAGCTAGGCTAATACCTTCACGAACAACCTTCCTACTCACCTAACTAAAAACCCATAACTAAAAGCCCGACCTAAAAGCTTCAACTAAAATCATCAAATTGCCACAGCACTATGGTATTTTTAAACAAAAGCTAAATGACAGCGTTGTCATCTGGCTTAAAATGCAGTAAAGTTTGCTTAGATTATTAAGGGGAAGCTTATGAGAGTTGTCATTAAACCTAACGCACAAGACGCTGTTCAATTTTGTGCCAATCAATTTAGCCAACAATTAGCACAAAAGCCTGATTCGGTATTAGGTTTAGCAACAGGTGGTACACCGGTAAACCTTTACCAAGAGCTTATTAAACGTTATCAGGCGGGCAAACTTTCATTTTCATCAGCCAAAAGCTTTAACCTAGACGAATATTTAGGGTTAGCAGGTGATCATCCGCAAAGTTATCGCTATTTTATGCAGCAACAACTGTTTGATCATATCGATATCAACGGTGCTAACACTCAGCTGCCAGATGGTTTAGCAAAAGATCCAGCGCTATTTTGTCAGCAATATGAACAAGCGATTCAAGCCGCTGGCGGTATCGATTTACAATTACTCGGTATTGGCAGTAACGGCCATATTGGTTTTAACGAGCCAACATCAAGCCTTTCGTCACGTACTCGTATTAAAACGTTAGATCCAAAAACTATTGCGGATAATGCCCGCTTCTTCACTGAAGATGAAGAACAGCCGCACTTATCTATCACTATGGGTATCGGCACCATTTTAGACAGTAAACATGTGTTGCTTTTAGCTACCGGTGAAAACAAGTCAGCTGCAATAAAGGCCACCGTTGAAGGCGCACTTAGTGCCATGTGCCCAGCATCAGCATTGCAACTACACCAAAATGCCACAGTGGTGATGGATGAAGCGGCAGCATCTGAGTTAACCCTAAAAGATTATTATTTAGCGGTTGAAGCTGAGCGCCAAAAGCTAGATAAGTAACATCGGTTTTTATTAAGAATTTGACATAAAAAAGGAGCGTAATCGCTCCTTTTTCGTTAACTTGAGATAGTTCTTCACATGAAATACCAATTGAATTAAATATTTGATCATTCAGCGAGAATTAAACGGCTTATAGGCACAGGTTTTATGCTCCTGCAAAACCTAAGCACCTACATCCATGTAGGCGTGGCTTTGATTACAGTTAATGGTTATTCCCTTATCAAAATCAGTAACGCAGCATATAAGTCGTTTAAACTCGCCCTTGGGAGCTCGTCAGGAAAGTGATAACTTTACAAATTGCCTTGATGGAGAATGACTACACCGGCATCAATTTGCTTTGTTAGAACTTCCCTGACGTAGCTCTGAACTGGCTAAATATTTAATAAAATTGGTATAGGGTAATTACACCGTTCTGGTAGCGGTAGCTGGTGCTATCGCGGTGGCTTTTTTCGCTGGACCAAATACCGCAAATTGTCCTACCAAGCACAGCACTAACATGCCAGCTGGTACGTAATACCAATCCATAGGTGTCAGTGATAATGCCTTAACTAATAGCATATTTAACGCTATGGTTAAGATCGCACCGAGTATCACTCCTACGCCGCTAATAAGGAAATTTTCCACCATAAAATAGCGCAGAATATCGGCTTTGCGTGCGCCTAGTGCTCGGCGAATACCAATCTGCTTCTTACGGCGATTTACGCTAAAGCTAGCAAGACCAACAATACCTAAACTGGTGACGATAGTTAGCGTAATAATTACCGTTGTTAAGATTTTAATCATGGCGGTGTGGTTGCGATAGCTACGCTCGCGAACGTACTCTAGGCTGCGCATACCATCAACTACCCTTTGTTTATTCTGTGCCAATAATTCTTCGACTGTTTTCATTATGTCGTCGCGTCGACCTGGCTCGGTACGAATAAAATAGCGCGCAGAACTTCTTTCTAAATATTCTGGTGATAACATCGAGCTTTCGAGGTTATCCCACCCCACCCAAGGCGCTTGCAGCTGATCAATAATCCCTTTAATAATCATCGGCTCGTTATCATTTATATAGACGGTTTTACCGACGGTTTGCGCATAATCTAGCTCAGGGAATAGTCGCTCGGCCATCGCTTTGCTGACAATAATATTATCCGGCCAGTCGCTTTGGGCATTAGCACGCCAGCGAATGTCGGTTTTAGTAAAGTTTTCACCAGCAATTAGTTGCACATCAAGCGCATTTAAACCATGTTCATCCACCATATAAACGGCAACGCCTGCGCCATCATGCTCTGCTCCTGGCTTAGTTTGCAAGCCCATTGACCAGCCACCACCACTAATAGGTATGGCGTTAATTTGAATGGCATCAACCACCCCAGGCAAGGCTCGAATTGCAGCTAAGTCAGTTTCAATGGTTGCTTTTGCCGCGAAATTAGCGCCAAAACCACTACTGTTGATATAAAATGAATTGGCTTCATCTACACCACTTGGGCGCTTAGTTTCCTGACTGCGCTCATAAATGATAAACACTGAATTTACAATAATTGCCATGGTAAATGCGATTTGAATGGCAATTAATAATGCGCCAATCTTGTTGCGCAATAAGGCGCGAAAAATAGGTCCTAATTCTAACATTTGTTGCTCCTTATTGGCTTTTCAGTTGGCTAGCTGGCGCAATATTGCATGCGCGCCATGTTGGGTAAAGGCCGGCTAACATACTAGATGCCAAGGCGATAACTAAACCGGTTAGTGCCATCACCCAATCGAGTGCTATTAAGTTTTTAACAAATTCACCGTACAGGCTTTCAATGCCAATAAGCCCAAGTTTCGCTAGCGCTAAGCCCACTAAACCGCCAAGTAAACCTATGCATGCTGCTTCAATCATGTATTGAGTGAAAATATCACCCTTTGACGCACCTATTGCTCGACGTAAGCCAATTTCTGAGGATTTACCGAGGAACTTAGCAAGCAGCAAACCTATGGTATTAAGTAAGCAAACGATTAAGAACATAAATGACATCCACATCATCATTTTGGCGTCATCTTGCACCACTTGTTGATTTTCCATCCACTCCATGACGTCTGATAAACGATTATTCATTGGACGAGGAAAGCGACCTAGCGCTTTTTGCTCACTAACATAGTTGTTTAGAAAATCTAGGTAATAGGCTTTTTCACTTGGCGAGTCTAACTGTACCCACATTTGATAGTTAATACATTCTGAGCGTAAAAACGCTTTAAAGCCTTCACCTTCAGGGCTTTTCCAACAATTGGTATTTCCCCAGTTTGGCAACTCTAACGTTTCTTTCAAGTGAAATGGCATAAACAACTCTTCCACTTCATCAAAGGCGCCATTATTAACATCGTAAAATTTAGGTACTGGTTGCCAGGTATCTAGCACGCCGACAACTTTAAAATGTTGACCTGCAATTACCATATTTCTGCCAACACTATTTTCACCACCAAACACTTTTTCATTTAGCGCTTTGGTCAGTACTACTACCTGCTCTAGGTTTTGATCAACCGACAGATCCCACTGACCACCGTATAAAAAAGGCGTATTAAACATTGAGAAGAAATCGGCGGTTGTTAAGCGAATAGCCGCTTCAAACGGATTAACATCTTGATTTGCTGGTTCAATAATGCCACCAGATTTTGCCATCGCTACTTGTTTGGTCGCTTTTTGCGCGGCAAATAAGTTGGTGGCATCGGTCCAAGTCAACTGGTTAGGCGGATCGTTTGAGTCATCATCAAAGGCATTGTGCGGATCCCAACTGTCAACTTGCACATAAAACAATTGTTCACTTTTATCCGGAATAGGATTAGCTGACATTAAGTAATTTACCGTGATCGTGGTCATACTTGCGCCTATACCCAATGCAATAGCGAACACCATTAGCGTACTTAGCAGCGGATTTTTTCTGATGCTCTTAAACGCGAGCTTTAAATAGTAAGCAAACATAGCGCCTCCTAGCCGTTGGCTACATGCATAGCAACAACGTCGTCAACATCACTAGCTTGGCCGTCTTTAACAAAGATATTGCGCGTTGCTTGTTTGGCTAATTGCGGATCGTGGGTCACCATCACTATGGTGGTGCCTGAACGGTTAATTTCTTTTAGTAAGTCCATCACGCTTTGCGCCATTGATGAGTCTAAGTTTCCGGTTGGTTCATCCGCTAATAAAAACCTAGGTTTACCCGCCAGTGCACGAGCAATAGCAACGCGCTGCTGTTGACCACCAGAAAGTTGCGACGGTAAATGCTGCATACGATTTGCTAAACCAACAATTTCTAAACTTTCTTCGATACGTGCTTTGCGGGTTTTAGCATCAAAACCGCGATAGCGTAGCGGCACATCAACATTGTCGAATAAATTAAGATCAGGGATCAGGTTATAGCTTTGAAAAATAAAGCCTATTTTTTCATTACGTAACTTACTGCGTTGGTTGTCGTTTAGGTTGCTAACATCTTCACCATCAAGCTGGTAAGTGCCTTCATTAAAAGTTTCTAACATGCCGGCAACATTAAGGAAGGTAGTTTTTCCGGAGCCAGAAGGCCCGGTAACTGCAACAAACTCCCCTTCATTTACGTGTAAATTAAAATCTCTTAATGCATGGGTTTCGACTAAATCGGTACGAAACACTTTTTTAATATTGCTCATTACTAACATAGTGGTGCTCTCTTTAATTTTATTGTGTATGCAACTTTCTTGTATTGTCGACAGGCTTACTACTGTGAAATCAGTACCTTATCTGCGGAATTAAATTGATCTGTGCTGGAGACGATAATCACATCGCCCTCGGCTAGTCCTTGGTTTATTTCGACGTTTGATAAACTTCTTGCGCCAGTTTCTATGGTTACTTTCTGGGCAATATCGCCATTGACTTTGTAAGCAAAACGGCCACTAGAGCTTTCTAAAAATTGACCACGACGCACCATTAACACGCCTGGTTTGTTTTCCATCAAAATACGGGTCGTTAATCGTTGGTTTTGTCTTAAACCGTCTGGCTGACCAGCGCCTGAAGAAGCGGCAAAACGTACACGCCCAGTCACTTGATTGTTCTCAATTTCGGGTGAGATAGTCACTAGGTTTGCAGCATACGTTTCGCCATTAATCGATACTTCAGCACCCATACCAATTGCCATGTCGTCGGCATAGCTCTCTGGAATATCCACTTCCAGTTCAAATTCGGATAAATCAACCACACTTAAAATTGGCTGATTACGACTAACCTGATTTTTTTGCTTAACGGCGAGGTTACCAACAATACCGTTTACCGGTGAGCGTAAGGTTAGTTCATCGACTTTACGTTGCAGTTCATCAACCAATAATGCTTGGCGATCAACCAATAACTGAACGGTTTTAATTTCAAACGCCAAACTTTCCTGATTAAGCGCTGCATCCTGCTCGGCATGTTTAAACACCAACTGTGCGTTTTGTAAATCGTCTTGCGCTTTTTCAAAATCTATTTGGCTGATGGAATTAAATTTGTAGGCTTTGTCAGCTCGACGCTTTTCACGATCAGCCGCCACTAACGTGACTTTGGCTAAATCAACCGCTTTTTGATTTTCTAACGCAGCTTTTCTCGCCTGAATTTTTTGACGTTCTAAGTCTAAGGTTTGCTTTTGTAGTGAGGCTTGTTCTTGTTCTAATTGATTCGTTAGCTCAGGGCTTTCAATCACCGCTAATACTTGATCTTTAACCACTTTGTCGCCAGCATCCACTTCAAAGGTGATAGTGCCCTGACCTGTGGCATATAGCCTTGGACTTACCGCTGCAACTACTCGGCCTTGAACCGATAAGTCTCTAACTAAATCACCGCGAGTAACCGTTGCTAAACGAATGCGATCTCGTGAAATGGTGGTATCACTGGATGACCAACTCGAAATTGCCGGAGTGGCTAAACCAATTAATGTTATTAAGCTTGCACCAACTACGGCACTAACTATCCATGTTTTCTTTTTAGTCGATGGGCTGATCACCACATCTTGACCACTGGTATCTGCTATTTTCACAATCTTTCCCGAAATATTTTTCAACAATCAAACAATAAGTCGCAACAAGTTTGTAAAAAGTTTAAAAATAAAATTAAATTTCTAATTTTACTTGATTTTAATCCCTACAATTCAACACACTAGGCTGTAGGTTTTAAGATAAAACTAGCGAAAGCATGACTCTGTAGTTATTGAGACTAAATGTGACGCCTTAAAAAGGAAAAGAAAAAGGACATGATAAATTGAAAGGTAAATTATTAGGCTTATTACTCTTTATAGTCAGCGCAAGTTCACTAGCCAACACCGAACAGCAAAAGCTAGTTGGCAGCTGGAAGCTGTTATCTGGTGAATATATTGATCATCGCGGTCAAGTCATCAATTATCAACAGCAACAGTTACAATCGATTAAAGTATTTTCTACCAGCCATTTTAGTTTTACTTCAATGAAAGGTGACAAGTTTTGGGCATCAGGTACCGGTACTTATCAATTACATAATAATCAGTATGTAGAAACCTTGAAATTAAATTCATTTAACGAGCAAGAAGGAACAAGCTTTCGCTTTACCGCCGAATTTATTGATGATCGCTGGTACAATAGTCGCTGGCAAGACGGAAAACGAGTGGAATATGAAGTTTGGCAGAAAATTGATTAGCTATTTTACTTTTGTTACCTGTAGGCCAATCAGATGAACTCTGAACGAGAAAAAGGCCAACATGAAATTGCTATTTTTAAGCAATTTTGCGCCTGCCTGCCAAATACTCAAGTAAGCCATATTAAAAAGTGCTTGCCACCTAAACCTGACTTAAGTTGCACCTTTAATCATCAACACGTGTATTTTGAGTTAGCACGAAATTACCCGAAAGCCTTTGCCCAACAATATTTTTCTACTAAAGATCATGCCAAAGCGACATGGCAAGAAGGCGATACCAGAGCCATGCTCAAAACTAAACTAGATAAAAATTATCAAGTTAACGAGCCGATCTATTTGCTGCTTTATGATGATTTAGGCATAGCGTTACCAAATAAGGTGGTGGTAAAAAAACTAAAATCGATGCTAACAACCCGCGAACACATCCAATTTAAACAAATATGGTACTTTGCCCAAAACCAAGCATTAGAAATATACCGCGCCTAAGATAAGTCATTTTAATGCCACGTAACCGATAACGAATGCTTAGTCCTAAATCAACTTAACTAGGGTCTGTTGAGAATTTGTTTTTTAAGTACTTTTTACTAATATACAAATTACTAATATAGAATAAAGTAGTACGTTAATTTTATTATAAAAACTCCACTAATGCTGGCATCGAATTCTAAGGTTCATGGATAATGTCTAAGCCCCATAAAAACGCCAAATTTAAATTTAAGTTACTCAAAAACGATGCAATCGCACTAGCAGTGGTCATTGGTGATACTTATCCTGATGATATTATTCGCCTATACACTGAGTTAACGGAGTTTGCTAACCAACAGGATACTCGATTGCTGTTAGTAGACTTTCGACAAACCTCAATGGATTTTGAGACGGTAACAATCTTAGAATTGGTCAAACGAGTCGGTAAAATTACTCAGGGCTTTAAAGTCGCTCGAATGATCCCGCTGCAAGATTTCCGACAAGACATTGTTGAAATGTGCGCAGAAAAACACACCATTCCTATTCAGAATTTTATTGATGTTAATGAAGCCAAAGCTTGGCTGCTAAAATAAGTCCGACACCTACTTCCAATTCATATTCAATAAAAGTAATTGAGCTTTCCAACTTATCTTCACTACTTATCTTCACTACTTATCTTCACTACTTATCTTCACTACTAAAGCATTCGAAAAAGCATTCGAAAAAGCATTCGAAAAAGCATTCGAAAAAGTATTCGACAAGTGCTTCACATTAAATCTGAGGTGTTAGCCATTTATTAGCTAAGTCAGTCCAGTGTTTGGAATTTAGGAAAGCTTCAATATCTTTTTGTACACCAGTATCGGCGCGAGAAACAACAATACTACGTTCAAACATTTTTACGTAATTGTTTAAAATTTTTAAGTTTACGATATATTCTGGGTGAGTTTTTACTAAATAAAAATATGTTTGAAAGCCTATCACACCGAAGTCTCCCCGCCCTTTCATGAGCATTTGTGGTATTAAAGACTCGCTATTAACATCTATATGCTTAATAGTGCCATTTTTAATGTACTGCTGTAAATTGAAGTAAATATAGCCTCTGGCACCAACCAAGGTTTTGCCAAATAAAGAGCTATCGTCGCTATATTCCAACTCGAGATCATTACTTATATATAGCTCTCGATCATGTATTAACTCACTGGACCACCAATACTTTGTTTTGTTTGTATCGTTAACCCATGTCGGATTCACCCACAATAAAGCAGCTGGGGATTCAAGACCTGCTAACGCTCTTTGTTTTGGCAGATAAACGATTTTGTACTGATAAGACTCAGAAAATCTATTTAACTTGTCAGCAAGCTCAAAACTAAGGCCTGCTTGTTGTGATTTACTTATGATAAATGGTGGTTTGTCAAAATACGTATATAAAGGAACTTCTGTTTTCGCGTGAACAACTCCGACAAAACACAGCAAAAAAATTATTCGCAAATAATTCATTATCTAATCTTAACTTATATTAACTTTCTGGTTAAAAAGGCAGTGCTATTTTAGCTTAAATGTAGATATTAAGTGCTATTTAATAGTGAAGTAAAACAAAACGCCCGATTACCATAAATAGATGATAATTGGGCGTTGGCAGTTTTATTAACAGTAGTTTAGTTCAAATCAAAGCGGTCGGCATTCATCACTTTTGTCCAAGCGCTAACAAAGTCATGAACAAACTTTGTTTGATTGTCATCTTGCGCATAAACTTCAGCATAAGCACGTAAGATAGAATTTGAACCGAAAACTAAATCAACGCGACTTGCTTGCCACTTTACGGTATCGGTTTGGCGGTCGCGAATTTCATATAAGTTTTCACCTACCGGTTTCCAGCTATAGTGCATGTCGGTTAAGTTAACGAAAAAGTCATTAGTTAATGCACCTTTACGTTCAGTAAACACACCAATATCGCTATCGCCAAAATTCGCACCAATTACCCGCATTCCACCGACAAGCACGGTCATTTCATGGGCGGTTAAGCCAATTAACTGACTTTGATCAAGTAATAACTCTTCGGCATTTACTGTGAAGTCTTGTTTTAGCCAATTACGAAAACCGTCATGCAGTGGCTCAAGTACTTCAAATGATTCAACATCAGTCATCTCCTGTGTTGCATCGCCACGGCCAGCTGAAAAAGGCACTACCACGTCAATCCCAGCGGCTTTTGCTGCTTGCTCAATGCCTAAATTACCTGCTAAAACAATAACATCAGCTAAACTCACATTATGCTTGGTCGCTATTGGCGCTAATGCAGTTAATACTTTAGATAAACGCTCAGGCTCATTACCTTCCCAACTTACTTGTGGCGATAAGCGAATACGTGCGCCATTAGCACCGCCACGTTTATCTGAACCACGAAATGTTCTGGCGCTATCCCATGCTGTGGTTACCATTTCCCCCACTGAAAGACCTGTCGCAGCGATATCTTGTTTAACGGCGTTAACATCATATTGGCTGTTACCGGCAGGCACGGGATCTTGCCAAATCAAATCTTCACTAGGCACATCAGGACCAATATACCTAACTTTAGGCCCCATATCGCGGTGAGTTAATTTAAACCAAGCGCGGGCAAACACTTCAGAAAAATATGCGGGGTCTTGATAAAAGCGCTCAGAAATTTTCCGATATTCCGGATCCATTTTCATTGCCATATCGGCATCGGTCATAATCGGGTTATAGCGTTTGCTGCTGTCCTCAACATCTAACGGCTTTTTGTCTTCATCAATGGCTACAGGTTTCCATTGCCAAGCACCTGCTGGGCTTTTCGTTAACTCCCACTCATGGTTAAGTAACATATCAAAATAACCGTTATCCCACTGAGTTGGATTAGTCGTCCAAGCGCCTTCGATACCGCTGGTAACGGTGTCTCGACCTATGCCTCGATTGGTATGGTTATTCCAGCCAAGGCCTTGCTCATCTAGGTCAGCACCTTCAGGATCTGGCCCAAGTAATGAAGCATCACCATTACCATGACATTTACCCACGGTATGACCGCCAGCGGTTAATGCCACCGTTTCTTCATCGTTCATAGCCATACGCTCGAACGTTACACGTATATCTTTAGCGGTTTTTAATGGATCTGGGTTGCCATCAACCCCTTCTGGGTTCACGTAAATTAAGCCCATCATTACGGCCGCAAGCGGGTTTTCTAAATCACGCTCACCAGAATAACGACTGCCCTCACCACCACTTGGTGCTAACCACTCTTTCTCTGCGCCCCAATAAGTATCTTTTTCCGGGTGCCAAATATCTTCTCGGCCAAAGCCAAAACCAAACGTTTTTAATCCCATTGACTCATAGGCGATGGTGCCAGCATAGGCGATTAAGTCTGCCCAGCTTAATTTGTTACCATACTTCTTTTTAATTGGCCAAAGTAAACGTCGCGCTTTATCTAAGTTGGCATTGTCTGGCCAAGAATTTAATGGTGCAAAACGTTGATTACCGGTACCTGCACCGCCGCGACCATCGGCGACACGATAACTACCAGCAGCGTGCCAGGTCATACGGATCATCAAGCCACCATAGTGACCCCAGTCCGCAGGCCACCACGACTGACTTTCGGTCATTAATTGAGTAAGATCTTGTTTAAGTGCGGCAACATCAAGAGACTTTACTGCTTCTCGATAATTAAATTCAGCCCCCATTGGATTGGTTTTACTATCGTGTTGGTGAAGTATGTCTAGGTTAAGCGCCTTCGGCCACCACTCCATCACTGAAGCACTGCTTTCGGTTGCTCCGCCATGCATTACTGGACATTTCTTATCTGACATCTGTTAACCTCCTATCGGTGAACATAAGCTAAATATATCGCTATTTCATATATTGTTTCATGCTGTTGATTCGACTGTAAGTATTGGTCAGATATAGAATTTTGTAAAAGAGATTAAATTGATAACCATATTAAGTTTTTTTGAATAACGGGCTAGGACAAATTGATTAATTGAGTTAAATAGAATGATATTTAAGAAAGGCTAAGCCCTAGCCCGAACAAGAATTAAGCAAATGCAAAATTCAAACTGTGTTCAAGCTAAGTGAATATATCAAAGGCACTCATAAGCTAATAAGTGCCAAGGTCTAAAACGAAACGCAAGTGACCAAACAACTAACAGAAAGTGAGCTAGCGTGGCGGATCAATTTTACCTAAAACTGAGGTGTTAACTCTAAACCAGCCTGCAACAGAATAGCGATCATTTAGCGCTGGTAGTACCTCGTGGGGAAATTCTTCACTTAAAAACACTACAATTGTACCGAACAAAGGAGCAACCTTGATCCCAGTTAAATCTTGTTCATGCTCATATAAAACCAATTCGCCGCCATCAGTATTATTCCAACCAGGATTTAGGTAAGTAACTACAGAAAGTACTCGGTTAGCTTCTCCTTTAAAGGCATCAACATGGCGCTTGTAATAGTCGCCAGGTGCATAATGAGCAAAATGACTTTCAAATGAAAATAGCCCTAGAAAAAGTCGACGATTTAAAAAGTGTTGTAACTGACTTGTCCAACTCAGCCATTGCTGACCGGCTTCTGAGTCACCATTAATCCAACAAATTTCGTCAGTACGGACAAATTCATTCTTTAAATAGTCATCACCGCGGCCAATTCCTGCCTCAACATATTTATTTTGGTTAAGGCTTTGTTGATGTTCAAACAAGGCATTTGCTATGGTTTCAGGCAGTGCCGTTGGCTGAATGCTATAGCCTTGGCGTGAAATATCATCAGCAATTAAGCCGAAAAGTGTGTCATCGGTGGTGTTGCCACCATTAATGTAATCAGTGAGTGCTAAAGCAGACATATTAGTACCTAACTAAGATAGTGTCTGTGCGCTAACACTGGTTCTTTACACTAACCAATAATGAATAAGCTGAAGTTAGGCGTTAAATGCAATCTAATGCTTTAATTTTGCCCAAATATCAAGCGCCGATATAATAATTCAACTTCACCAAAAGCCAAGTTATTTTTAGTGATTTTCCTCAAGTATCTATCACTAGAAGTCACATCGTGAATTCAGCGAAAATTAATCTTGTTCGTCTTTGGGTATGTTACAACGAAATGGTCGGTGATTAAATCATATGTTGAGTAGCGCCTTATCAAAAACTTTTGCTTTATATATTAATTTGGCGCTTTCAATCAAAACAAAAACTGTTTTATAAACTCATTTTAAAGACTCTAAATTTTTGATTTATTATTTTTAGGAACACTTCATAAAAAACGCACTCTAAAGAGTGCGTTTTTTCGAAGTTAGGGATAACCAGCATTTATTATTTTGACTTTATTCGAGAGACAATCAAAGTTGCTAAACCAAGAAGTATCAATATAGCTGGGGCTGGGGCTGGAACACTTGGCACATTTTCCTGGATAAAAGCAAAAGCAAACTGGTATTCTTCTTGTCTTAGGGCGTAATACGGACTAGTGTACTGAATTTCTACTGTATAGCTACCACCATTATCGTTATAGAGGTCATATGCAAACATTGGGCCAAACTGTGCCAAGAAGTCTCCATCATCAACAAACCCTAAAGCGACTGCGAATTCTTCCGCTAAACTAGCATTGCCCCACCACAACTGGTTTTGAAGCCCTACCTCGGCATCAATATCCACAAAAAAACCGACCTTCCAATCTACATTATAATCTACGTCATCAACTGTTATTAGAACTGCGGATGCTTTCAGTGAAGTCAATATTATAGCTAAGCCGAGTACCCATATTTTTAAATTCATTAGTTCCTCTCCCTGTTTTAAACCAAACTGATTCCGAATGCGAAATCTATACAGACTACAAAAGCAGCAAAATATACACCATTAAGTATAAAAGCATAAATATCAACAATTTAAAACAACAATAGAATAGTAAAAATAGAAAGTGTAAAAGACATTGACACTAAATTGTTCGTTTACCTCAGATAATTGTTCGTTTACCTCAGATATAAGAAGCAGGTAAAGGTCTAAATGATTTGCTATCAAGGTATCAATATCGCTTACCTACAAAGATCATTAAACATGCATAAGTGGCTTTATTCTTTGATGAGCTAATAAATTCAGCTGGCGTACTTTTAATCTATCATTAGCCATAAATTAAATCAGAAATTCACCAAAGTACATGCGTTGCAGCTTAACTTTAAAATGATAATTATCTTTCCTTTTTCACTTACGACAATTGACAAGTTATCAATATCTTCTTTCTCTAATGTTTTTCACAACGTTCGCCTTGAAGTGATTTTAGTCGTGATACTTTAAATGCCATTAGCTTTCATCTAAACAAAGCTGTTATTATTCAAAGCAAATTGCGCCGCACACAATAAAGTGCAATTTTCTGATAAGTTTAGTTGCACTTTAAGGTACAACTTCTAGCTATCAGACAAAGTAATTTTGCAAAACACAAAGTCATAACCTGCTTTGATGCATACATTACAAACATCATAAAAATCAACAAATTAACATCACATATGGTCATACAAAGCAACACGGATAAACGACCCACAATCCTATGGCACGATTATGAGACTTGGGGAGTTTCCCCCAAATATGACAAACCGTCGCAATTTGCTGCCATTCGCACTGATCTCGATTTAAACATTATTGGTGAACCAGAGGTTTTTTATTGTCAGCCGCCTGCCGACTATTTACCCAATCCAGAAGCAGCATTAGTCACCGGCATTACTCCCCAAAAAGCCTTAACCGAAGGGTTGCCAGAAGCTGAATTTGCCCAGCGCATTCATACACTATTTTCTCAGCCACAAACCTGTGTTGCTGGCTACAATAATATTCGGTTTGATGATGAAGTTTCTCGTTATCTGTTCTATCGCAACTTTTACGACCCGTACGCCAGAGAATGGCAAAACGGTAATAGCCGCTGGGATATTATTGATATGGTGCGCGCTTGTTATGCGCTTCGACCAGAAGGTATTAATTGGCCACAAGTGACCAATGATGACACCGGAGAACAACGGGTTAGCTTTCGATTAGAGCTGCTTACCAAAGAAAATGGCATTAGTCATGAAGCAGCCCATGATGCAATGAGCGATGTTTACGCCACCATTGCCATGGCAAAACTAATCAAAGATAAACAACCTAAACTTTACAACTTCTTATTTAACTTACGTAATAAACGAAGTGTTGCCGAATTAATTGATGTCTATAACATGACACCAATTGTTCATACCTCAAGCAAAATTTCCGCTGAGCACGGCTGCACCAGTTGGTTTAGCCCAATTGCCTATCATCCCACTAATAAAAATGCAGTTATTGCCGTTGATTTAGCACGTGATCCTAGCCCGTTATTTGAGTTAAGTGCCGAGCAAATTAAACAGCGCCTTTATACCCGTTACCAAGATTTAGCTGAGGATGAATTACCGATTCCGATCAAACTAATTCATATTAATAAATGCCCGGTAGTCGCGCCTGCCAAAACCTTATTACCTGAAAATGCCGCGCGGTTAGCGATTCCTCGTGAAACTTGTTTAGAAAATTTAGCCAAGCTTAAAAACCACCGAGAAATTATCGATAAATTAAATGAAGTGTTTGCGCCAGATTTTAACGATGACGAGCAAGTTGACGCTGAGCACGCACTTTATGGCGGCGAGTTCTTTTCGGAAAACGATAAAGCACAAATGGCTATTTTGCACAGTTTGCCGCCAGAGCAACTGGCTGTGCATCAGTTTAATTTCCAAGATCCGCGCTTACCTACTTTGTTATTTCGTTATCGTGCCCGTAATTATCCCTATACTTTGTCAGCAACTGAAAAAGCCAGCTGGCAACAATATTGCCGCGATAAAATTCAATTTGGTGGAAAAGGCGTATTGTCGGCTGAAGAATATATGATGCGCTTGGAAAACTTGGTACACGAGCATGAAGATAACCAAAATAAAATGGCGGTATTAAAAGCTTTGTATCAATACCTCCAAGGATAAATACCTTCAGGGCTAAATGATTTAAGGTTAATATTAAAAATGCCAGTATAGCTTGGTTACTATGCTGGCATTTTTATTTGATTCGTTAGTTATATAGTTGCTTATAACTAATGCTTAAAACGCGCAATTAAACTAGAGGTATCCCAGCGATTACCGCCCATCGCTTGAATTTCTTCATAAAAGCCATCAACCATTTTGGTCATTGGTAATTCAGTCCCATTTTTTTCAGCTTCAGCAAAGGCGATAGCCAAATCTTTACGCATCCAATCAACGGCAAAACCAAAGTTATATTCACCAGCAAACATGGTTTTATAACGATTTTCCATTTGCCATGAGCCCGCAGCGCCTTTTGAAATAGTTTCTACTAATAAGTCAGCATCTAGACCGGCATTTTCAGCAAAGGTAAACGCTTCTGCTAAACCTTGTACGACACCGGCAATACAAATTTGATTCACCATTTTCGCTAACTGGCCACTACCAATTGGCCCCATTAATTGAGTAAAACGCGAAAACGCGGCCATTACCGGTTGTGCACGCTCATAGTCAGCTTTTTCGCCACCAACCATTACCGTTAATACGCCATTTTCTGCGCCCGCTTGACCACCAGAAACAGGCGCATCTAAAAATGCTACGCCTTGTTTAGCTGCTTGTGTCGCTAGTTCGCGAGCAGTTTCTGCCGATGCGGTGGTATGATCGATTAGCACCGTACCTTTCACCATTCCAACTAAAATACCATCTTCGCCTAAACAAACACTGCTTAAGTCTTGATCATTACCAACACAGCAAAAAACGAATTCACAATCTTGTGCAGCTTGTCTCGGTGTAGGGAAGTGTTGACCACCAAACTCTTCTGCCCAGGCAATGGCTTTTTCCTGAGTACGGTTATATACCGAAACCTCATGTCCTGCTTTTGCCAAGTGGCCTGCCATCGGATAACCCATAACCCCTAAACCAATAAATGCAACTTTTGCCATGTCAGTGCCCTACTTTACTTAAAAAAATAACGATAAATTAACGATAAAAAATAATTGCCGCCTATAGTACTGAATTAGTCATAGCCAAACCACTTTCTTGCTTTTATTCGTTAATTATTTTATATTGTGCACAACTTAATTTTACAAAACTTAAAAAGAGCTAACTATGAGCGATTCAATTTATCAATTTTCAGCACAAGACTATCGTGGACAAACCGTTGATTTAAAAGACTATGAAGGAAAAGTTTTATTAATCGTTAATACAGCTAGCGCTTGTGGATTTACTCCACAATATGAAGGCTTACAAAAGCTTTATGATAAATATAAAGATCAAGGATTTGAGGTATTAGCCTTTCCATGTAATCAATTTCAACAGCAGGAAAAAGGCAGTAACGAAGAAATTAAGTCGTTCTGCGATTTACATTTTAATATCCAATTCCCACTATTTGGCAAAATCGATGTCAATGGTGACAACGCGCACCCGCTTTACAAATATTTAAAAGCTCAAGCGCCGGGTATTTTAGGAACCGAAGGCATTAAGTGGAATTTTACTAAATTCTTAATTGGCAAAGACGGTAAAGTCGTCAAACGTTATGCCACTATGACCAAGCCTGAAAAAATTGAACCGGCCATTACCGCATTATTATAACGCTTATGTCTGATTCTCTAGCATTAGAAAAGCAGTTATGCTTTCGGGTGTATAGTTTAAACAAAAGCATTACTAAACTATATGCCCCTATGCTGAAAGACATGGGGCTAACCTACCCACAATATTTGGTGATGTTAGCGCTATGGCAAGCTGATAGTGCCATGCCAGTCAAAACACTGTGCCAAACATTAGATTTAGATACTGGCACGTTATCGCCACTACTAAAACGGCTAGAACAAGCACAACTAATAAAACGTACTCGTAGTCAAGAAGATGAACGTTCGGTTTCAATCACCTTAACGCCACATGGCCGTAATATTAAGCAAAAAGCCAAGCAAATTCCGGCGAAGTTATTTGCCCTAACCGGTTTATCCTTGGCTGAGCTCAGTGGCTTACAAATGACTTTAGATAAATTACTAACTAATGCCCGCCAGCATATTAGCTAGTTGCATTAAGCTAGATTAGATATTGATAAGAGATAAGCCTCAGCAAAAGTAGATAATAATTTGCAAGGTTAAAGAAAAAGGCGAACACAGAGGTTAAGCATTGTGGTTCGCCTTTTTAAGGTAAGTTAATAGCTTACTTGCTCACTCGTAATAAATGTCTTTTAAGCAAATAACGCTTGATGCAAATGCTCTACCACCGTATTAGCACTTAGCTCTGGCACTAAGAAGCATAGATTGTTACTACTTGCACCATGACAAATCATACGAATATTTACGTCATTAATATGATCAAAAACGTGACTGCCTAAGCTATTAGTTTTATGCAAATTATTACCAATTATTGCCACCAAAGATAAGCCGTGCTCAACCGTCACTTCACACAACTGCTCAAGCTCTTCAACCACCGAATTATTGATTAATGACTTGGTGCTACCCGTTGGGTTATCGAAAGTTAACGCGACACTAATTTCACTGGTAGTAATTAAATCAACACTTAGCTCATGTTTGGCTAATATGGCGAACACTTTCGCTAAGAAGCCACTGGCATGCAACATTGCCGGGCTTTTTACCGTCACTAACGTTTGTTCTCGTCTAAGCGCGATAGAGCGATAAGTTGGGTTTGATGCCACTGTTTGCTGAATTAGGGTACCGCCTTTTTCGGGCTCTTTACTTGAACCAACAAATACCGGAATGTTTGTCCGCATCGCAGGTATTAAAGTGGCAGGGTGTAATATTTTCGCACCAAAGGTTGCCATTTCCGCCGCTTCACCAAAGGATATTTCAGGAATTGAGCGTGCCTGATCAGTAATACGTGGATCGGTGGTAAAAATACCAACGACATCGGTCCAAATACTTAAATTAGTTGCTTCTAGCGCTTCAGCTAATAATGCCGCGCTATAATCTGAGCCGCCACGACCCAGCGTGGTAGTATTGCCTAAACTGTCTTGACCAATAAACCCTTGCGTAACAACCACATGTTGATTAAGTAAAGGAGTGAGTTCATCTATCACCTTAGCTTTTAACAGCTCAATATCAACGACTGCCTGACCATATAGGCTGTTGGTTTTCATTACACGGCGAACATCAAAACTAATGGCACTTACATCCATCTCATTAAGCACTTGAGCAAATAGCATAGAACTTAATTGTTCGCCGTAAGATAGAATTTCATCAGCATTTTTTAAACTATGTTGCTCAGCCTGCAGCGCTGCCACTTCTGCCAACTCGGCAAGCTTGCCATTTATAGCGGTTTCTAGCGCTTCAGTATTGGCTAGCTCGGCAGCAATATTAAATTGAATAACACGAATAGCTTCAATGATCTCGGCTTGCTGCTCAATTGATAAATTTGCTTGCCCCAATGCGACCAAGTGGTTGGTAACACCCGCACTAGCGGAAACGACCACCACACGGTTAGTTAAATCATTTTTAATGATACTGGCGCAACGCTGCATAGCTTGAAAGTCAGCAACACTGGTACCACCAAATTTAGCGACAGTTAAATTAGACATAGACACTCCCAGACGCTTTAAACTGAGATTGATTATAAGTAGTTAAGGTGTAATCGAAATAACATTTCATCGAAAGTCCTCCCTAGATAGCAAGTAAACTATTTACAACAAGGAAGAGCAAGGCTGAGGATATGCGCAGCAGAAAATAAGCAAAACATTTTCAGCCAGAAGCTCTCCACCTTTGCTAATGCTCGAGTTATCTTACATTAGCGGTGACAATCCTAGGGATTCAACCCTAGTGACCGAATACAGCTCGCCACTCAAACTAGTATCCTCGGCGAAAGTCCCCCTCACTAGTGGTCATGGGAATGTGGTTCCTCATACTAGCTACCTGGCTTTCGCACCTCTTCTGGTGTTGCCAGCATTATTAAAGTAAAAGCTCGACAACACGGGTATTAAACATCAAAGCTAAGCCTGATACAAGTAAAAATAGCGATCAATTAATGAATATTTGTAATTTTATTACACGAGTAAATATGACAACAGATATTGAATGCAGCTATGCATTAGCTAGAATAGTCAACTGCTTTGAACATAATGCGCAACTCTAGGTGCAATTCGGACTTTCATGGACTTTTTTCTGTTTAAAAAGTTGGTCTCGGTAATTGTTATGCCGATCAACATCACCCTTTTACTATTAGTTACCTCGTTAATGCTGACCAAAGCCAATGCTCGCTTAAGTCGTCGGTTACTATTGTGTGCAACGTTAATTCTGGCGATTTCCTCTATTCCTTATGTTGCTGATAAAAGCATTTACTCGTTCGAAAAAAACTATGAGAGTTTTAGTCGGTCAAGTACACCTGTTGACTACATTATTGTTCTTGGCTGTGGTCACCACTCAAACGATGCTCTTCCTGCAACATCACAATTAAAGCCATGTTCACTGTCTCGATTAGTTGAAGCAATTCGAATTTATCGACTGCATCCGGAAGCTCAAATCATTACCTCTGGTTCAGGTGGCCAAGATGAAATGTCAAATGCCGAGAAAGTGAAAAATGCAGCTATCGCTTTGGGCGTGCCAGAGAATAAAATTTTATTAGAGGTATTCCCCAAAGATACCCGCGAAGAAGCACAACTTATTGCACCACGAGTTAAAGGTAAAAATACGGTACTAGTAACTGACGCTTATCATCTACCACGAGCGATGAAATATTTTGCGTTGGAGGGCGTTACCCCCATTCCTGCACCTGCAGGATTTTATGTGAAAAATATTGAGCAGCAACTTGTTTGGCAGAATTTTCTACCGCAAAGCCAAAGTTTAGTGAAAAGCAGTATTGCTTGGTATGAAGCGATGGGTCAACTTTGGCAATGGATAGCTTATTAAATTCATTAATAAGCTAACCATTTAACACACATAGCTATTACTTAAACTGGATTATCAATATCGATAAAATCGACATTTAGCCCAAACTCTAACGCTACATGTTCACCCAAGGCTTTAGCGCCATATCGTTCGGTTGCATGATGACCAGCGGCAAAAAAGTGAATACCTAATTCTCTGGCAACATGCGTAGTTTGCTCAGAGGCTTCACCTGAAATAAATGCATCAATGCCTTGGCTAGCCGCTTGTTCGATATAACTTTGACCACCACCTGTGCACCACGCTACTGTTTTTATAGGTTTATTAGACGGAGGTGCAATATGTAAACATTGACGTTCAAGCTTTTGACTAATTAATTGACTAAAACTTTCACCACTAATATTAAAGGCTAGTTCGCCCTGCACGCCAACACTCAACGGGTTTCCTAGCTCTAAAGGCCCTGTCACTTTAATGCCCAATAACTTGGCTAATTGCGCGTTATTGCCAAGTTCAGGGTGAATATCTAGCGGCAAATGGTAGGCGAATAAATTGATATTATGCTCAAGCAACTTTTTAATGCGGTTATATTTCATTCCGGTTATTGTTTGCGACTCACCTTTCCAGAAGTAACCATGGTGCACTAATATGGTGTCTGCATTTAACGCAATGGCTTGATCAATTAATGCTTCGGTTGCCGTTACCCCTGTAACAATATTTATTACCTCATCACTGCCTTGGACTTGCAAACCGTTTGGACAGAAATCGGCGATTTGCTGAGGTTTTAATAATTCAAATAAATATTGTTCAAATTCTGCTCTTAACATGTAATTCCCAGATTAATGCTTACTATGCGTTGGCATCAGTGTCTCATATTTGAATAGCCGATAAAATCTTTCAACAACAGGTACTCGATCAAAACAATACAACTAAGTACCCATCATCAACAAAAAATATCGACCATGGAAAATTTTTATTCTGTACGAATCGAGTCGTAGAAAATGCAGTACTGATGCCTGTTTGCGGCTAAACCAAGTATGTTTTCGGATAGATATATTTACAATCTATTAACATTCTACACAAATTCCCTATTCCTATCTGCCTAGATATTTGCTACAAATTTGTAGATCAAACAAAAAACTAGTCTCAAGAACTAGCAAATAGCACAAGATATGGCTAACAAAAGTTAACTAATTATAGTTTGATTTTAATAATTATAATCAAAAGGAATGAAGGAAATGACAAAGTTTTTTTCTAAGAAAACATCACTTGCACTAAGCATTTCTGCTGCATTACTTGCCTCGCAAAGTTTTAATGTTGTCGCTGCAGAAACGGAAGAAGAAGTAGAACGTATCCAAATTACCGGTTCTCATATTAAAAGAACCAGTATGGAAGGCCCTTCGCCGGTAACCAGTTTATCGTCAGAAGATATTCAAAAAACCGGTGTTACTGACTTAATCAGCTTATTCACTAAGTTACCAATTTCAGGTCAAGGCACTTTCTCAACCCAAGCCAACAGCTCAGATGATACCGCCAACGGCGGCTCATCAGTATCACTTCGCGGTTTAGGTGCTGACTCAACACTTATTTTAGTTAATGGTCGCCGCGTATCTGTTAGTCCGTTTGCTAAAGGTATTGATACTGCATTTGTTGACATTAACAACATACCATTATCTGCAATTAAACGTGTCGATATCTTAAAAGATGGCGCATCTGCAACTTACGGCTCTGATGCGGTAGCTGGTGTAATTAACATTGTATTACGTGATGATGTTGATGGTGTTGAGCTTTCAGGTAAAGTTGGTACCACTGCTGATGGCGGTGGCGATGAGCAATCATTTAGCTTAGTGTTTGGTAATCAAACAGAAAAATCAAGCCACACCTTCATCATGGAATATTTTGACCGCGAAGAAGTGTTATATGCCGATCGCGATTACGCTAAATCAGCTAACCAAACAGCATTGCGTCCCAATGATCCATTGACAACTGACTTCCGATCTTCATCTGGTATTCCTGGAACCATTGCCTTGGCAGCAGATCCATCAAACCGTTTAATTGATTTATATGGTAATGATACTTGTCCAGAAGCTGATCGTGATTTTGCCAATAACTTATGTCGTTATGACTATGCCCCACATATGACCATGATCCCAGATGCCGAACGTTTTAGCTGGAATTATATGGGCAAATACGAAATTAACGATAATATGCGTGCATTTGCTGAATTAAACGGCCAAAACTCAAAATCAGTGGTTCGTGGCGCAGGTAGCCCAAGTTTCAATGAATTATTTATGTCTGGCGACAACATTAATCACCCGTTTGCCGATATGCCAGAGCATGAGTTCCACGGTCAGGATTTAACTATGCGCCGCCGTACTGTTGATATTGGCAACCGTGAAAAACGCGTAGACTCAGATTACTATCGCGCGATTTTAGGTTTACAAGGTGAAATTGGCGATTGGAACTGGGAAGCAGCTTATTCTTATATTAAAAGTGAATCTACTGAGCGCGGTGTTGACGGTTTTCCTAACTCACGTCGTATTCAAGAAGCGATTGATTCTGGCCTATGGGACCCGTTTGAGCCATCTTCAAACTCGCAAGAGTCACTCGATTATATTGAAACCACTACCACACGTATTGGTAAATCAACCAATAAGTCACTTGATGTAAAATTCTCTGGACCATTGATGGAAATGCCTGCAGGTGACTTAATGTTAGCGGTTGGTGCTGAATACCGTGAAGAGAAAATTTCTGACAATCCAGATGATCAATTCTTACGTGGTGATATCTTTGGTACTGAAGCGACACAAGCAAATGGCTCTCGTGACAACACAGCTATCTTTGGCGAATTAGCGATCCCTGTTATTGATACCTTAGAAGTACAACTTGCGGTACGTTACGAAGATTACTCTGATTTTGGTACTACAACCGATCCTAAAGTATCATTTTTATGGACACCTACCGAAGACTTAAGTGTTCGTGGTTCCTACGGTACTGCCTTCCGTGCACCTTCGTTACACCAATTAGGTTTAGGTCGTACTGATGAGTCGCCAAACTTGATTGATACTAAGCGTTGTGAATTGATCGGCAATCAAGATCGTGCCTGTGAACCACAAGAATACACAGCAGTTTTTGAAGGTAACCCAGACTTAGGGCCAGAAGAATCAACGAGTTATAACTTTGGTGTAATTTATAACATCACAGATGACTTAAGCTTCTCTGTAGATTACTATGATTACGACATCGAAGATATTATTGATTCAGACACACAATTTGTTATGGATACTTACGGTTTAGATCCTGACATTGTTGAGCGTCGTCCTACATCAATTCCTAATGATCCTGGTGAAGTTATTCAGGTTAATGATGGTTTCCAAAACATTGGTGACCTACAAACTTCTGGTTTAGACGTTGATATCCGTTACAACTTAGATACTGAATATGGTCAATTCCGTTTAGGTTATGTAATGAACTATGTTCTAAATTTTGAAGATTATAAAGGCACAAAAGAAGGTGGATTTGAGCAACCTGAAATTCGCTGGACAACTTCAATTGACTGGATGAAAGACGACTTCAGTGCAACTGCAGCGATTAACTTTATCGATGAGTTTGAACAAGAAGCATCTTTAGGTATTGATAAAAAAGTTGATTCAATGACCACAGTGGATGCAACATTCAACTACTATGGTATTGATAATACTGTTTTAACTATTGGTGCAACTAACCTGTTTAATGAAGAGCCTCCATTTGCTTATCATGACTTTATGGGATTTGTTGTAAACGTTCATAGCGGTCAAGGCCGTTTTGCCTATGCTCAAGCAACGTATAAGTTCTAATAACAGATTAGGCTTAGCCTAATCATTACAAATCATAAAAAAGCCCTGATTTTTCAGGGCTTTTTTTTAACAAATAAACTAACCAAAGTTATTTCACTCATTTAAATAACTATTAGCGATATTTACCATGAACCTTGCTGCTGTTCATTGGCGTCACTCTGGCTGGTTGTAGGCTTGGTCGTAAGCGCCACTTAGGCTTAATTGGCGTTAACGGGTGAACACGTTTTTTGGCAACAATCACATAGATACTGCCTAGTGCAGGCAAGTAACTACCGGCAAACCGCTGCCAATAACCATTGAGCTTACCTGACTTTTTGCCTTCATCGCGTCCGGAAAGCATCGAAAACAACAAACGATTGTCGTCTAATACTTCGTAGCCCATCAGCGCTAACCAGTCTTTAACCCGCATTGGGGTAAAAAATTGCTCCCGCCAAGGTGACTGCTTACGCCGATATGGCATAAGTTTATTTAATCCAGCAAAACTAAATGGGTTATATCCAGTAATGACCATATAGCCATTCGGGATCAGCACCCGTGACGCTTCACGCAATACATGATGAGGGTCAGTAGTAAACTCTAGTGCATGCCCCAATATACAAACATCAACGCTATGTTCAATAAATGGTAAATCATCGATGTCAGCGATCACAGAGCTTAATTCGCGACAATGTGACACATTTACCTGATGCTTAATTGGTGACTGACTGCAATCAATTGCACTACTTAGTGCGCCTATTTTCAATAAGTGATAACCAAAAAATTTGCTACACCAAGGGGCAATAGCCTGATTAATCGTTTGGCAAATCGTTGAACCCATTGGCAGTTCTTGCCATTGTTGAGGTGTACTTGGTTCGCGATAAGCTAATGCAGATTTCATCAAATTTTAATATCCTAAGCTTTATTAGGGTCTGTTGATCTTTCAGTTTATAACGCTGTTGTTTTTGAAAAAGCGGTCAATCGCGGCGCTTAATATAAAGTTTGATTGTGCCAAATGCATATTAAGCAACAAAGGGTGACACCTTTTTTTTAAAACAACCCGAAGGGCTATGGCTCATTTTCAACCTAACTGCGTTGAAAATCGTTAATGTAGAATAACTACATTACACTCTGTTCGCCTAGTCACCTTATAAATTAGCCTATAGCAGAGACTAAAATGAAAGGTCTACAGATCCTAGCCTTTTGATCTATTTATAACGGAGTTTGTCGTGATAAAGTTAGTCGTTATAATGATAAAAACTTTTTAAATGTGCTGATATGACTATAAATATAACGCCAATTAACGCTTTTAACGATAACTATATTTGGGCGATTACTGCAAACAACAACTCGGCATTGACACTAGTAGATCCGGGACAAGCTCAACCATGTATTAATTTTATTAAGCAACATAACTTGAGCTTAAGTTATATTTTAGTCACCCATCACCACCCAGATCATGTCGGCGCGATAGCTGAGCTTATTGATTTATTTCCACAAGCGACAGTATTTGGTCCGGCAAATGAAAATATTCCACATAAAGCCGTCGCCCTAAAAGAAGGTGATACTGTGCCATTACCTGAATTTGAGGTGGAATACACTGTGTTAGATGTTCCCGGCCATACCGCTGGCCATATTGTTTACTTTAATGATGAAGTTTTGTTTTGTGGCGACACTTTATTTTCAGGCGGTTGTGGTCGCCTTTTTGAGGGAACACCCGCACAAATGCATAACTCCCTTGCAAAATTAAAAAGTTTACCAGCACACACTAAAGTGTATTGTGCACATGAATATACCTTAAGTAATTTAGCGTTTGCCCAAGCCGTTGAACCTAACAATAGGGCACTGGACTCGTATAGCCAACACGTTCAAGGGCTTAGAGCAGAAAACTTGCCTTCGATTCCAACGACAATCGAACAAGAAATCGCCATTAATCCTTTTTTGCGTTGTAATCAATACTCAATTAAATCTAGTGCAGAAATATTTGCTGGAAATCAGTTAACTACTGAAGTAAACGTCTTTGCCACTATTCGAAAATGGAAGGACCAATTTTAATATCACATGAATTAGCCCTTGAATTACCATACTAAACGAGTAGAATTTTGCTACTTTTTGATTGAAAAGACGTATATGAAGTATCTATCAACTGCATTATCGGCATCACTTCTGTTATTTGGTTGCCAAACAACTCAGCAAGCTGACAACAATCGGGAGCTGGCTTCAAATAGCCATATCGCCCTGCCATCAGAAATTAACCAAGCATTACTTGCTGACGAAACTATCGATGTTATTCACCCCGTTGCCGATATCGATATTGATTTAAATGGTGATGCTGTTCATGTATCTGAAGATATTTGGGCACATATGCGTGAACAACTAACATTCGATATTCCACAAAATGATCGGGTAATAGCGCAACGTAACTGGTATGCAAAACATCAAAGTTATCTTGATCGTGTCGCTAAACGCGCTGAGCCGTTTATCCACTATATTGTTCAAGAGCTAGAAGCGAACGATATGCCAATAGAAATGGCATTATTACCGATTGTTGAAAGTGCATTTGACCCATTTGCCTATTCCCATGGCCGCGCCTCTGGTATGTGGCAGTTTGTGCCTGGTACCGGCAAACGTTTTGGTATGAAGCAAAACTGGTGGTATGACGGTCGACGGGACGTTATTGCTTCAACCCAAGGTGCTATAGCTTACCTAAAATACCTCAATAAGTATTTTGATGGTGATTGGTTATTAGCGCTTGCTGCCTATAACTCTGGCGAAGGCCGAGTTAAACGCGCGATGAAGAACAACGCACGTAAAAATAAACCTACTGACTTTTGGTCATTGGATTTACCGAAGGAAACGCGCGCTTACGTGCCGAAATTACTGGCATTAGCCGATATTGTTAAACGGCCAGAAACCTTTAATGTCAAACTGTATGAAATTGATAATGTGCCAGTAATTGAAAGTGTCGATATTGGCTCTCAAATAGATTTAGCCAAAGCAGCAAAATTGGCAGATTTAAGTTTAGCGGAATTCCAACGGTTAAACCCTGGTTTTAATCGTTGGGCAACAGACCCTCAAGGCCCACACTATGTGGTGGTTCCGCGCACGAAAGCCGAAAACTTTCAAACGGCGTTGGCGAAACTATCTGATAAAGATCGCTTAAGTTGGCAACGTTATAAAATTAAAAATGGTGATAGTTTAATTCGCATCGCCAAGCACTTTAATACCACGCCAGAGTTGATCCGCAGCGTTAATAATATTGAAGGCAATAATATACGCGCCGGTAAACATTTATTAATTCCTGTTGCTGCTCAAGAGCTTGATGACTACATTTTATCGCAAGAACAGCGTTTATCAAAAACTCAACAACGTGAACGCCCAGGTATAAAAAGTTATCACACAGTAAAATCTGGCGACACGCTATGGGACATTAGCCAAAAATATAATGTTTCTACTCGCAGCATCGCTAAATGGAATGGTATGGCGCCAAGAGACTATATTAAGCCGGGTCAAAAATTAGTGATTTGGCAAAAGTCTGGTTTAGCCCAAACCGCTGGCAAGCCAAGTGAACAAGCAATTATGCGCAATATTACCTACCGTGTGCGACGAGGCGACTCTTTTGCCCGCATCGCAGACAAGTTTAATGTCAAAATCAGTGATATCGAACGTTGGAATAGCTTAAGCCGTAAAAAGTACTTGCAACCTGGACAGATCCTTAAGCTTTCGGTTGATGTCACTAATAATATTTAAGCGAATTGCGTTTAGCACCGACAATATTTAGCACCAATAACATTTAACCCTAATAAAGCTGACCAATGATCTGATTACAATTTAAGATCATTGGTGGCGGTTAACTCTGCCTACTTTTATAACAAGAAATTTCGCTTATGACTGAGTTCCTTTATGTTTGACCTAACGCTAATTGCTTTATTTGTTCCAACATTTTTTATTGTTAGCTTAACACCCGGCATGTGCATGACCTTGGCGATGACCTTAGGTATGTCCATTGGTGTTAGACGAACTATGTACATGATGATTGGCGAGTTAGTTGGCGTCGCTACCGTTGCCATTGCGGCGGTAATTGGGGTGTCCGCGATAATGTTACAATACCCCAACATATTCCAGCTTTTTAAAATATTAGGTGCCATTTATCTGGCCTATATTGGCATCAATATGTGGCGCTCGAAAGGCAAGTTAGCAATTTCAAATCAAACGGAAAAAGCCAACGTTTCTGCTAAACAATTAGCAAGCCAAGGCTTTATCACCGCCATCGCTAACCCAAAAGGTTGGGCATTTATGGTATCTTTACTGCCGCCTTTTATTAATGACCAACTAGCAATAGCACCACAATTGTTGCTACTGATTGGCATTATTATTCTCTCTGAATTTACCTGCATGATGATATACGCCAGTGGCGGTAAAACCATTGGCAAGGTACTTACTCAACGCAACAATGTTGCCTTGCTAAACAGGGTTTCAGGAAGTTTAATGTTAGGCGTAGCACTTTGGTTAGCGCTCAGTTAGTACTGAATTAGCGCTAAGTTAACTCGTAGTAATGTCAGCAGCAGATTGATAGCTTTTTACATCTAAAAACACGGTTTTACTAACTACATTACCCTGCTTTTCAATAGTTAAGTTAAGCCAAACCCGCCAGGTCATGTTTTTTTGTGAACAAGCACCAAACAGCCCTTGGCTAGTAAAGCGCCGACCACTGTCTGTAATTTCTGGCTCTTCTTTGAAAAATAAAGGAATTTTTCCCATAAACATATCAACACCTTCCATGTAGCCACTTGCTATGGTGATTTCAGGTGATTGCGTCTCGACATATAAACTAAATGGGGTTTCTGCGACCAAATAGGCCTCACTAAATAGGATGGCTATCTGGCTATTATCAATCACTATTTCACAACGAGACTGGGAAGAAATGCATTGAGCAGTGGCTAAAGTGAAAGATTTATCATTACTGGGTTGGCAGGCAAAAAGCAGCAATAGACAACTTGTAATTAATGTATATTTTATGACCACATATCAACCTTTTATCTAACATACAATGGCATTTTACCCACATTTTTGTCATTTATTGTAATTATGTGTGATTTTTTTTGATTTAGAACAGGTTTTGCCGTGAACGCGGGTGACTTTTCTACGTTAAATCATTATCATGCGCACGTGTTGGAACTCCAACGGGTGAAGTTACTAATTATAGTCTATAACTAATTGTAGAGTAGTTAGTGAATTGCTCGGACAAGTCCACACCCATTAACAAATAATTATAACTGCGGAAACCATAACATGAGTCAAAGTAATACATCAGCAGTAGATTACAACATGAATGTTGTACGTCAATTTACTGTGATGACTGTCATTTGGGGGTTCGTTGGTACGCTAGTTGGTGTTTTAATTGCAGCCCAGTTAATTTGGCCTGCGCTAAATTTTGATACGCCTTGGTTAACCTACTCCCGTTTACGCCCACTGCATACCAATGCTGTTATCTTTGCATTTGGTACTAGCGCCCTATTTGCAACATCTTATTATGTTGTACAACGTACCTGTAAAACCGCGTTGTTTGGTGGCAGCTTAGCTTCTTTCACTTTCTGGGGTTGGCAAGCGATTATTGTCGCAGCGGCAATTACCTTACCTTTAGGTTACACCACCAGTAAAGAATATGCTGAATTAGAATGGCCAATCGATATCGCTATTGCGGTCGTTTGGGTAAGCTATGCCATCGTATTCTTCGGTACGGTAATTAAGCGAACGACATCACATATCTATGTTGCTAACTGGTTCTTCGGTGGCTTTATCATTACTGTTGCGGTATTACATATTGGTAACAGTATGGCAATCCCTGTATCTATGATGAAATCATACTCGATTTATTCGGGTGCCATAGATGCGATGATGCAATGGTGGTACGGTCACAATGCTGTAGGTTTCCTACTTACTGCTGGTTTCCTTGGCATGATGTATTACTTCGTACCAAAACAAGCTGAACGTCCGGTTTACTCATACCGCTTATCTATCGTTCACTTCTGGGCACTAGTTTCACTATATATTTGGGCTGGTCCTCACCACTTACACTACACTGCATTGCCTGACTGGGCACAAAGTTTAGGTATGGTAATGTCTATCGTATTATTCCTGCCATCATGGGGTGGTATGATTAACGGTATTATGACGTTATCAGGCGCATGGCATAAACTTCGTCATGACCCAATTTTACGCTTCTTAATCGTATCGTTATCTTTCTACGGCATGTCAACGTTTGAAGGCCCAATGATGGCGATTAAATCGGTTAACGCGTTATCACATTATACTGACTGGACTATCGGTCACGTACATTCAGGTGCCTTAGGTTGGGTTGCCATGGTGTCAATTGGTGCGATGTACCACTTAATTCCTGTGCTATTTAACCAACAACGTATGTACAGTGTTCGTTTAATCAACATCCATTTCTGGATGCACACAGCAGGTATCGTTTTATATATCGTTGCCATGTGGATTTCTGGTGTTATGCAAGGCTTAATGTGGCGTGCGGTAAACACTGACGGTACATTAACTTACAGCTTTGTTGAAAGTTTAACAGCCTCATACCCGTTCTACTTTATGCGCTTCTTAGGTGGTGCATTAGTTGTGGCTGGTTTTGTTATCATGCTTTACAACATGTTTAAAACCATAGGTGCTGAAAACGGCAGCCTTAAGAAAGTTGAAGCGGCTTAAGGAGCATCACAATGGCGACTAATAATCCTCAAAATAAACACGAAAAATTTGAAAAGCACGTTGGTTGGTTCTTTATTGCAACCATTATGGCAATCAGTATTGGTGGTTTAGTAGAAATTACTCCGTTGTTCTTCCAAAAAGCGACGACAACACCAGTCACTAATTTACGTCCATATACAGCGTTAGAAATGGAAGGACGTGATATCTACATCCGTGAAGGTTGTAATACCTGTCATAGCCAAATGATCCGTCCATTCCGTGCTGAAACTGAACGTTATGGTCACTATTCTGTGGCAGGTGAAAGTGTTTGGGAACATCCATTCTTATGGGGCTCAAAACGTACTGGTCCAGATTTAGCTCGCGTTGGCGGTCGTTACAGTGATGACTGGCACCGTGCCCATTTAATCGACCCTCGTTCAGTGGTACCTGAGTCAAATATGCCATCTTTTAGATGGTTAGAAGAAAATACGTTAGACGGTAAATTAACGGCTAAAAAGCTAGAAACGTTTAACCTATTGACTCGTAATCGCGGACATAAAGATGAGCAAGGCAACCCTATCCCACTTTACTCTGCTGATGAAATCGCTAAAGCGCGTTCAGACGTTAATGGTAAAACTGAGATGGAAGCGCTAATTGCTTACTTACAATCTCTTGGCCACGCGTTGAAGTAACGATATGGACTATGGAACACTTAGAGGGTTAATCGCCCTCCTAATTTTGGCACTTTTTATCATTATTGTGGTTTGGTCCTACAGTAAAAAGAGAAAGACTGCATTCGATGAAGCAGCAAACTCTATTTTCGAGGAAGACGACAATAAAGAGGTAAACAAACAGGAGACTAATAATAATGTCTAGCTTCTGGAGTATTTGGATTACGGTTCTTTCACTGGGTACTTTGATAGGTTGTTACCTGTTATTACGCATGTGTTTAAAGAACTTCGCTGGTGTCCCTGAAGGCGAATCAATGGGACATGAATTTGATGGTATTGAAGAATTAAATAATCCGCTGCCTAAATGGTGGAGTACTTTCTTCCTATTAACCATTATCTGGGGTTTTGGTTACCTATTGCTTTATCCAGGTTTAGGTAACTGGGCGGGTTTACTTGGCTGGCAAAGCTCTAACCAAGGCGTACTAACTATCGAAGAATCAGCTGCACGTACTGAGGCAAACTTGAAGGAAAGCTCAGGCGTACTTAACCAGTACGATCGTGAAGTTAAATTAGCTGACGATAAATACGGCCCAATCTTTGAAGCCTATGCTGCCCGTAGTATTGAAGACTTAGCTACCGATGAAGCGGCACTTAAAGTAGGCCAACGTTTATTCCTACAAAACTGTGCACAATGTCATGGTTCAGACGCCCGTGGTACAACTGGTTTCCCTAACCTAGCGGATAACGATTGGTTGTACGGTGGCGAGCCAGCAATGATCAAAGAAAGCATTATGAATGGCCGTAAGGCACAAGGTATGATGGCTTGGAAAGGTGCATTAGGCGGCGAAGCAGGCGTTAAAGAAATGGCAGCTTATGTGCTTAGCTTAAGTGGCCGCGAACATGACGCTGACTTAGCAGCAAAAGCAGCGCCTAAGTTCGCAATGTGTGCTGCTTGTCACGGTGCTGAAGGTCAAGGTAGCGCAGCAATGGGGATTGCCCTTGGTGCTCCTCGCCTGAACGACAACATTTGGTTATACGGTGGCTCACAAAAAGCAGTTGAAGAATCAATTCGCAATGGTCGTGCCGGTGTAATGCCAGCCTGGAAAGACATTCTAGGTGAAGATAAAGTTCACTTAATTAGTGCTTACGTATTTAGTTTATCAAACAACTAAAAACTTAATCTAAGTTATTATTTTAAAACGCCTTATTAAGTATTTAATAAGGCGTTTTTTATTGATATAGATCGTAGATTTTAACCTTTTATTATTGGAGCAGCTAAAATAAAAGGCTACAATAACGACCATAATTTTTTATCAGATTTATTCAATGAAAACACCTTGGTACAAAGAGCCTTGGGCTTGGTTAGTATTTTTCTTACCTTTTTCTGCCGTTGTTGCAGGTATTTCAACCGTTATTATTGCCAATACCGACCCGGATGATTTAGTTGTAGGTGATTACTATAAAAAAGGTAAAGCCATTAATTTGGAAGTATCTAAAGTAAAAGAAGCGCAAAAATTAGGCATGAAGTTTGGTTTAAAGCTCGTTGATAACGAACTGGTAATAAAGCCTACTGGAATAGAAAAACAATTTCCTATTTTAAATGTCAGCTTTTACCACCCTACCCAAAAAGAAAAAGACTTTAATTTGGCATTAACACCCGATGGCAGCGGTTATTTTCGCCATCAATTTGAGCAATCAAAAGCAGGAAAGTGGCGCGTAACGCTATCTTCGTTTGAGAATACATGGAAGATACAAGCAACCATTGCTCTACCTCAAGCCAACTTTATTGAGTTAATTCCGAACCCAGCTGAAGCCCAGTAATGTCAGAACCTTGTTTTCATTGTGGCGAGCCTATCCCTAAAGGCATCGCCCTTAATGTTGTTATTGATAATAAAAATCGAGCAATGTGCTGTGTGGGTTGTCAGGCAGTTGCCGAAACTATCGTTAATAACAAGCTAACCGACTACTATAAATTTCGCACAGAAAATGCTCCTAAAGGCACACAACTGGTTCCTGAGCAATTACAACGAAACCAATTGCTTGATGATGACAACTTACAACATGAATTTACCCACCAAGCTGGCGAGTATAGAGAAACCATTTTAACCGTTGATGGCATTAGCTGCGCGGCATGCGCTTGGCTAATTGAAATGAAATTGGAAAAAATTGAAGGCATTGCCAACATTTCGGTTAACGCCACCAGCCAACGGGCCAACATCAAATGGCAAAATGATGTTATCAAACTGAGCCAAATTATCGAAAATATTGAACAACTGGGTTATCACGCCCTACCGTTTAAAGCCAGCGACAGTGAGACAGCAAACCTAGCACAAAGTAAAACCTTTATTAAACGACTTGGCGTCTCCGGCATTTTAATGATGCAAGTTATGATGATTGCCATTGGCTTATATTTTGGCGCGTTTTCCGATATGGCTGAGCATAATTTAGTCTATCTGCGTCATGTTAGCTTAATACTAACTATCCCAATTATTTTCTATGGCGCATTCCCATTTTATGTCGGCGCAATAAACGCCATTAAAGCCAAGCGCCTAAGTATGGATGTTCCCGTATCTATTGCGATTTTACTGGCATTTTTTGCCAGCGCCTGGGCAACGGTAACCCAACAGGGTGAGGTCTACTTTGAGTCAGTCTCTATGTTTACCTTCTTATTACTTATAGGTAAGTTTTTAGAGTTTCGCGCACGATCACGCGCCGCGCAAGTATCAGCCAACCTGTTAAAGTTAATGCCAATGACAGCAACAAAATTGGTTGATGGCATAGAACAATTTGTTACGGCAAAATCTTTACAGCGCAGCGATCAAATTATTATAAAGCCTGGCGAAACAGCCCCTGCTGACTGTGTTATAGAACACGGAAGTAGCCACTTTAATGAGGCTATGCTCTCAGGTGAGCAAAGAGCGGTTGCCAAAACTATTGGAGATGAAATATTTGCAGGAACGATTAATGGCGACGGCAACTTAATTGCCCGAGTACAGCAACCTGGTAGCGAAACATTTTTAAGTCAGCTTATTCGCTTAAGTGAAAGTGCTCAGTCGCACAAACCTAAAATTGCCCAGTTATCTGATAAAATCGCTCAATATTTTGTTGCGATAATTTTATTAACCGCCATCGCCACCGCCCTTTACTGGCAACAACACTTGCCGGAAAAAGCGTTTTGGATCACCTTGTCTGTGCTGGTTGCCACTTGCCCTTGCGCGCTTTCATTGGCAACGCCAACAGCGCTTACCTGTGCTACCACCAAACTTAACCGCAATGGCATTATGATTAAATCAGGCCATGTTTTAGAGACTATTCCCGAGGTTGATATTTTCGCCTTTGATAAAACTGGCACTTTAACCCAAGGCCAGTTTCAAGTTGATCGTATTATTCATTTTGAACAAGGCTACACCGATCAACAACTATTAGCATTAGTTGCCGCTTTAGAGACGCATTCACAACACCCGCTTGCCAAAGCATTTAACGCAGACAGAGATTATTCAATTAATGCCGGTTATGTCACTGTGCATCCTGGCCTTGGCGTTTCTGGCGACATTGATGGTAATAACTTTACCGTTGGTAAAGTAAGTTGGTTGGTAAACACAGATGATCATGAACACGCAAACACTTGCATTGATGCACAAATTGCGGTTTGTAAGAATGAGCAATTAATTGCCGCAATTTATTTATCCGATAAGCCAAGAGATGAGGCTAATTCGGTTATTGAACATTTACATCAAGCCAACATTAAAACAATCATGCTATCTGGCGATAGCCAAACAGGTTGTGAAAAAGTAAGCAAACAACTGCCATTAGACGAAGTACATGCAGGCCTTTCAGCCCATGAAAAAATGGATATTGTGCAAAAGCTGCAAGCAACAAAAACCGTTGCTATGGTAGGTGATGGTGTTAATGACACGCCAGTATTCAGTGCCGCTCATGTTTCTATCGCTATGGGCGGTGGTACAGATGTCGCGAAAAGTGGCGCAGATGCCATTTTATTAAATAATAAGCTGTCTTCTATCACAACACTGCGTAACACCAGTATTAAAACCCGACGTATTATTTACCAAAATTACTGTTGGGCAATTGGCTATAATGCTATTGTGTTGCCATTGGCTGTTTGTGGATTTATCACCCCTTACCTTGCGGTTATCGGGATGTCTGCAAGCTCGATTTTAGTGATTACCAACTCGCTGCGACTTTTAAAATCATGAGTGTTATTTACGTACTTATTCCTATTGCGATTATTTTAACCATTGTCGGGATTTACCTGTTTTTTTGGGCGGTTAAAACCGAGCAGTTTAACGATTTAGAAAAAGAAGGGTTAAGTATTTTATTTGACGATGAAAGCAAACAACAGGCCTCAGACAAGCATGCTGGTGCACAAGAGAAGCCAATTGACGCTCAAAAAAGCCACATTGAAGTTGTAGAAAACACCGCACAACAATCAGAAAAAACAACAATCAACGGTGATTCAACCAACAAATGACCTTAGATTTACTTTCCGCATTTGTTATTGGTTTACTAGGATCAGGACATTGCCTAATGATGTGTGGTGGCGTTTCAGGTATGTTGCTTTCGGCAATTCCTCAGCAAAACCACAAGCAAAAATGGCAATTTACCCTTGCCTATAACCTAGGACGCATTGCGTCTTACAGCATTATTGGCGCAATTGTCGGCTTTACCGGTTCTTTAGCAGCCAAAAGTATTGGCTTTCCTCTGCATGCATTACGGCTAATTTCTGCCATTTTTTTAATTTTACTTGGGCTCTATCTTGGTCAATGGTTAATGTTATTAACCAAAATAGAACAAGCTGGAAAATTTATTTGGCAATTTATTTCACCACTGGCCAGTAAAGTACTGCCGGTTGACTCAAATGCCAAAGCACTGGCATTAGGTATTATATGGGGCTGGTTACCCTGTGGCCTGGTTTATTCAACACTCACTTGGTCAATGGCCAGCGGCAGCATGGAAAATGGCGCCTTAATTATGGCAGCCTTTGGCTTAGGAACATTGCCGGCGCTACTGTCATTATCATTCGGCATTTTTTCAATAAAGGGGCTCTTACAGTCCAATTTATTTCGAAAAACTATGGCTATTATACTAATTGCTTATGGTTTTTACGGGGTCTTGGTTGCCTACCAAGCAATGTTTTAATATCATGGCCTTTGGCTAAACCAATTCAATTGATGAGTTAAACCTGTAAATGTCTGAATCATGTGCTCATAAAAGTCATATCCATTGTCAAAACTGTAGTATCAGCGAGTTATGCTTGCCCTTTTCACTTAATGAAAAAGAACTAGATACCTTAGACAATATCATTGATCGTAAACGCCCAATCAGAAAGGGTGAAAAAATATTCCAAGATGGTGAAGCATTGCATTCATTATTTGCCATACGTTCAGGCACATTCAAAACATTCACCATTGACTCAAGTGGTGAAGAACAAATTACCGGTTTTCATTTAGCGGGCGATTTACTCGGCTTCGACGCGCTAGCGAGTAGCGAGCACCAAAGTTTTGCGCAAGCACTAGAAACCGCGATGGTTTGTGAAATTCCTTACAATACCTTAGATGAACTTTCTAACAGTATGCCTGCGTTAAAGCGTCAGGTATTACGTTTAATGAGTAATGAGATCAGAACTGATCAAGAAATGTTATCGTTACTTAATCGCAAAAATGCCGAGCAGCGACTAGCCACCTTTTTAGCAACTCTGAGCACTCGTTATAAAGCGCGTGGCCTATCGCCAAAAGAATTTCGATTAACCATGACCCGAGGTGATATTGGTAACTATATTGGTTTAACCGTAGAAACCATAAGCCGCTTATTAAATCGTTTTCATAAAGAAGGGTTAATCAATGTCGATGGTAAACTGATTACCTTAAATGATATTGATAAGTTAAATGAAGTCGCCTTATTGAAGTAAAAATAAAAGTAAGGTGTCAACCTCCACTTTAAATCATCATATTTCCATACTATGCTTTAGTCATAATATAGCGCTTTAGTCATAATGTAACGAATGCATTTTTTGATTTAAAACAAATAATTAATTGCCAATAGCGGGCAAACTATTTAAATCAACAATGTGGCAAACGAGGCATAAATGGAAACGTATCAAAAAATACTTGTTGTAATTGATCCAACAACAGAAGATCAAAAAGCACTGAGCCGAGCAATTGAACTAGGCAGCAAAACTGGTGCAAGCATAACGGCATTTCTAAGCATTTTTGATTTCTCCTATGAAATGACCACGATGTTATCAAGTGATGAACGTGATGCGATGCGACAAACAGTGATCAATGATCGCAAGGTGTGGATTGAAGAGCAGATCAAGTCGCTTAACGCCCAACAAAACAATATTACCATTGATGTAGTCTGGCATAACCGCCCATTTGAAGCGGTTATAGATCAAGTGCTTAAGCATCAATTTGATATTGTCATTAAAGGCACCCATGAGCACGATAAATTAAAATCAGTTATTTTTACGCCAACCGATTGGCATTTATTACGTAAATGCCCTTGCCCGTTACTGTTAGTAAAAGAGCATTCTTGGCCAGACAATGGCAATATTTTAGCGGCGGTTAATGTTGGTAGTGACGAGCAAGAACACCAATCACTGAATAACATCATAACCGAAGAGGCCAAGCACCTTGCAGGCCTGATGAACGCTAATGTTCACTTAGTTAACTCCTACCCTGGCACGCCAGTTAATATTGCAATTGAAATACCAGAGTTTGATGCCAGCCAATATAACGACACTATGTTATTGCATCATAAACAAGCCATGGAAAAACATGCAAATGCATTTGGTATTGATGTCGCAAACACACATGTTAAAGAAGGCTTACCGGAAGATACCATTGAAGCGTTATCGCAAGAACTAGACGCAGAACTTGTCATTCTGGGCACGATCGGCCGCACAGGTTTGTCAGCAGCACTAATTGGCAATACTGCCGAACATGTAATAGACAAATTAAATTGTGATGTTTTAGCATTAAAACCAGCCGGATATAAATCTCCACTACAAGATTAACCTTAAGGTTATTTCCCCTCATCAGAATAACTAATGTAACCAGCGCTTAAATTGACAGCGCTGGTTATTTTTTGCTTACTAAATTTGCCCTTTCCTTTTATAATACGCGCCCATTTATTAATGTAGTTCTCTGGGTATGGCTGAAATAGATAACAGAAAAGCGGTTTATGAAGCGAATAAACTGCAAAAACGTCTTCGTAGTAAAGTAGGTAAGGCAATTGCCGATTACAATATGATTGAAGAAGGCGATGTTATTATGGCTGCTATTAGTGGCGGCAAAGACTCATTTGCTATGCTTGATATTTTATTGAGCTTACAAAAAGCCGCTCCCATTAATTTTCAAGTTATTGCCGTTAACTTAGATCAAAAGCAACCAGGCTTTCCTGCCCATATTTTGCCTGAGTATTTTGAATCACTTGATATTCCCTACTACATTATCGACAAAGATACATACTCGGTTGTTAAACAAAAGGTGCCAGAAGGTAAAACCACTTGTGGTTTATGTTCAAGGTTAAGACGTGGCACCTTATATTCATTCGCTGAAGAAATTGGTGCCACTAAAATAGCCTTAGGTCACCATATGGACGATATCGTAGAAACGTTATTTTTAAATATTTTTTTCGGTGCTAAATTAAAAGCAATGCCGCCAAAGCTACGTGCAGACGACAACCGCAATACGGTCATTCGCCCACTGAGTTATTGCCGCGAGAAAGACTTAATTGAATTGGCAGAACTAAAAGAGTTTCCAATTATCCCTTGTAATTTATGTGGTTCACAAGAAAACCTCCAGCGTCAAAACATCAAAGCCATGCTCAATTCATGGGAGCATTCAGCACCTGGCCGTATTGAAAACATTTTTAATGCCATCAAGAATGTCAGCCCAAGCCAATTAGCAGATACTGAGTTATTTGACTTTATTAACTTACCGATTGACCGAAGTGAGTCACGTAAAGCTTATGACTATAGTAAAGAGACTATTTCGTCAACCAATATTGATGATTCTTTAATCATTGACGTTTCCAACGTATAGTTAACGCTTGTTTTTTAATTTACAGACAAATTCACACTTAGTTTAGCCTGTATTAACAGGCAACCAACAATAATAGAAACCATATATTATGATTGAAAAACTCTTTAAGCTTGAAGAGCATCACACCAATGTTCGACAAGAAATCATGGCCGGTGTAACCACATTCTTAACTATGGCTTACATCATCTTTGTTAATCCAACCATGTTGTCAGATACAGGTATGGATGCAGGAGCTGTATTTGTTGCCACGTGTTTAGCCGCTGCCATTGGTTGTTTCGTGATGGGCTTTATCGCTAACTACCCAATTGCACTGGCCCCAGGTATGGGCCTAAACGCATTTTTCACCTATACCGTTGTATTAGAAATGGGCTATAGCTGGCAAGTAGCATTAGGCGGCGTGTGTATATCCGGTATTGTATTTGTTATTTTAAGTTTAATGCGTATCCGTGAATGGCTAATTAATAGCATTCCTCAAGCACTACGTTCAGGTATTGCAGCTGGTATCGGCTTGTTCCTTGCGTTTATTGCGCTAAAAAGCGCTGGTATTGTAGTTGACAACCCAGCCACTTTCGTTGACCTAGGTGATATTACTACCTTACCACCAATTATGGCTGCACTTGGTTTATTCTTAATTGTCGCTATGGTGATCAGAGGCTATAACGGTGCGGTAATGTATGCCATTTTAATTATTACTGGCATCGGCATCTTAATCGGTGATATCGAATATCACGGTTTAATTTCTACACCGCCAGATATCACCCCTACATTTATGCAATTAGACTTAGCTGGTGCCACAGAAATTGGCATGATCAGCGTTATTTTTGCATTCTTATTCGTCGACTTGTTTGATACTTCAGGAACATTGATTGCTGTCGCGCAAAAAGGAAACTTATTAGACAAAGATGGCAATTTGCCACGTTTAGATAAAGCGCTATTAGCTGATTCAACGGCGACAATTGCCGGTAGTATGTTGGGTACATCAACCACGACCAGTTACGTTGAAAGCGCAGCAGGTGTAAGCGCAGGTGGTAGAACCGGCTTAACTGCCGTAGTGGTAGGCGTACTATTTTTACTAGCCTTGCTATTCTCGCCATTAGCCGGAATGGTGCCAGCTTACGCCACCGCTGGGCCTCTATTCTTTGTTGCTGTGCTAATGCTATCAAGCCTTGCTCATATTGAATGGGATGACTTGCTCGACGCGGTACCAGCAACATTAATTTGTATTACTATGCCATTGACCTTTTCAATCGCTGACGGTATTGCTTTTGGCTTTATTAGTTATGCAGCCGTAAGAATTTTCTCAGGTAAGTTTAAAGAATTATCGCCTAGCGTATTAATTCTGGCAGCCTTATTTGTGATTAAATTCGTTTACTTTGACTAATCACCAACTGACTAATCTATCACCTAAGTAAACAGCATAAAGTCACCTCATAGTAGGTGACTTTTGTTTTTCAAGCCAAACCAAAGACAAGTCATAAAGTTCAGAAAAAGTCACCACAAGCCCTTTAAAATAGAGTTACCCTAGCTTTTAATTAAGTTACCTCATTCAATCTAGATTTTCTTGATTACGCCGACGGCCTAACGCTTAATTCATAACACCGACATAACTCTTAATTTAAAATATATTTGCGCTCATTCTCGCCACAGCATTTATGCTGATATAGCCAACTGCACAATCAGAACTTAAACATTCAAATAGAGTTCTGATTTTTAACTTTTGATTCTAAGCATGTTAGCTAACACCAAAATAGAGAACACTATCTACCGCCCCTAACACTGCCGAAAAACGTTCTCCTTTTTACATAGTAACTTTCATAAAGCCTTAAGTAATAGCCTCTCATATGGATGTAAAGCAGACAAAAGCTTTTATACACACCTACACATTAGCTTCCTGATTAACGCGACTGAATTAACCGTTATGGCGCTGCAATGCCTGACATTATAAATAGTAGCTAAGAGTATTTTCTATTATCTTAAATATAGGGATTTTGATTACTGTATTAGGATGCGGAAAGAGGACGCTTTTAATAAAATGCAGGCAATAAAAAAAGGCTGTATTATTACAGCCCTTTATCAATCTATTGGTGATGGCGGGACTCAACAAAACAATATAACACCATGTATTTTAATGAAATATAAATATTTCAAAACATCTTGTACCACAATCTGTACTACATCATTTAAGTATCATGTGACGGAGGAAGTAGATAAAAAGATACAAACATTTGATAAATAAACACATAACACTAGTAACCCACTATGCTTGTCCGATTGATAATCACCTTTAGAGCAATGCAGGCGCATTTTCCATAATATTCACCCTGTAAGCCGCACTCTTCAACCGTACATATGCTCATCTTTAATCAACCATTTGCAATATCAAAATTAAATTTTCACCGACAAACTAAGCACTTACGGCAAGAGAGTAATCAAATTTTGTAACAGGAAAGCCTGAGAAGAATTTTAAAAGCTCCTTTTCTTCTTCAGCATCATTAACTATCCGAATACATCTCAGGTTTTTCTTTGCTCTAGAACATGCAACATAAACCAGCTTCTGAGTATTTGATTTTTTGTTTTCCGAGGAGCAGTCAGAGTAAAAAGATTTAAAATCATAGCTTTGAGACCAAGAATATTCATCCAGCACCACGATTACATTGTCTATGCCAGAACCTTTAGTTTTATGCATCGTTATGTAATTTGTATCTTCATTTAGGTAATGAAAATAATTTATTATTTCTGCGAACTTTAAATCATTCGAGAATAAATTTCCGTAAAAACGCTCCTGTTTCAAACTCCTCTCAAGCTAGTAATAGTTTAGGAATTAGAAGTTGTGGAACCTTTCGACATCTCCCTTAAATGTTTAAAAGGAAATGGGTACACAGTTGCCTGTTTATGACGAATATGAAATACCTCCATCATCTGAAGTAGCTCAGTTGGTACTTCAGTAGCATCTGTAAGAATGCGTCTAATTCGACAGAATCTAGGTATGCTTTTTACGTTGTCTTTATCGCCTATAAAGTAGAGTTGCTCTTGAGCATTGTAGAATAGACCTAGGGAGGACTCGATCAAGCCTTTATCTTGTCCTTTCAGTGATGCGGCTAAGCGAAGCCCTTTCTCAGTTAGTATCCAATCGAAGAAGGTTTGGAAGCTTCCTTTGTACGTTATCTTATTCTCTTTATCATTGAATATGTCTTCTTTGTAGAACGTCAATAAACTAGGGTGCTTAGAAAGTAATATTGTCAATCGGCTTTTGACTAGTTCAGGGTTCGCTAGATGAACTTCTTCTTTATCAAGTAGAAGGAGAAACTCTTCAATCCAGTCTCGTTTTATACCGTTTGAATATCCTGTAGTTAGTTCATTCATAACACTGGCTAGCTCTTGATATTGAGGCAGAGCAACATACTTTGTATCTTCAAAAATATATGGTTCGCCCGAGTCTAGATCGACAACTGCATGCTCTCCATTGACTAACTGCCTTGGAAAGTCTAAAAGGAATTGTGTTTGAGCGCTATCCTCGTCAAGCTGTGAGAAGTATAGTTTCCTATCAGATACTCTCAACGTATCGTATTGCCGCTCCATTCTTTCATTCCCATTACAAACAACAAACAGCCAATTACCAGGTGGGGCTATGAATTTAAGCTCTTTAGATGCTGCTTCGAGCTTTACATATAGCTCTTTCTTACAAGCTTCATACTCTGATTGCGACAGCTTGCCCTTTCTTATAAGGGTTTCTGGATATGCTGACTGAATAACGGTATTTTTATCTGCATGCAACGAATTATAAGGGTCTTCTATCTGCTTGGATTCGCAATACTCATTGTCGTGATGTATAGCGAGATTTAAAGCGCCAGCAGCAATAGTAGTAGACTGTGTAAAAGTAAACTTTTCATCCTCTAGCTTCTTCAGAAGCTCAGATATATCGCATTCTGTTAGATTTATGACATTAATCGTGTGTTTGGAAAGTAGCTGGTTTATTGCAGTGTAGGCAAACTTCACGTCTCTATCTTTAAACTTTACACGATACTCAGGTGAAATAGTTTCAAATCGAAAACTTAGATAAGAAGATAGGTGTCGTTTAACGTCTTCCATAAAAGTAGCAAGTACACCCATCTTTGATCGCATAAACTTGCTAGGATTTTTTGTATCCAACGATACCATTTCGCTTACCATGTTCTTATCACGGTGCTTCTTTCGAATATACTCTCCTTGACCTGAGCGAGTAAGCTCTTGAGTCCAGTGGTCGAAGTTGAATCTAGGTAAATGCCTACAGTCGTTATAAAGCTCACCCTCACTATTAGTGTGGTAGCTAACGGGCGTAAACGTTGCTGAGCTGATACCGAGTACTAAATGCTTCTGTTGCTCCCATTCGATTTTAATTTCATATGTTCTCAATACATCGACATTACGAATTGTCTCGATATCAGCAAGGTAATATAGCCCCACACCTTCACTATAGTTTCGGGACTCCGACTGTATTACAGGTAAAGCACCTATCAGTAATTTAGCTTTAGTGCTAACTGGTATATTATCGGGGTGTTGAGGGATGACTGAGTAGTGATGATCATTTAAAGAGTGCTTGACTCCTTTATTAAGCATTACAGTATAGCCATCTTTTATACGGCACATAGATAGTGGTTTTACGTACTTGTATATCTTGTTGATTACTTTTCCGTAATTGCTTTTGCCCTTTAGGTCACACTTAACATTGTAAAAATCAAAATCGGAGTCTATTGCAGAGCCATTAAACTCAACATCAATACGATTAACTAAAACGTGTTCTGACACTTATTCTATTCCTTATTTAGTACCTATCCAGCGCGACAGGGCTTCGATAGCTTCACAATCAATGCTTCCGTCATGATCATTGACCAAGTTAGGAATGACTATGATGGATGAGTCCATATAGCTCGACATTGGATTAAAGTTAGAATCAAAATATGTGATTGGTTCATCACCTTGTCTTAACATGTTGCAGATAACTAGCTTGTTTAAGTGAAGGGCTGATAATTTATCACTAAATTTATTCATGACCTTTTTACGCTCTTCATTTGATAATGATCGCCAAGAAGTAAGATCCCAATGTTTATAATCAATTAATGCTTTATGCTCTCCAAGAGCGATAATTTCGTCGAGTACTTCAAAGTGTTCAATTGGGAGTTGTTCAAATGTAAATCCTTGGTCTTGTAAGATAGCTTTACCGACTTCCTCTCCAATCGCTCCTAAATAGATGTTTATGAACATTGGTGGTGATAGCATGAATTGTGCATTTTTAGGCCATTGCGTTGAATAACCATGATGTTCAAAATATCCCTTAACGGTATCGTTACGCATAAAAATTGGAAGCATTGAGCTTGCCTCACTTACACGTTTTATAGGCGCAATAGATTGCTCAAAAAATCGATACTCGTTGGTTTTCCATTCTTCAGTTGGTGGTGTGTAGTTATAGCCACTTGGATCATTTGATTGAACGTAATATTCAAGATATGTTGGGGCGTTAACAGCTGCAGGCTCTTTTAATGCAAGGTAACGAAGGTCTTGCCAAGCTTTAATGTTTTCGATGCTTGGTTCTGAATTAATGAGGCTTAACATTCGGTTGATTGCGCCTAGCGAACGATCTGAGTGCAACAGTGCAAGGTTTTGTCGACGCCTTGAAGCCCTGTCGACCGGTGGGGTTGCCCAACTAAAGGTTTCTTTAGCGTAGCTCACGATACTGCGATATTCGTGAGAGAATAGAGCCGTATCTCGTTCATCGTTGGCAAGAAGCTGCAGTAGCCTATTATCGGCAATTATATAAATATTTTGCCTTTTCATCTCTGTACGAGCGGCTCTACCTACAGCTTGCTCAATGATCCTATAGATTGCATTTAGGCAATCATCAGAGTCTTTTTTATAGAATTTATTCTTTAGCTCTCGGCATAAATTGTGGGGGCTGTCGTGAGTTACTACATTGTGTGCCCAGGCGCTCGCTTGATTTAATGTGAGTACACCCGACTCTTGAAGTGCCATACCGTAACTTAAAAGTAGCAATCGATCACTTGTGCGAGTTTCAGGTTTACCTTCGACAGATATTAAATGGGTTGGTTCTTCGAGGTACATGAAATCAATATCAGTTCGATCACTGTTACGATGACCAACATGAATTAACTTACTGCCTTCTAATTTAGGATTAAATTTATAGTCGGGGTTCTTCCCAGAAGACATTGTTTGATAAGAAGTTAGTGCAACCACCTTGTCTGAACAAGTTTCTAGATGTTCGATTACTTCCTTTTCAAATAAGCCTTGTTTAAGGAAAGAAGCATTGATGCCGCTTACTATCTTTATTGAAATAGGTAACGTCTTTTCGAGCTTCTCTCCGTACCACGTAAGAAAAGGATGAATACTCGGCTTTATATTACGATTTAACATGCCAAGCATGTAACGGTTTCCATCACACTCTGCAAATCTTTGAATAGCCAAACAAAGCTTGCTAAGCCAACTTAAGCAGAACTCTACTTCCCTCTCTTCGCATTGAAATAGCTTCCGATAAAGCAACTCTCTATTTTTAGCACTGGGATTCCATTCTCCGATTAGGTCTCGGATAAAGGCATAATTTTGCTCTACTCCACTTGGAACGACGGAAACCCCTTTTCCACTGTAGTCTCGCTCCATATCGTAATAATCATGAATTGAGCTGCGTTGAGACGGTGATAGTTGTATGAACCTGTTATTCAGACTGTTCTTTAGGTATCTATTATCAAAATTATGGATGACTGAGTCGCACTCCGCTGTCGCGCTAATTCCCAAGATACAGCAACCAGACTCAACCCATGATGCTAGCATCCCAGTAGGTGATACATTAAAGCCTTGGTGTTTAAATATGACAGAGTCTTGGGCTTCTGGTAAACGATCTATTTCTATCATGCGTATTCCTCGCGTATGATAATTTGCAGCGCTTCGACGTGCCCCTATTTGACGACCAACTAAATAATTTAATTGCTGATTTAGCTGGTGGCGTAATCCATGTAAATTTAGTTGATCTAAAATACTCGCAATAGCTTGAGATGATGTTAGCTGTCTTAGCTCGACCTCAGAAAGAACTCCTACCATATTCTCCCGATATCGCTCTTCTGCTTTTTCAACTAGTGAGTGAAAGGTTCTGTTTACTAACCTTTCAAGCCCACCAAGGAACTTTGGAAAGTCGTGCTCTTCCCGGTCTTTAAAGCGGCCTCTTAGAGCAATTTCATGCTGTTGGTTCTCATCGTTTAAACTCAACCCTAACTTGCCCTTTACACTTGTGTTGTGAGTCGTAAGCTTGTCACTAAAGAGTAATACTTGTTTATCGTCTTCAATCGCACTTGCATCAATGTCAAATGAGTACTGAAGAGACCACTTTGTGAAGAAGCTCTTTACCTTATCCAGGTACTCTTCGAACATCTCCTCGATACCCTCATACTGAGACTTGGTACACAACTTTTGCTCTTTAAGGTTAGAATGAATGGTTCTTAACGTCGATAGCAAGTCGGTGTCATTTGAAGATACTAAGTGATCTAGAATTTCTTGATGTTGCCTATCTACTTCGTCTATGAATAGCATAGCTCCACTTAAGTGCCTTACAGGATGGAATTTACCTTTAGATTGCTGTAAACCAAATAGAAACTTCTTAGTTGTCATGAATACAACGCGAGCTTGATTCGTTTCTATTTTGATACCGGGTATCAACTTACTAAGTAGTTTGATGTTACCGTCTGACAAGGAGACAGGAGTATCACCCAGTTGAACCTTTTGAATATGCCTTATCAAACTCGAGTAGCATTCACTTGCAAAGTCATTAATACGGGCTGTAAGTGTCTTCTTTTGAATAGGTGATAGCTTTACCTTAAGTACTGTTTGCTCACTTTTCAATTGATCTATGCTATTCATTAGAGTGGCATTTTTTTCTACGTCGAACAGCTTCAATATCTTTTCTAATACGTTACTGTCATCTTTAAGTAACTCTAGCAAAGAATGTGAGTTAGAAGGTGCATATAGGAAGCTATCTATAAGGATAGCCTTTTGAGTGTCGTCAAATAGAGTCGAGCTATTAACGCGCTTTATTAAATCTTTATAGGCTTCTGAAACATTATCAACCGAGTTAGTAATGTAGTAGATTGTTCTAGGTTGATAGTCTTCCCCTTGAGTGAGCTCGTTATCGATGTCATCAAGTACGGCTTTAATGATTAATGATAGGGTGTTGTATGTTTTTCCCACGCCAGTAGGGAATGGAACAGGCATGTAGCAACCATGTGGTGAGTCTTTAACCTGTTCTTGATAAAACGTTTCTTCTAAAAGCTCAATAATGGGGTTAGTGCTATACAATGCGCACTTAATACTGTCTTTGAAAGCATTGTGAAGGCTTTGTTTGAACGTGGTAGGTCTTTGAAAATCCATCTATTTATATCCATTCAATACACTTTTCTACCAATATAAAGATATAGCAATGAAATGCAAACTATCTCACAACTAAATGATTAGCTTTCAGTACTTACAATAATTCATCTGCGAAGCTGTCAAATAACTAATGTTATGTCCTAATGTAATGATCAAATTTATTATAAACTCGCAACTATTAATAATGGCTATGTTCCCATTAACTGTTGTTGAATGCGAAATAGCTTGTTTTCATTAAGGTTTCCTGGAGCATCCATATACCTGAACCAACCAAGGTAATGATCAAGGTACTTTGTGGCGACTCCATGAAACCGTCCTATCCATGCTTTTAGCCTGCTGTGATAGGCATTAACATTTTGAATGTGAAAGACTT